>NZ_JBFPGY010000267.1:0-7541 GCF_041083715.1 Sphaerotilus sp.
ACCTCGGGCTGGGCGTGAGCGTGGACCAGGTGAGCTGGGGCACGATGCTGGCCGAGGCGCAGAGCGAGCTGATCCTGGGCTACTGGTGGCAGCTCGCCACCGCGACCGCGTTCATGGCGGTGTTCGTTACCGCCTTCTCGCTGATGACGGACGCGCTGCGCGACGCGCTCGACCCGAAGCTGCGCGGACTGGAGGACTGAAGCGATGACGACCGCATCCACGCCAGGCTCCACGCTGCTGCGCATCGAGGATCTGAAGGTCCGCTTCCGCCTGGGCCGCGAACACGGCCAGACGCGCTGGGGGCGCGCCGTCGGCGACGACGCTGGCGGCATTGGCTTCGACATCCCCGAGAACACCACGGTCGCGCTGGTCGGCGAGTCCGGCTCGGGCAAGAGCGTCACGGCGATGTCGATCGTCCACCTGCTGCCCGAGAACGCCGAGCGCACCGGGCGCATCCTCTTCGACGGCCGCGACCTGCTGCAGGCCCCACCGGCCGAGCTGCGCGCGCTGCGCGGCCGCGCGATCGCCTGCGTCTTCCAGGACCCGATGGGCTCGCTCAACCCGGTCTTCACCGTCGGCGCGCAGATCGCCGAGCCGCTGCGGCTGCACCTCGGACTGGGCCGCCGCGCGGCGCTGGCCCGCGCCGAGGAGCTCCTCGCCGAGGTGGGTCTGCCCGAACCGAAACGGCGCCTGTCCGCCTACCCGCACGAGCTGTCGGGCGGGCAGCAGCAGCGCGTGATGATCGCGATGGCGCTGGCCTGCGAGCCACGCCTGCTGATCGCCGACGAGCCGACCACCGCGCTGGACGTCACCGTGCAGCGCCAGATCCTCGAACTGCTCGCCCGGATCAAGGCCGAGCGGCGCATGGGCATGCTGTTCATCAGCCACGACCTGGGTGTCGTCGGCGAGATCGCCGACCAGGTGGTGGTGATGCGCCACGGCCGGATCCGCGAGACCGGCCCGGTCGCCACGGTCTTCACTGCGCCGCAGGACGCCTACACCCGCGCGCTGCTGGCCTGCCGCCCGAGGCTGGACGACACCGCACGGCGGCTGGTGGTGATCGACGCGCACATCGCCGGGCAGACAGCCCCGGCACCCGCGACACCACCGGCCGTGCCACGCGACGCCGAGGCACCGGTGCTGATCGAGGCGCGCGGGCTGTGCAAGTCCTTCCCGGTCCGCGAGGGGCTGTTCGGCCGACGGGCCTTCAAGGCGGTGCAGGACGTGAGCTTCACGCTGCGGCGCGGGCACACGCTGGGTATCGTCGGCGAATCCGGCTCGGGCAAGACGACGATGGGCCTGACGCTGCTGCGGCTGCACGAAGCCACCGCCGGTCAGGTGCTGTTCGACGGCCGCGACCTGTTCGCGCTGCAGGGGGCCGAGCGGCAGGCGCTGCGCCGGCGCATCCAGATCGTATTCCAGAATCCCTACGCCTCGCTCAACCCGCGTTTCACCATCGGCCAGACGCTGCTGGAGCCGATGCAGATCCACCAGATCGGCGCCGATGACCGAGAACGCGAGACCCGGGCGCTGGCGCTGCTGGAGCGTGTCGGGCTGGACGCGACCGCCTTCGGCAAGTACCCGCACGAGTTCTCCGGCGGTCAGCGCCAGCGCATCGCCATCGCGCGCGCGTTGACGCTGTCGCCCGAGGTGTTGGTGCTCGACGAGGCGGTGTCGGCCCTGGACGTGTCGGTGCAGGCGCAGGTGCTGAACCTGCTCCGGGACCTGCAGGACGAGCTGGGCCTGGCCTATGTCTTCATCAGCCACGACCTGGCGGTGGTGCGCTTCATGGCCGACGAGGTGCTGGTGATGAAGGATGGGTGTGTGGTCGAGCGCGCCGATGCGCAGGCCTTGCTCGCGGCGCCGCGCGAAGACTACACACGCCGGCTGCTGGGGGCGATTCCGCGGGGCTACGTCGCGGCGCAATAGCGATTCCATCCACCGCCTGATCAGGGGATATGCAGGAACGCGCTCTTGCGAAGATCTCGGCACCGCACCACCACTGCCGAGCACCGCCATGAAACCTCGCTGGACCGACTGGCTGGCCGCCGCCGCCATTGCCTTCACCCTGAGCGCAGGGGCCGCCACGACCGTGCTCGACGACGCGCCGCAGATCGCGCAAAGCCGCTGAATCCGGCGCGCCACGGAGCAGCCAAGTGCCTATCGTGCACTAGTGCGCACGACCCGCATCCGGCTTGAAACAGGTCATCACCAGCCGTGGCAAGTCCGCTTACGCTGGCCGCTCGACCTGTTCAACCCGCTTTCCTGGAGACTGCCATGAAGTTCCGCTGGTCCGAATGGCTCACCGCCGCAGCCCTGGTCCTGGCGTTCAGCGCCTTTGCCGCCGCAGAAGCCTCCGAGCAGGCACCGGTCGACGTCGAAGCGCAATGAATCACGGTCCCGTGCACCGGGTGCCTCCCTCGGAGATGACATTCCAGGTGCAGCGGTTCATCATCGAATCTTCTCTTGTGATTCTCCTCCTCAGAGAAGCCTTCGGGACTGCGTGAAGTCCCCGGGGAGGCGGGCGATCCGGACTTTTGAGAGCGAGCCCCCGGAACGTCGTCCCGTCTCCCTGCTTTTTTCCGATCGACGCCTTCAGGCCGTCGCCAGTGCAAGCGCCACCGCCAGATCGGCCCCCACCTGCGCGTTGTGCTTCACCAACGCGATGTTGGTGACCAGGCTGCGGCCATCGGTCAGCTCCTTGATGCGCCCCAGCAGGAAGGGCGTGACCGCCTTGCCACGGACACCGCGCTCCGCCGCTTCGTCCAGTGCCTGGTGTGTGATGGCCTCGATCTCGGCGGGCAGGATCTCATGCTCCATCGGCACCGGATTGCTGAACACCACCCCACCGCCCAGCCCGAGCGACCACTTCGTCCGCAGGAAACGCGCCTGGTCGGCCGGCGCATCGATGCGGACATCGCAGGGCAGCCCGCTGTCCCGGCTGTAGAACGCCGCGAACCGGTCCTGCCCGATGCCGACCACCGGCACGCCATGCGTCTCCAGATACTCCAGCGTCAGCGGCAGATCCAGCACCGACTTGGCGCCCGCGCAGACCACCGCCACCGGCGTGCGCGCCAGCTCCTGCAGGTCGGCCGAGATGTCGAAGCTCTCCGCCGCGCCGCGGTGCACACCACCGATGCCGCCGGTGACGAACACCTCGATGCCCGCCCGCGCCGCGCAGATCATCGTCGCCGCCACGGTCGTCGCCCCCACCCGGCCCATCGCCACCGCATACGGCAGATCGCGCCGGCTGAGCTTCATCACGTCCGGGTCGCGGCCGAGCTGTTCGAGCTGTCCGTCCGACAGCCCGATGCAGATCTGCCCGCCCATCACGGCGATCGTCGCCGGCGTGGCGCCGCGGGCGCGGATGATCGCCTCGACCTCGCGGGCGGTTGCCACGTTCTGCGGCCACGGCATGCCGTGGGCGATGATGGTCGATTCGAGGGCGACGATGGGGCGACCGGCATCGCGTGCGGCCTGCACCTCGTCGGAAAAGCGCATCAGGGGATCGGACATCGGCATTCCTTGTTCCTTTCAGGACGGGATCGGGGAAAGAGGGTCGGCATCGGGCACGACGGTCGCCGCACTCTGCACGGTCAGCGCCGCCCGCACCAGCGCCTGCGTGCAGGTCGGCGACCAGCCCTGCGCGGCGACGGCGCCGCTCCAGAGTCCGTGGCACAGCCCGGCGGCCAGCGCGTCGCCCGCGCCCGTCACGTCGACGATGGCCTCGGACGGCACGGACGGCGCCGGCATGAAGACCAGCGCCCCACCGACCCCGGTGTGGCACAGCCCCTTCGCGCCCAAGGTGACGACCACATCCTGCACACCCGCCGCCTGCAGCCGTGCCACGCCGTCCGCCACCGCCTCGGTGCCGGCCCACGCAACCAGCTCGCCACGGTTGAGCACCAGCAGGCGCACGCCCTGCAGTCGTGCGGGCAGTCGCACCATCTTGGCCTCGGACACGGCCACGAGCACCAGCGGCGGTGCGTCCGCATCGACCGATGCGGTGACCAGCGCGGCCAGCGTCCCGGCGGGCAGGTTCAGGTCGGCCACCAGCAGCGCCGCCGTGCGGCACCGCGTGGATCGCTCGGCGAGCCAGTCCGGCGTGAGCTGCTCGCACAGGTCCATGTGCGCCAGCGCGAGGTGCAGACTGCCGTCCGGGTTCAGGACCGCGGTGTAGCTGCCGGTGAGCGCGTCGGCGACGACCAGCACCGCACCGGTGTCGATGCCGCAACGGGCCGCGTCGTCCAGCAGCGCGCGGCCGGCGCGGTCCTGGCCGACAGCGGTCAGCAGATGCACCGGCACACCGCCGCGGGCGAGGTTTTCCGCGACATTGCGGGCCACGCCGCCAAAGGCTTCCTGCGCCGACACCGGGTTGGAGCTGCCCGGCAGCACCGGCGCTGCCACGCGCAGCTTGCGGTCCACGTTGGCGCCGCCCAAGCAGACAACGGGGCGCACCGCCGGGTTCATGCGGCAGCGATCCGTGCGAGTGCGGCGGCCTTGACCGTGTCGTCAAGGAAGGACGCCCGCACCGCGTCGGCCTGCTGCGCCATCAGCGTGGCCACCGACAGGCGCTGGTGCGCCTGCAGCGCGGCCAGTTCGCCGCTGAGCGTCACCTGCGAGATCAGCCGGTTGTCCGTCGAGCACGACAGGTGCAGCCCCGCTGCGGTCATCGCGCCAAAAGGATGCGCGGCGAGGCGGCGCACCGCGCCGGTGTGCACATTGCTGGACGGACAGACCTCGAAATGCACCCCCGCCGCCCGCGCCTGTTCGACCCAGACCGGGTTGTCCATCACCCGGATGCCATGGCCGATGCGGGTGGCGCCCAGGCGGATGGCCTCGATGACGCGGTGGCCGTCATCGGCCTCGCCGGCGTGGCAGGTCAGGCCGAGGCCGGCGTCGTTCGCCAGGTGCAGCGCCTCGCGGTGGCGCGTCGCCGGAAAACCCCGTTCGGCGCCGGCCAGGTCAAACCCGACCACGCCACGGTCGGCGTAGCGCCCGGCCATGCGCGCCACCGACGCGGTGCACGCAGGGCCATCCGTGCGCATCGCGCAGACGATCAGCCCACACGGCAGCGCGCTGCGCGCCAGGCCGGCCAGCAGGGCCTCGATCGCTGCTTCCGGGCGCAGGCCGAGCGGAGCGAACAGGCTCGGCGCCATGCGGAACTCGGCCAGCACGCAGCCGTCGGCCAGCGCATCCTCGGCGGCCTCGAAGGCCACGCGCTCGCAGGCAGCCGCACTGGCCATCGCGCCCACGGTCAGCGCGAAACCGGCCAGGTAGCGTTCCAGGCTGCCCGCGTGCGCATTGGCCGCGAACCAGTCGCCCAGCGCCTCGGCCGTCGCGGCCGGTGGCGTCAGGCCGCGGGCGCGGCACAGGTCGAGCAGCGTCTGCGGGCGCAGTCCACCATCCAGATGCTCGTGCAGCAGGACCTTGGGTCGCGCCGACCAGGCCGCAACCTCCAGCACTGGAGCGAGCGGCACACCGTCCGTCAGGCATGGGTTCTGCTTGTTCGTCGCTGACATGAACCGCCCCGGCTAGGGAAAACATGAATCGCCCACCGGAATCGGCGAACGTTAGGATGGTGCTGATCGAGCGGGAAGCAAACGTTTGCGCACCACCAGAACGCCGCATTTCACCCCATCCTGACGATCAGCGTCAACACCGCGCCCGACGCCCCATCCTGCACCACGCCGCTTGCGGCACCACTTCAGCGAGACCTCCGATGAAGACCTTCCTCCGCCTTGCCACGCTGTCCTGCACCCTGGCTGCCGCCTTCGCCGCGCACGCCGACCCGGCCGTCATCTTCGACATGGGCGGCAAGTTCGACAAGTCGTTCAACGAGGCGGCCTACCGCGGCATGGAGCGCTGGAAGAAGGAGACCGGCAAGCCCTACCTCGAATTCGAGATCGCCAACGAGACCCAGCGCGAGCAGGCCATCCGCCGCATGGCCGAGCGTGGCGCCAGCCCCATCATCGGCATCGGCTTCGGCCAGGCGTCGAGCATCGAGAAGGTCGCCAAAGAGTTCCCGAAGCTCAAGTTCGCCATCATCGACATGGTGGTGGACGCGCCCAACGTGCAGTCGGTCGTGTTCAAGGAGCATGAAGGCAGCTTCCTCGTCGGCATGATGGCGGCGCAGGCGAGCAAGACCGGCAAGGTCGGCTTCGTCGGCGGCATGGACATCCCGCTGATCCGCAAGTTCCAGTGCGGCTACGAGCAGGGCGCGAAGTTCGCCAACCCGAAGGTGGAGACCTTCGCCAACATGACCGGCACGACCGGCGCCGCCTGGAACGACCCGGCCCGCGGCGGCGAGCTGACCAAGGCGCAGTTCGCCAAGGGCGCGGATGTCGTGTTCGCGGCGGCGGGCGGCACCGGCATCGGCGTCTACCAGGCGGCCAAGGACGCCGGCAAGCTGGCGATCGGCGTGGACAGCAACCAGAACCACCTGCAGCCCGGCACGATGCTGACCTCGATGCTCAAGCGCGTCGATGTGGCCGTCTACAACGTGGCGAAGAACCACACGCCGGGCATCGCCGCGCTGGGCCTGGCTGAAGGCGGGGTGGACTACGCCCTGGACGAGCACAACGCCAGGCTGGTCAGCGCCGACATGAAGGCCAAGGTCGATGCGGCCAAGGTCGACATCATCAGCGGCAAGATCAAGGTGGTGGACTACATGGCCGCCAACGCCTGCAAGTGATCCCCGGCCTGTGACCACCATCAAGGACGTGGCAGCACGGGCGGGGGTGTCGTTCACCACCGTCTCCCACGTCCTCAACAGCACCCGGCGGGTCAGCGACCAGTCGCGCCAGCGCGTCGAGCGGGCGGTGTCGGAGCTGGGCTACGTGCCCAGCGCGCTGGCTCGGGCGCTGAAGACCAGCGAGACGCATGTGCTCGGCGTGCTGGTGCCCAACATCACCAATCCGTTCTTCGCCGAGCTGACACGCGGGGTCGAGGACGCGGCGCGGGCTGCGGGCTACTCGGTGTTCCTGTGCAACTGCGACGACGAGCCGGCGCGGCAGCTCGGCTATGTGCAGAGCCTGCTGGCGCGGCGCGTGGACGGGCTGCTGCTGGCGAACTCGGCGGCCGAGGCGTCGATCGTCGCGGGCGCGCTGCGGCAGACGCCCGTGCCAACCGTGGTGGTGGACCGTGCGGTGGCCGGGCTGGAGGCGGACCGGGTGCGGCTGGACAACGTCGGCGGCGCACGGCGGGCGACCGAGCACCTGCTCGGCCTCGGCCACCGTGGCATCGCCTGCCTGGCCGGGCCGCTGGCGTTCGAGGTCAGCCGCGCCCGCGTGGCCGGCTGGCGCGAGGCGCTGGCGGCGGCCGGGATCGAGCCGACGCCCGGCTGGCTGGTCGAAGGCCCGTACAGCCCGGCGCAGGGCCACACAGCCACCTTGCGGCTGCTCGCCGAACACCCTGACATCACCGCCATCTGCGCCGGCAACGACCTGCTCGGCATCGGCGCGCTGCGGGCCGCCGCCGAGCGCGGCGTGGCGGTGCCGCGGCAGCTTTCGGTGATCGGCTTCGACGGCATCGAGCTGGGC
>NZ_JBFPGY010000268.1:0-7501 GCF_041083715.1 Sphaerotilus sp.
GCGCTGCTGAGCGCGCGGGCGGTGCGCGCACGCAGCCACGCGGTGCTGGACCACGTGGCGGCGGGCCGCTCGCCGCACTGGCGCTGGCAGCCGTCGCAGCTGGCGGAGACCGTCGCGGCGGTGGTCGGGACGACGCGGGCGAGCTACCCGGACCTGCGCGTGCCGGTCCACAGCCGGTGGCGGCATTTCGAGGCGGGTGGCGTGGACCGCTGGGCCGCACTCGCCGACGCGGCGGGGCTGGCGGGCGAGGCGCAGCGGCTGGAGCGCGCCCGCGTGCGCATTGACCTCGTGATCCCGAGCGTGCTGCTCGACGCCGGTGCAGGCGCGGCCTGGCACTACGGCGACGCGGCGCACGGCCAGCGCCTGTCGCGCTCGGAAGGGCTGGGCGTGGCGAGCTTCGACTGGTTCGCATGCGGTGGCTGGTCGGCTGATCCGGCGGCGCCGCTGCGCACCGATGCGTCGGCGCTCGCCGCGGTCACGCCCGACGCCCTGGCCGCTGCCTTCCAGGTGCGTGCCGACAACCCGCTGGTCGGGCTGGACGGCCGTGCCGCGCTGCTGCGGCGCTTGGGCGAAGTGATGGCGATGACTCCCACCGTGTTCGGCGCACCGGCACGGCTGGGGCAT
Source organism: Sphaerotilus sp. (assembly GCF_041083715.1). GTDB lineage: Bacteria > Pseudomonadota > Gammaproteobacteria > Burkholderiales > Burkholderiaceae_C > Sphaerotilus. The sequence continues at coordinate 625 of NZ_JBFPGY010000268.1, forward strand.
CTGCTCGATTTCCTGCTGGCGCAGGCCGAAGGGGACCGGATCGACGCCGATGTCGTGCTCGGCACGCTGCTGCGGGCGCTCGGCCCGGTGTGGCCGGGGCGGCTGGCGCTGGAGGGCGTCAACCTCGGTGACTGCTGGCACCACCCGGCGACCGCCGATGGCTGGATGCCCTTCCACAAGCTGACGCAGTGGCTGACGTATTCGCTGCTGGAGCCGCTGGCCGACGCGGGCCTGACCGTCACCGGGCTGGACGCGCTGACCGGCCTGCCCGAGTACCGCAACGGCGGGCTGCTGCTGGACACCGGCCTGCTCGTGCCGGCGTCGGGCACCTGGCCGACCGCGCTGCTGTCGGTGGACGCCCCGGCCATCGTCGAGTGGCGCGCCGTGACGGTGGCGGCGCTGGACCTGATCGCCGAGGGCGTGCGCGCCACGCTGGGGCTGTCGGCCGAGGCGTTTCCGCTGGCCTGCGTGCTCGAGGGCGGCACCTGGGCGACTGGGCGCCGCCTCGCCGCCGCACGCCGACCGGGCGGCGCGCCGCCGCTCGACATCGCCAGCGATGGCACGGTTTTTTAACGCTTCTTGACGAGGAGAACCGCCATGTCTTCAGTCCATGTCGTGGACCACCCGCTGATGCAGCACAAGCTGACCTACGTGCGCAGCCAGGACACCACCACCGACAACTTCCGCCGCCTCGTGCGCGAAATCGCCGCGATGCTGGCCTACGAGGTCACCCGCGATCTGCCGACCGCGCTGATCGACATCCAGACGCCCGTCGCCGCGATGCGCTCGCCGGTCATCAGCGGCAAGAAGCTGTGCCTGGTGTCGATCCTGCGCGCCGGCAACGGCATGCTCGACGGCATGATCGACCTGCTGCCCGGCGCCCGCGTCGGCCACATCGGGCTGTTCCGCGATCCGACCACGCTGGAGCCGATCGAGTACTACCTGAAGCTGCCCGAGGACATCCACGAGCGCATGGTGATCGTCGTGGACCCGATGCTGGCCACCGGCAACTCGGCCATCGCCGCGCTGCACCGGCTGAAGGAGGCGGGTGCCAGCAGCCTCAAGATGGTCTGCATGATCGGCTCGCCCGAAGGCGTGAAGGCGCTGACCGAGGCGCACCCGGACGTGCCGCTGACGCTGGCCGCGCTGGACGACCACCTCAACGACCACGGCTACATCGTGCCCGGCCTGGGCGACGCGGGCGACCGGATCTTCGGCACGAAGTGACCATGCCGACGGCGCGGGTCGGACGCATCCGGCAGGCGCGCGAGGCCGACATCCTGCGCGCGGCGGCGGGGGTCTTCGCCGCCAAGGGGTTCGCCGGCGCGACGATGCAGGACATCGCCACGGCGGCCGGCCTGCCCAAGGCGAGCCTGCACTACTACTTCCGCCACAAGCAGGCGCTGTACCGCGCGGTGCTGGCCGACCTGCTGCACGACTGGCTCGCCCCGGCCGACGCGCTCGCCGTCGATCGCCACCCGCACGAGGCGCTGAGCCACTACATCACCGAGAAGATGCGCATGACCGCCGAGCGGCCCGAGGCGTCGCGGCTGTTCGCCAGCGAGGTGCTGCGCGGCGCGCCGGAGATCGGCGACCTGCTGCGCACCGAGCTGCGGGCGCTGGTCGAGGCCAAGGTGTGCGTCATCGACGGCTGGAAGGCGCGCTGCTGGATTGCGCCGGACGTGGACGCGACGCACCTGTTCTTCACCCTCTGGGCCGCGACGCAGACGTATGCGGACTTTGACGCGCAGGTCTGCGCCGTGCTCGGCGTTGCGCGGCTCGGGGCAGACGACCTGCAGCGTGCCACCGACCATGTGCTGCGGACCGTGCTGCGCGGCTGCGGTGTCACCGAACCTGTCGAATCCGGAGCCTCGCCCCATGCTTGACCTGATCCTGCGCCACTGCACGCTGCCGGATGGCCGGCGCGACCTCGACATCGGTGTCCGCGACGGCCGCATCGTCGCGGTCGCGCCTGCGCTGGCCGCCACCGCTGCGGAGGAACTCGACGCCGCCGGCCAGCTCGTCACGCCGCCCTTCGTGGACGCGCATTTCCACATGGACTCGACGCTCAGCCACGGCCTGCCGCGTGTCAACCAGAGCGGCACGCTGCTGGAAGGCATCGCGCTGTGGGGCGAACTCAAGCCGACGCTGACGCAGGACGCGATCGTCGAGCGGGCGCTGACCTACTGCGACTGGGCGGTCGGCAAGGGGCTGCTGGCGATCCGCAGCCACGTGGACGTGTGCGACCCGCGGCTGCTGGCCGTCGAGGCGCTCTTGCATGTGCGCGAGCGGGTGAAACCGTACCTGGACCTGCAGCTCGTCGCCTTTCCGCAGGATGGCGTGCTGCGCTCGCCCGGCGCGCTGGCGCTGCTGCAGCGGGCGCTGGATCTGGGCGTGGACGTGGTCGGCGGCATCCCGCATTTCGAGCGGACGATGGGCGAGGGCGCGGAGTCTGTGCGCCTGCTGTGCGAGCTGGCGGCCGAGCGCGGGCTGTGCGTGGACATGCACTGTGACGAGACAGACGACCCGCTGAGCCGCCACATCGAGACGCTGAGCTTCCACACGCAGCGGCTGGGCTTGCAGGGCCGGGTGGCGGGGTCGCACCTCACGTCGATGCACTCGATGGACAACTACTACGTCTCCAAGCTGCTGCCGCTGATCGCCGAGGCGGGCGTGGCGGCGATCGCCAATCCGCTGATCAACATCACGCTGCAGGGCCGCCACGACACGTATCCGAAGCGCCGGGGCATGACGCGGGTGCCGGAGCTGCTGGCCGCGGGTGTGCCGGTCGCGTTCGGGCACGACTGCGTGAGGGACCCGTGGTACGGGCTGGGCAGCGGCGACATGCTGGAGGTGGCGCACATGGGCCTGCATGTCGCGCAGATGACCGCGCAGGCGGCGATGCACCAGTGCTTCGCCGCAGTGACGACCACGCCAGCGCGCATCCTCGGGCTGGCGGGCTACGGGCTGGACGTGGGCTGCCGGGCGGATCTGGTGCTGCTGCAGGCGCGGGATGTGGTGGAGGCGCTGCGGCTCAGGGCGCACCGGCTGCTGGTGCTGCGGGCCGGCCGGGTGGTGGCCCGCAGCGAGCCGGTGGTGACGCGACTGGACTTGCCCGGCCGCACCACGGCGCTGCGCTTCTGAGCGCTTGCAGCGTCCAGCCGCTGCCCACGACCGGCTACCGCTTGCAGAACACGGCGACCACACCGCCGCGGCCCGCATCATCGTCCTCGCCATCGGTGAGTTTCAGGCTGCGCGTGAACGTCACCATGTAGGCGCACTGCGGCCAGCCGGTGGTGTCCAGATGCACCTGGCCATGGCCGCCGCGCACCGAGCTGAACTGGTCGGGCGGCACCGGCGGCACCCCCAGGCCTGGCAGCGTCGGTGTTCCGCCGGGGATCACCGCCGAGGTGGACAGTCCCAGCGCCCACGCGCGCACCAGCTCATGGTCCATCGTGTAGCGCAGGTCCACCTTGTTCGTGATGCCTTCGCACGGAGTCGCGCCCGGTGCGGTGAACTGGTCGAGGTTGAACTCGGCGACCTCGATCCAGTTGTTGACGTGCAGCCGGTCGAGCTGGTTGCCGAGGGTCGCCCCAGGGCCGGAGACGGGCACAGCCTCGAAGAGGATCGAGATGTCCACGCCGTTCTTCAGGCTACCTGCCGGGATCGGGTTGCCGGCGCCCGCACCCGGCGCCACGCCACCGGGCACCAGCGCGTTCGTGTCGACCCGCAGCAGCGGCCCGGAAAAGCCCTGGTTGGTGGCGTCAGGCGGCATGGTGACCCAGCCGTCGGTGTCCGGCTGCAGCATCAGCGGCGGCATCGGCCCCCAGGAGCCGGGTGGCGGTCCGGGCGGGGCAGCAGGGAATGGCGCCGGCATCGGGCCGGTGTAGCCGCCGGACGGCGTGATCCACACGTCCTGCGGGTGCGTGCCCGGATCGCCGGGCAGGCCGTAGCTCCACGTCACCGGCCGCGTGCCGACCTTCTGCGCGACGACCATCGGGCCGGTGATCGGTGACGGCGTGGCCAGGCTGCCGCTCGGGCGCCACAGGAAGCGGTAGCGCAGCGGCTGGCTGGTGGCCGGGTGGCGGGTCGGGCAGTCGCCGACCAGCCGCGGGCTTTGCCAGAAGCCGAAGCCCGGGCCGCCGTGCTGGTTGGGGAAGCCGGCGGGCTGGGCGGTGGTGGTCAGGCCGGTGGTGTTGTCGATGTCGCTGTAGATGTTGAAGTCGCCGACACGGGTGAACCAGGCGTGTTCGACCGGTGGCACATCCTTCACGCACAGCGCCACGCAGAAGCAAGGGCCGACGTTCTCGCGCCCCGGTGCGCGGCCCTGGCTGGGAGGCTCGGTCAGCAGCGGCGTGCCGGATGGGCCGTCGATGCGGAAATAGACATCGGGACCGCCGATCAGTTCGATGTTGATCCAGGTGCCACGCCGGAAGTCGGCGCCGAGGTAGTCGATGCGGAACTTGCCCGAGGCGTCGGTCACGCCTGAGCCGATGGGGTCATCCACCAGCCAGTCGCGGTCGAAGGCGTAGACGGTGAGCCCTTCGGCGGCCTGTCCGGTGCTGCAGACGGTGACCCGGCCGCAGATCACCCAGGCGTCGAACAGGGCGCGGATGAAGCACCAGAAGCGCCGGGCCAGGCAGTGGTCCCAGGCGGCGATCTGGTCGTTCTCGCGCTGGCGCCACTGGGGTTGCACCGTGGTGATGGTGAACTGCACAGGGCCTTTGGGGGGCGGTTCGGGGCGGCGGTGTGGCACGGTGCCGCAGTAGACATCGATCTCGAACGCTTCGCCCGCGTACTTCTGGTCCTCGCCCAGCCTGGCGGTGAAGTTGCCGGACTCGTCGCTCATGCAATCGACGAGCAGGGCGCCAGCCTTGGCCCGGACCTGCTCGTCGGTGAGCACGGCGAAGGTGTCCTTGGTCTCGGCGACGGCGAGTCGGGTGGCATCCTGGTTGCTGCGCAGGCGGTAGAGCCGGATCTGGACGTTCGCCAGTGGCTCGAAACAGTCGTCGCAAAGGGCGCCACACAGGCGACCGCGAAAGAGGTAGGCCATGGTCTGCTCCTGGGAGTCGGATCGGTGGATCTTGACTGCTTTGGCGACCGGCGGCTGTGGCGGCATCCTCAAGGCTGTGGATGGCGGGTGGGCTGGGGGCTGCTGGCGCTGTGGCGGGTAGCCTGGGCAAAGAAAAAGCCCTAGAGCGTTGATTCTCTAGGGCTTTTTGGTGGTTCGGCGAACGCTTGCGAGCTTTGCCGAACGCTTGATTGGTGGAGCCGGGGGGAATTGAACCCCCGTCCGCAAGCCATCCTCAGGCAGTTCTACGTGTGTAGTTCTCTGATTTGAGTCTCATGTCGCTGACGGGCAGGAACACCCTTCAGACAACACCAGCCACTTTGTCTTGTACCCGGCTGTGTGACCCCACCAGATACCAGCCCATGTGTATTACCTCTCAGCCCTTGCGGACCCGGCCCATCGGCCAACCGTTGAGAGGCTCACCGGTGTTAAGCGGCGAGAGCGTACGTAGAGTCGTTCGCAGTTACTTTGTTTCCAGTGGTTTTACGAGCGAACTGGTGCTCGACACGCCCTGCTCCAATTCCGAACCCACGTCGAAACCAGGTCGGCCCCTGAACCGCATATCTTAGGTCATTCCGGGCAAGTTCAAGAGTTCGGCCGGAAAATTGATCAGGTGGTTGGCGCCCCAGGCCTCGATCGGCTCGCCTTGACCGAGATAGCCCCAGGTCACGGCGACCGTGCCCATGCCCGCAGCCCGGCCCGCCTGCACATCGCGCAGGTCATCGCCCACATACAGGCAGTGCGCGGGATCGACCCCCATGCGCCGGGCTGCTTCAAACAGCGGTTCGGGGTGCGGTTTGGCGTGCAGGGTGGTGTCGCCACAGACCAGTACGCGGCTGCGGTGTTGCAGCCCCGCCGCTTCCACCACGGGCGCGGCGAAGCGGCTGTGCTTGTTGGTGACGATGCCCCAGGGCAGATCGGCGGCATCCAGCGCATCAAGCACGGGTGCCATGTCGTCGAAAATCCGCGTCAAGCGCGTCATCCGGGCTTCGTAGATCGCCAGATATTCGACTTTGAGCGCCTCGAACTCGGGGTGCTCCGGCGTGATCTGCAGCGCCACGCCCAGCATGCCACGTGCACCTGCACCGGTCATCGGCCTGAAATCGGTCAGTGGAAGTGCGGGCAGTCCGCGGCGTTCGCGCAGATCGTTGCCTGCGCCACCCAGGTCCGGCGCACTGTCGATCAGTGTGCCGTCAAGATCGAACAATACCGCATGGACAGTAGAGGGTGTTTTCATGTTGTCCCCTTGCGGCACGCCAGCAGGTAGTTGACGCTGGTGTCGGCGCTGAGCCAGTAGCGCTTGGTCAGCGGGTTGTACTCCATGCCGCGGGTCTGCAGCAGGTCGAGCCCTGCCGAGCGGCACCAGGTCGCCAGCTCGCTTGGGCGGATGAACTTGGCGTACTCGTGGGTGCCGGCCGGCAGCATGCGCAGCAGGTATTCCGCACCGACGATGGCGAACAGAAAGGACTTCGGGTTGCGGTTCAGCGTGGACAGGAATACCCAGCCGCCGGGTTTCACCAGCTTCGCGCAGGCGGCGATGATGGAGGCTGGATCGGGCACATGCTCGACCATCTCCATGCAGGTGACGATGTCAAACTGGCCAGGGCGCTCATCGGCCAGCACTTCGGCGGCGACTTCGCGGTAGTGGACGTTGTTGATGCCGGCTTCCATGGCGTGCAGCTGGGCCACCTTCAGCGAACGTTCAGCCAGATCGATGCCCAGGACCTGGGCGCCCTGGCGTGCCATGGCTTCGCTGAGGATGCCACCGCCACAACCTACATCGATGATCTGTCGTCCATCGAGCGG
>NZ_JBFPGY010000269.1:0-7378 GCF_041083715.1 Sphaerotilus sp.
GGCCAGCACCGCCGGCTTGGTGGCCGCCAGCACGCAGTCGAGTCGGCGCAGCACAGTGAACGGCAAGATGACGCGGCCGTATTCGCTCTGTTTGTAGTCCCCTCGCAGCAGGTCGGCGACCGACCAGATGAAGGACGACAGGGCTTGGTGGTTCAAGATCGTTTCTCCCGCGCGCAGATGGCATTGTTTGCAGCATTCTCACCGACCGTGATCGGCCCAGGATCCTGGGGCCGCGGTGCATGCGCACGCCTGAGGCGGGGTAGTGCCATATGGTGTAGATCAATGTGGATAGATGTAGCTCAGAACTTGTAGGTTTTGAGCCAACCGAAAAGACAGGCCAAATTTTGGATCAAAAGATACATATTCGCATTTATGAGCTTGGCACATAATGCACATACATCTTACGAGCCAAAACATGACCGTCCACATCGCCTACGCCCGTTGCTCTACCGCCGGGCAATCCGTCGAAAGCCAACTGCATGCGCTCGCGAAGGATGCAGGCATCCCCGAGTTCAGTCGGTTGTTCACCGACGAAGGCGTCAGCGGCGCCACCATCGCTGCTCAGCGGCCCGGCTTCGCAGCCCTGCTGGCCTATGCGCGAGATGGCGATGTCGTACACGTGGCCGCGCTGGATCGCCTGGGGCGTGATGCCATCGATGTACAACAGACAGTCCGTGATCTGATCGCCCGCGGCGTGCGCCTGGAGGTGGTAGGCGTCGGAACCATCGGCAAAGGCGTGGGCGAGGTCATCGTCGCGGTACTGGCTCAACTTGCAGCCCTGGAGCGAGACCGCATCAAGGAGCGCACAGCCGCCGGAAGGAATGCTGCGCGTGCATCATTGGCGGCCACCGGGCTGACCCATCGCGGCAAAGCCAGTCTCGGCCGGCCCCAGTCTGTGGACCCTGCCGAGGTTCGCAAGTGGCGAGTGGAGAACGAGGCCAGCATCGCGGCAACGGCAGATCACTTCGGAGTGTCTACCGCCACTGTCAAGCGGGCCTGCAGCAAGCGCTGCTGAACCGCGTCAGAGGATATATTCGCTATCCTTCGGGCACCCAAGGGAGACAAAGCCGATCCGCGGAGCGTGATCTTGCGTGTTTGTGTTTTCCATGGGCCCGATTGTGCCGTCAGCCGTTCGTCCTGACTGCCAAGGGGGAGTGAAACTGGAACCGATGCGGCGCCACCCCTCGACGCTCCGGCCGCAGTCGAAACACCCCACCCGCCGCTGGCTCGCCGCGCAGTTCCTCCGCGGTCAACCCGGTCCGCGCCGAGGTCACGAACAACGCGTCCATCCCTGCGCCGCCGAACACCGGGCAGGTGATCTGACTCGCCGGCAACGCCAGCCGATCCGTCTCGTGCCCGTTTTCGTCGTAGCGAACGACGCAGTGGCCACGCCACTGTGCGTTCCACAGCCCACCTTCGGCATCGACCGTCGAGCCATCCGGATAGCCTTCGTGCGCCCCGAGCTTCACGAACGGCCGCGGCTCGCCCAGGCGGCCGTCGGCGTGGTAGTCGACGCACCAGATCTGCCGGGTCGGCGAGTCGGTGAAGTACATCCGCGTGCCGTCCGGACTGAAGGCGAGGCTGTTGGCGACGCCGATCTTGGGCAGCGGCAGACGCTCGACGTTCAGCGCCGCGTCGATGCGGTAGAAGTGGCCGATCGGCGCTTCGTCGGGCGTCTGGTTGTAGATGCCGACGACGAAGCGCCCCTGCGGATCACAGCGGCCGTCGTTCAGGCGCGTCGTCGGGTTTTCCGGCTCGACCGGCACGATCGGTGTCAGCAACGCGCCGCGCTCCAGATCGAACAGCGCCACCCCCGATTCCAGCGCGAGCAGCAAGCGCCCCGGCGCTTCGCAGAACGCGAAACTGCCCAGCCGCTCCGGCATCGGCCAGACCCGCACCGCGCCGTCCACCGCCCGCCACCGGCTGAGCGTCGAGGACTGGATGTCGGTCCAGTACAGCGCCTGCTCGACCGGGCACCACAGCGGCCCTTCGCCGAGCCTGGCCTGCGCGTTCACCAGCAATTCCGCGTTGAGCTTGTCCATCAGACGATTCCCGCGTCCACTTGAAAATCATGCGCCGTGCACAGCGCGCTGTCGTCCGCGGCCAGGAACAGCGCCATGCGGGCGATGTCGGCCGGCATCAGCGGCTGGTCGATGCACTGCAGCCGCGAGATGTCCGCCTTTGCCGCGTCATCGACCCACAGCCGCAACTGCTTCTCCGTCATCACCCAGCCCGGCACCAGCGTGTTGACGCGGATGTTGTCGCGCCCCAGGTCGCGCGCCAGTCCGCGTGTCAGTCCCTGCACCGCCGCCTTGGAGGCGGTGTAGGCCGGCATGCCGCCTTGCTTGAGCATCCAGCTGATCGAGCCGAAGTTGACGATCGAGCCGCCACCGGCCGCCCGCATCCCCGGCGCCACCGCCTGCGCGGCAAAGAACTGGTGCTTCAGGTTGACCGCCACGCCCCGGTCCCAGGAGGCGGAGGTGGTCGACTCGATGCTGTGGCGCACGTCGTTGGCCGCGTTGTTCAGCAGCGCCAGGATCGGCCCGCAGGCAGCGGCGACCGTGGCGATGGCCGCCTGCAGTGCGTCGATGTCGGTCAGGTCGGCGTGGACGAAGACGGGCGCGTGGCGGGAGGTGGGCACCAGTTCGGCGGCCAGCGCTTCGCCGGAGGCGGCATCGAGATCGATGAAACCGACACGCGCGCCCTGTGCCGCGAACTCGCGCACCAGCGTGGCGCCGATGCCGGTGGCGCCGCCGGTGATGAGCACCGAGCGGTCGGTCAGGCTGGGATAGGTGGCGTAGCGGGACATGGATGATGTTGGTGAAGTCATGTAGTCATACTAAATTTGCGGATGAACCCTGCATTGAGGGTTTTTACCGGGATCAATGGAAATAAAGTCATACTTTAATTCGATCACTGTCACTTCCGAGTCTCGATGGCCATGACGTCGTCCCCCCGCAAGCTCCGCTCCGCCGAATGGTTCGGTACGGTGGACAAGAACGGCTTCATGTACCGCAGCTGGATGAAGAACCAGGGCATCCCGGACCACGAGTTCCAGGGCAAGCCGATCATCGGCATCTGCAACACCTGGTCCGAGCTGACGCCGTGCAACGCCCATTTCCGCGAGCTGGCCGAGCGGGTGCGGCGCGGCGTGTTCGAGGCGGGGGGCTACCCGGTCGAGTTCCCGGTGTTCAGCAACGGCGAGTCCAACCTGCGCCCCACGGCGATGTTCACGCGCAACCTGGCGAGCATGGACGTCGAGGAGGCCATCCGCGGCAACCCGATCGACGCGGTGGTGCTGATGGTCGGCTGCGACAAGACGACGCCGGCGCTGCTGATGGGCGCGGCGAGCTGTGACGTGCCGGCGATCGCGGTGTCGGGCGGGCCGATGCTCAACGGCAAGCACCAGGGGCGCCACATCGGCTCGGGCACCGCCGTGTGGCAGTTGTCCGAGCAGGTCAAGGCCGGCACGATCTCGATCCACGAATTCATGTCGGCCGAGGCGGGCATGTCGCGCTCGGCAGGCACCTGCAACACGATGGGCACCGCGTCCACGATGGCGTGCATGGCCGAGGCGCTCGGCGTCACGCTGCCGCACAACGCGGCGATTCCGGCGGTCGATGCGCGGCGCTACGTGCTGGCGCACCTGTCCGGGATGCGCATCGTCGAGATGGTCAAGGAGGATCTGCGCCTGTCGAAGCTGCTGACCCGCGAGGCGTTCGAGAACGCGATCCGCACCAACGCGGCGATCGGCGGCTCGACCAACGCGGTGATCCACCTGAAGGCGATCGCCGGGCGCATCGGCGTCGAGCTGGCGCTGGAGGACTGGACCCGCGTGGGCCGCGGCACGCCGACGATCGTCGATCTGCAACCCTCCGGGCGCTTCCTGATGGAAGAGTTCCACGACGCGGGTGGCTTGCCGGCGGTGCTGCGGCGGCTGGGCGAGGCGGGTCTGCTGCCGCATCCGGACGCGCTCACCGCCAACGGCCGCACGCTGTGGCAGAACGTGCAGGACGCGCCGCAGTGGAACGACGAGGTGATCCGGCCGCTGGACAAGCCGCTGGTGGCCGATGGCGGGATCTGCATCCTGCGCGGCAACCTGGCGCCGCGGGGTGCCGTGCTCAAGCCGTCGGCGGCGACGCCCGCGCTGCTGCAGCACCGGGGCAGGGCGGTGGTGTTCGAGAGCCTCGAAGACTACAAGGCGCGCATCGCCGATCCCGATCTGGTGGTGGATGCGCAGTCGGTGCTGGTGCTGAAGAACTGCGGCCCGCGCGGGTATCCCGGCATGGCCGAGGTCGGCAACATGGGCCTGCCGCCGAAGCTGCTGGCGCAGGGCGTGACGGACATGGTGCGGCTGTCGGATGCGCGCATGAGCGGCACGGCCTACGGCACCGTGGTGCTGCACGTCGCGCCGGAAGCGCGGGCGGGCGGGCCGCTGGCGGTGGTGCAGGACGGCGACTGGATCGAGCTGGACTGCGCGGGCGGGCGGCTGCACCTGGAGGTGTCGGACGAGGAGCTTCAGGCGCGTCTGGCGGTCTGGGCCGAGACGCGCCAGCCCATCCCGGCCGATGGCAGCGGCTACCGCAAGCTCTACGTCGAGCATGTGCTGCAGGCGGACGAGGGCTGCGATTTCGATTTTCTGGTCGGGTGCCGCGGGGCCGAAGTGCCGCGCCACTCGCATTGAGTGCGCTCTGACCGCGCATTGAGGCTGCACCGATGACGTTTTCCGCCCGCAATCCCCGCCACGTCGGCGTCTACCCGGTCGTGCCGACCACGTTCACCGCGTCCGGCGAGCTGGACCTGCCGAGCCAGCTGCGCTGTGTCGATTTCATGATCGACGCTGGCTCGAACGGCCTGTGCATCCTGGCGAACTTCTCCGAGCAGTTCGTGCTCTCGGACGCCGAACGCGAGACGCTGACCAGCACGATCCTTGAGCACGTCGCCGGCCGCGTGCCGGTGATCGTGACGACGACGCACTTCAGCTCCCGCATCTGCGCCGAACGCAGCCGCCGGGCGCAGGAGCAGGGCGCTGCGATGGTGATGGTCATGCCGCCGTACCACGGCGCCACGCTGCGCGTGTCGGAAGGACAGATCCACGCCTTCTACCGCACCGTGTCCGACGCGATCGACATCCCGATCCTGGTGCAGGACGCGCCGATCAGCGGCACCGCGATGTCCGCCGACTTCCTCGCCCGCATGGCCCGCGAGATCGCGCAGGTGGCGTATTTCAAGATCGAGACGCCCGGCGCCGCATCGAAGCTGCGCGAGCTGATCCGGCTCGGCGGCGACGCGGTGGAAGGTCCCTGGGACGGCGAAGAGGCAATCACGCTGCTGCCGGATCTGGACGCCGGCGCCACGGGCGCGATGACCGGCGGCGCCTATCCGGACGGCATCCGCCGGATCGTCGATGCCTACCGCGAAGGTCGCCGCGAAGAGGCGGTGGCGCTCTACACGCAGTGGCTGCCGCTCATCAACTACGAAAACCGCCAGTGCGGCCTGCTGGCCTGCAAGGCGCTGATGCAGGAGGGTGGCGTGATCGCCTGCGAGGCGCCGCGCCACCCGCTGCCCGCGATGCACCCCGACACCCGCGCTGGTCTGATCGAGACGGCGCGGCGGCTCGATCCGCTGGTGCTGCGCTGGGGCCGCTGAATTCCAACCCGCTGAGCCCGGCTGGCTCGAATGACGACAGGAGACAACGATGAATCGCAATCTGAATCTGACCCGCAGGCTGGTGGTTGCCGCTGGTGTGGCGGCCATGTTCGCCGTGACGGGCATGGCCCAGGCACAGGACAAGGGCAGCGTGGGCGTGTCGATGCCGACCAAGTCCTCGGCCCGCTGGATCTCCGACGGCGACAGCATGGTCAAGGTCCTCAAGGACAAGGGCTACAAGGCGGACCTGCAGTACGCCGACGACGACATCCCGAACCAGCTCGCCCAGATCGAGAACATGGTCACCAAGGGCGTGAAGGTGCTGGTGATCGCCGCGATCGACGGCACCACTCTCTCGAACGCGCTGCAGAAGGCGGCCGACAAGGGCGTCAAGGTCATCGCCTACGACCGCCTGATCAAGGGCAGCAAGAACGTCGACTACTACGCCACCTTCGACAACTTCCAGGTTGGCGTGCTGCAGGCCGGCTCGCTGGTCAAGGCGCTGAACCTGGCCGGTGGCAAGGGCCCGTTCAACATCGAGCTGTTCGGCGGCTCGCCGGACGACAACAACGCCTTCTTCTTCTACGACGGCGCCATGTCGGTGCTCAAGCCCTACATCGACAGCGGCAAGCTGGTGGTGCGCTCCAAGCAGATGGGCATGGACAAGGTCGGCACGCTGCGCTGGGACGGCGCCGTCGCCCAGGCCCGCATGGACAACCTGCTCAGCGCCTACTACGGCAACGCCCGCGTGGACGCCGTGCTGTCGCCGTACGACGGCCTGAGCATCGGCATCCTGTCGTCGCTGAAGGGCGTCGGCTACGGCACGCCGAAGCAGCCGTACCCGTTCGTCTCGGGCCAGGACGCCGAAGTCGCCTCGGTCAAGTCCATGCTGCGCGGCGAGCAGTATTCGACCGTGTTCAAGGACACGCGTGAACTCGCCAAGGTCACCGGCGGCATGATCGACGCGATGCTCAGCGGCAAGAAGGTCGAGATCAACGACACCAAGACCTACAACAACGGGGTCAAGGTGGTGCCGTCCTACCTGCTCAAGCCGGTCAGCGTGGACGTGACGAACTGGAAGCCGATCCTGATCGACAGCGGCTACTACAAGGAAAGCCAGATCAAGTAAGCGCGGGGAGCCCCCCTCCCGGCCTCCCCCCGCTGGGGGGAGGAGGAATACATGACGAGACCCACCCCGTGACAACGATCCTAGAGATGCGCGGCATCACCAAGCAGTTCCCGGGCGTCAAGGCGCTCGACAATGTGAACCTGCGCGTGCGGGCCGGCGAGATCCACGCCGTGGTGGGTGAGAACGGCGCCGGCAAGTCCACGCTGATGAAGGTGCTCAGCGGCGTGTACCCGCACGGCAGCTACAGCGGCGAGATCGTCTACGACGGCCAGCCGCGGGCCTTCGCCGGCATCGCCGACAGCGAGCACGTCGGCGTCATCATCATCCACCAGGAGCTGGCGCTGGTGCCGCTGCTGTCGATCGCCGAGAACATCTTCCTCGGCAACGAGCCGGCGCGGCGCGGCGTGATCGACTGGCAGGCGTGCCATGTGCGCACCCGCGCCCTGCTCGACAAGGTGGGGCTGGCCGAGTCACCGACGACGCTGATCGACGACCTCGGCGTGGGCAAGCAGCAGCTCGTGGAGATCGCCAAGGCGCTGTCGAAGGAGGTGAAGCTGCTCATCCTCGACGAGCCGACCGCGAGCCTGAACGAGACCGACA
>NZ_JBFPGY010000270.1:0-23709 GCF_041083715.1 Sphaerotilus sp.
GAGACAGCCCTTGGGCCGCTTGATGCGGTCCCCGGCCACGTAGTCCTGGTTGCCGGGGTGGACCATGTCGCGCTGGCCGCCCTGCCCATGGTGGAACACCGGCTCGCTGATGTCCTTCTTCGGGATGTGGATGTCCTCGCCACGCTCCAGGTCGCGGATGCCGCGCCCGTCGATGGCCCGGCGCACGGCCCCCCGGATCTGGTCCTTGTAACGGCGCAGGAAGCGCTCGCGGTTGCCGATCGACTTGTTCTTGCCGGAGAGCCTGCGGTCGATGATCTGCTGGAACATGGTTCACCTTGCAATGGTTGGCTGCCCCGGGGCCTCCCGGAGCCGGGGCGGCCGGGGCCTCAGCTCGACTTGCGCACGCGCAGGTACCACTCGCACAGCAGGCGCACCTGCTTGGGCGTGTAGCCCTTGAGCACCATGCGGTTGACGAAGTCCTCGTGCTTCTTGGCCTCGTCGTTGCTCGCCTTGGCGTTGAAGCTGATGACCGGCAGCAGCTCCTCGGTGTTCGAGAACATCTTCTTCTCGATCACCGCGCGCAGCTTCTCGTAGCTGGTCCAGACCGGGTTCTTGCCGCCATTGTGGGCACGGGCCCGCAGCACGAAGTTGACGATCTCGTTGCGGAAATCCTTCGGGTTGGCGATGCCGGCCGGCTTCTCGATCTTCTCCAGCTCGCCGTTCAGCGAGCCGCGGTCGAACACCTCGCCCGTGTCCGTGTCGCGGTACTCCTGGTCCTGGATCCAGTAGTCGGCATACGTCACGTAGCGGTCGAAGATGTTCTGGCCGTACTCAGAGTAGCTTTCCAGGTAGGCGGTCTGGATCTCCTTGCCGATGAACTCGGCGTAGCGCGGCGCCAGCAGCTCCTTGATGTAGCCGATGTACTTCGACTCGGTCTCGGCAGGGAACTGCTCGCGCTCGATCTGCTTTTCCAGCACGTACATCAGGTGGACCGGGTTGGCCGCCAGCTCGGTGTTGTCGAAGTTGAAGACCTTGGAGAGGATCTTGTAGGCGAAACGCGTCGAGATGCCGCTCATGCCCTCGTCCACACCGGCGTAGTCGCGGTACTCCTGGTAGCTCTTGGCGCGCGGGTCGGTGTCCTTCAGGTTCTCGCCGTCGTAGATCATCATCTTGCTGTAGAGGCTGGAGTTCTCCGGCTCCTTCAGGCGCGTGAGCATGGCGAACTGGCTCATCATCTTCAGCGTGCCCGGCGCGCAGGTCGCACCCGAAAGCGACGAGCCACGCAGCAGCTTCTCGTAGATCTTCACCTCTTCCGACACCCGCAGGCAGTACGGCACCTTGACGATGTAGATCCGGTCGAGGAAGGCCTCGTTGTTCTTGTTGTTGCGGAAGGTCTTCCACTCGCTCTCGTTGCTGTGCGCCAGCACGATGCCGTCGAAGGGGATGGCGCCAAAGCCTTCCGTGCCCTTGAAGTTGGCTTCCTGTGTCGCGGTCAGCAGCGGGTGCAGCACCTTGATCGGCGCCTTGAACATCTCGACGAACTCCAGCATCCCCTGGTTGGCCAGGCACAGGCCACCCGAGTAGCTGTAGGCGTCCGGGTCGTCCTGGGCGAAGGTCTCCAGCTTGCGGATGTCCACCTTGCCGACCAGGGCGCTGATGTCCTGGTTGTTCTCGTCGCCTGGCTCGGTCTTGGCGATGCCGACCTGCTTGAGGATCGACGGATAGCGCTTGACCACCTTGAAGCGGCGGATGTCGCCGCCGAACTCTTCGAGCCGCTTGACCGCCCACGGGCTCATCACGCGGTTGAGGTAACGCACCGGGATACCGTATTCCTTCTCCAGCACGGCACCATCCTCGGCCGGATCGAACAGCCCCAGCGGCGACTCGTTCACCGGCGAGCCCTTGATCGCGTAGAACGGCACCTCCTGCATGAGCTGTTTCAGACGCTCGGCGATGGAACTCTTGCCGCCGCCCACCGGGCCGAGCAGGTAGAGGATCTGCTTCTTTTCCTCCAGCCCTTGCGCGGCGTGGCGGAAGTAGGAAACGACCTGCTCGATCGCGTCCTCCATGCCGTAGAACTCGGCGAAGGCCGGGTAGATCTTGATGATCTTGTTGGCGAACAGCCGCGACAGGCGGGTGTCGTTGCGGGTGTCGATCGACTTGGGTTCACCGATGGCCTTGAGCATGCGCTCGGCGGCCGAGGCATAGGCCAAGGGGTTGCGCTTGCACTCGTCGAGGTAGTCTTCCAGCGAGATTTCCTCCTCGCGGGTGCGCTCGTAGCGGGCGGCGAAATTGCTGATCACGTCCATTGCAGGCCTCCTGTATGAAGTCAGGCGATGGGCGACAGGCTCAGTGTCGCGCCACCAGGGAAGATCTGATGGAGTCCCGCACCCGGGTGCGAGGCGCCATCAGAACTTTCCGTTGGTCTGCAAGCGCGGTGGATCCGCGTTTGTGTGACTCGGCAATGTCAGCTTCGTTCCAACTTGAGCCACGCGGTCCCTGGAAGAACCCGGTACTCGGGTGGCATTTCCACTTGCGCACCGGGAGCCGCGACTTCCATCACTGACCACCAGCCTCTGCCATTCCACTACGTCAGGACAGCAGTCCGCGTTGACACCAGCAATGCCTGTGCCTGCCTGAGGTCAACACCGGAACATGTCGAGCCTGATCGTGACGGATCGTACGATTGGCAACAACACTCGGGTCGGGGTCGATCAGCGAAATGAAAGCCACCCGGAACCGGGTGGCGCAGCGCGGCGCACCGTGCTCAGCGCTCGGTGGCGCCGAGGCGGTCGAGCAGACCGCCAAGTTCGTCGAGCGAGCCGAAGGCAATGGCGACTTCGCCCTGCTCGCCGCGGCGGGTGCGCTTTTTCACGCGGATCTCGACCTGGGCGGTCAGCAGATCCGACAGCAGCGATTCGAGCCGCTGCACATCGCGTGACTTGGCCGGTACAGCCCGTTCAGACGCCCCGGGCCTGGCCAGACCGTGCTGGCGGTTGACGAGTTTTTCCGCTTCCCGCACCGAGAGCTTGCGCCCGACGATCTCGTTGGCGCAGGTGATCTGGTGCACCCGGTCGAGCGACAGCAGCGAGCGGGCATGGCCCATGTCGATGTCGCCGGCGGTGAGCATCTGCTGCACCGGTTCGGCCAGGTTGAGCAGACGCAGCAGGTTGCTGGTCGCACTGCGCGAGCGGCCGATGGCCTGCGCGGCGCTGTCGTGGGTCAGCCCGAAGTCACGGATCAGGCGCTGCACGCCGTGCGCTTCTTCGAGCGGGTTGAGGTCTTCGCGCTGGATGTTCTCGATCAGCGCCATCACCGCGGCGGCCTGGTCCGGCACGTCGCGCACCAGCACCGGCACCTCGTCCAGCCCCGCCAGCCGCGCGGCACGGGTGCGGCGCTCGCCAGCGATGATCTCGTACATCGGCAGCCCGTCGCGCGACGCCACGGGGCGCACCAGCACCGGCTGCATCACACCCTGGGTCTTGATGCTCTCGGCCAGCTCGAACAACGAGCCTTCGTCCATGCGGGTGCGTGGCTGGTACTTGCCGGGCAGGAGCTGGTCGAGCTGGACGGCACCGGGATGCCTCTCCTTGCCGCCGGGCTGTGGCGTGACATCGCTGACCTGCGGCCCGAGCAGGGCTTCCAGACCGCGACCGAGACCTTTGGGCTTCTTGGTGACCATCCAGCGATTGTCCGCGATATTGGCGTGGTTTCAGGGCTGAACGCTGGGGGCATTCACCAGTGCCCCCGCCAAGGCGGCCACCAGCGCAAGTCCATCAGGCCAGTCGCCCAGACCGGACTCGGCGTTGAGGTGACCACGCGGACCCGCAACCACCGCCCGGGCCCCCCAGTCGACGCACAGTCCGGCGGCGCGGTCCGGGGCGCAATACGGATCGTCCGACGACACCACCGCCGTCGCCGCGAACGGCAAGCGCCCGCGGCGCATCGGCCGCCAGTTGTGCAGCTGTGGCGGCATGTCGTCACGCTCGGTGTCGGGCGGTGCCACCAGCAGCGCGCCCCGCACACGGCCGGTGTGGCGGCTGTGTGCAGCCCATGCCGCCACGAGCTGGCAGCCCAGGCTGTGCGCGACCAGCAGTGCCGGACGCGGGTCCGACAGCAGCACATCGTCGAGCCGCGCCATCCAGTCGCCGCGGCGCGGCCAGGTCCAGTCGTCCTGCTCGACCAGCGTGAAGCCGTGCAATGCCGCCCAGCGCGTCTGCCAGTGCCCTTCGCCGGAGCCGAGCCAGCCCGGCAGCAGCAGCACGCGGCAGGCCTTCCAGGCCGCAGAGGTGTTCATCGTCATGTCCATGCCGTATTCTTTCGCGTTCCACCGATCACGAGGTTCCCCCATGAAGCATGCAGTGTTTGTCGACGGCCAGGAAGGCACGACGGGCTTGCGCATCCACGAGTATCTGGCCAGCCGCGCCGACATCGAGGTCCTGCGCATCGACCCCGACAAGCGCAAGGACGCTGCCGAGCGCGCCCGGCTGCTCAACGCGGCCGATGTGGCCTTCCTGTGCCTGCCGGATGCCGCCGCGGTCGAAGCCGCCGCGCTGATCACCAATCCGGACACCTGCCTGATCGACGCCAGCACCGCGCACCGCACCGTGCCGGGCTGGGCCTTCGGCCTGCCGGAGCTGGCACCGGGCCAGCGCGAGCAACTGCGTGCGTCCAAGCGCATCGCCAACCCGGGCTGCCACGCCAGCGCCTTCATCCTGCTGATGCGTCCGCTGGTCGACGCCGGACTCGTGCCCTCGGCGCTGCCCGTGAGTGCCACATCGCTGACCGGCTACTCCGGTGGCGGCAAGAAGATGATCGAGCAGTACGAGGCAGGCGGCGACGTGAAGCTGCAATCGCCGCGCCCCTACGCGCTGGGGCTGGCGCACAAGCACATCCCGGAAATGATGACCCACACCGGGCTGACGACCAAGCCGATCTTCGTGCCGGTGGTCGGCAACTTCTACAAGGGCCTGTCGGTGACGATCCCGCTGCACCGTGCGCAGCTGGCACCCGGCGCCACGGCCGAGCGCCTGCATGCGGCCTTCGCCGAGCACTACGCGGGCGAGCCCTTCGTGCGCGTGATGCCGCTCAATGACCCAGCGACGATGGACGGCGGTTTCTTCGACGTGCAGGGCTGCAACGACACCAACCGGGTCGATCTGTTCGTGTTCGCCAATGGCGAGCAGGTGCTGCTGATGGCGCGCCTGGACAACCTGGGCAAGGGTGCCAGCGGTGCGGCGGTGCAGTCGATGAACGTGCACCTCGGTGTCGAGGAAGGCCTGGGGCTTTGAAGCCCGCTTGAGGCCCCAGACGCAGGAAAGCCCGGCGGTGCCGGGCTTTCTGCATGCCATGAACCGCGACGCGGTCCACGAGATCCGGCTCAGGAGAGCTGGTTGCTGATCAGCTTGGTCATCTCGAACATCGAGACCTGGTCCTTGCCGAAGATCGCCTTGAGCTTCTTGTCGGCGTTGATCATGCGCTTGTTGGCCGGGTCCTGCAGGTTGTGCTGCTTGATGTATTCCCAGACCTTCTTGGTCACTTCGGTGCGGGGCAGCGGATTCTTGCCAACCACTGCAGCGAGCAGCTTCGAAGGGTTCATCGGCTTCATGAAGGCGGCATTGGGCTTCTTGACCTCGGCCGCGGGGGCTTCGACCACCGGAGCAGCAACGGGTGCGGCCACAGCGATTTCTTGTGCGGGGGCCTTCTTCGCGGCGGCCTTCTTGGCAGTTGCCATGTGTGTGTTCTCCGTCTTGGATGGTGATGTGCCTGTGGGACCGGCACTGCGCGGCAATGGTACTGCTTGCCTCTGGTGTTGAGAAGGCATCCGGGGACAGATCCACGGCGGGCACTGTCAAAATCGACTGCACCGACGGGTGGTGTCATCGGATTCTTGGTGTCACGCACTGAAGCGCCCCCGGCACCGAACGCTCGGTGACTCCCCTCTACGCGACCGTGACATGAACCTGGCCGACCCCATCATCTGGATCGCCCTGATGGAAATCATCTGGGTCAACATCCTGCTTTCCGGTGACAACGCGGTCGTGATCGCGCTGGCTGCACGGAGTCTGCCTCCCAAGCAACAGCGTGCAGCCATCCTCGGCGGCAGCGGCGCGGCCATCGTGCTGCGGGTGGTGCTGACACTGTTCGCGGTGCAGATGCTGCAATACCCCTTCCTGAAACTGATCGGCGCCGTGCTGCTGCTGTGGATGGGCGTGCAGCTGCTCGCCGGAAACGAAGGCGACGGCGACATCACGGCCAGCTCGTCGCCGGGCGCCGCCATCCGCACCATCCTGGTCGCCGATCTGGTCATGAGCCTGGACAACGTCATCGCCGTGGCTGCGGCCGCAGACAGCGCGCCGCTCGAAGCACGCATTCCGCTGCTGATCGCAGGGCTGGGCCTGTCGATCCCGCTGATCATCTTCGGCAGCACCATGCTGCTGCGCCTGATGGAACGCTTTCCGATCATCATCACGGTCGGCGCCGCGCTGCTCGGGTTCGTGGCGGCGGAGATGGGCATGACCGATCCGTCGGTCAGCGACTGGGTCCACCTGCACCTGCACAACCTGGAGATTCCGATACGCCTGTTCTGCGCGGCAGCCGTGGTGGTGGTGGGCCAACAACTCGCCAAGCGCCAGGAAGCAGGGCAGCGCGCAGACGAACAAACCGTCTGAAGCCAGTCGCAGCACAGGAGAACCCCCCGGCGCTGCGATACTGTCGGACCGTTACTGCACATTCCTGCCCGACCACCATGACCAGCCCACGCCCGACCTTCTGGAAACAGGACTGGGCCTGGGCCTTGCTCTCGATCGGCGTGGTCAGCTGGCTGCACGCCCGCACCGATCTGGCCCAGTTGCCACAGCAATGGCTCTACGACCGGGCCATCACCAGCACCACGGCCTCGGTGCCGGCCTCGGAAGTCGCTCTGGTGATGATCGACGAAGCCAGCCAGGCACGCCACGGTCGCGCACCCTGGCCGCGCGACCTGCATGCACGGCTGATCGACCGGCTGGTGCAGGCCAGCGTCGTCGTCGACACCGAACCGTTCATCGGCCATGAGAGCGAACGCGCACTGGCCGAACTGCAGCACCTGCACGCCACCATCGCCGCCGACCCGGTCCTGGCCCGGTATCCCGAACTGCCGGCCATGCTGGAGCGCAGCGAACTCAACCTCGACGGCGATGCCCGTCTCGCCGCCAGCATGGAACGCCACCAGCGCACGCTGCTGAGTCTGGCGGCGCTGCCGGAATCGGCGCCTTCCTCGCCGTCCATCCTCTCCAGGGGCCAGCCGGCCGGGGCCAGCACCCCGGCAGGTGCCCCGCTGGCAGCGCCCTGGCCGCTGCCGCTGCTGCGCGACGCGGCGGCTGGCGTCGGCCACGCCGAAGTCCAGCCCGATCCGGACGACGTGCTGCGCCGCCATGAACTGCAGCGACAGGTCGGTGCCTGGCGCGTCAGTTCGCTGGCAGTGCTGGCCGCCGGCATGCACCGCGGTCTCACGCCGGCCCAGATCGACACCGCGCTGCAAGCCTCTCCACCGCGCCTGGGCGGACGCCTGCTGCCCGTGGATGCACAGGGCTGGTTGGCGCCGCTGTGGGCCGCCGGATCCGCGGCGCAGGCCGGCCTGCTCATCGTCAGCGCACAGGACGTGCTGGACAACCCAGCCACCGTCGCCCATCTGCAAGGACGCATCGTGCTCATCAGCCACGATGACATGGGCATGACCGCACGCCATGTACGGCTACCCGACGGACGCTGGATCCACCCGGCCGAGGCCCTCGCACGCATCACCTCGTCGCTGGTCAACGGCCGCTGGGTGCAGCAGCCAGGCTGGACCCAGTGGATGCCCTGGCTGTTGCTGGCAGCGGTGGCGGGATTCATGCTGCTGGTCGTGCCGCGGGCGACACGCGGCACGGCGCTGGCCCTGTCGGGTGTGAGCGGACTCGTGCTGCTGCTCGTGCCGCATCTGCTGCTGGGACAGGCGCGGATCTGGATGCCGCTGACGCTTCCGCTGTTCGGCCTGCTGGCCGGCTGGATCGGACTGCAGCTGCACGGGCACTGGCAGCACCTGACGCCACGGCGCACCGCCACACCGCCCACACTGATCGAAGCACCGATGGCCGACACCATCATCACCACCTTCGACGTGATGCCGCTGCCTGTGCCTGCTGGCGCACCTGCAACGCCGAAGCCCCTGCCCCCGGCGACGGTCCAGCACAGCCTCGACGACGGGCCGGACACGGTGCCCCCTGACGACACCGAGGCCGAGACCGCGTCGATGGAGCTGGACGACTACGAGAAGACCCGCCCGATTCCACGGAACCCGGATGACTTCGCGGACGAGGCCGCCGTGCGGGCGCTCGAAAAGACCCAGCCGCTGTCGCGCGACGAGGTGCTCGCCAGCGCAGCGCTGACCGCCGCCGAGGCCCCACGCGAACTGCCGCGCCTCGGCCCCTACCAGCTCGATCGAGAACTGGGCCGTGGCGCCATGGGCCGGGTCTATCTGGCACACGACACGGACACGGGGCAGGAAGTCGCGGTCAAGACGCTGGCCCTGGCGCGCGAATTCGACGGCTATGCGCTCCAGGAAGCCCGCCAGCGTTTCCACCGCGAGGCCGAGGCTGCACGCCGACTGCAGCACACCGACATCGTGCGGGTGTTCAGGACCGGCGAGGAACACGGCATCGCCTACATCGCCATGGAGCGCCTGACCGGACACGACCTGACCCAGCACCTGCGCGCCGGCAGTCTCCTGCCGATGGCCACCGTCGTGGCCATCGGCACCCGGGTCGCCACCGCGCTGGCCCATGCGCACGCGCTCGGTGTCGTCCACCGCGACATCAAGCCAGCCAACGTCATGATCGACCTGGCCCGTGGGCAGGTGAAGGTCACGGACTTCGGCATCGCACGCGTCTCCGGCGCCAGCCGCACCCGCACGGGGCTGATCCTGGGTTCGCCGTCTTACATGTCGCCGGAGCAGATCGCCGGACGCCAGGCCGATGGCCGCAGCGACCTGTACTCGCTGGGCGTGCTGATGTTCCACATGCTCACCGGGGAGTTGCCGCTGTCGGGCCATACGATGACCGAGCTGATGGGCGCCATCGCCAACACGCCGGCACCCGACGTGCGCAACCTGCGGCCCTCGGTGCCCGAGGCGTTGGCGGACGTGCTGGGCATCCTGCTCGACAAGCGCGCGGAGCTGCGCTATCCGGACGGACTCGAACTCGCCACCGACCTGCACCTGATTTCATCCATGCTGCAGCGCAGCAGATCTCAACACCACGACTTTCCCGTGCTCGGATCGGTGGAGGAATACGCGGCGGGACCATTCCCGCACACCGCGCAGATGCCCACACCGAAAGCCACCGCGTCACAATCACGCCGCTGATCCATGGACCGCCCGCGTGTCTTCCCCATGACTTTCGAGTTCTTTTCCGCGACCGACCGAGGCCGCATCCGCAACAACAACGAAGACTCG
Organism: Sphaerotilus sp.; assembly: GCF_041083715.1. Classification (GTDB taxonomy): domain Bacteria; phylum Pseudomonadota; class Gammaproteobacteria; order Burkholderiales; family Burkholderiaceae_C; genus Sphaerotilus. Next base: position 9,434 of record NZ_JBFPGY010000270.1, read on the forward strand.
GTCGCCCTGGACGAGTCGGCTGGCCTGATGGTGCTGGCCGACGGCATGGGCGGCTACAACGCCGGCGAAGTCGCCAGCGGCATGGCCACGGCCTTCATCCAGCGCGAACTCGGCCAGTGGCTCACCGAAGCGGGGCCAGAAGCGTCGGACCGCGAGGTGCGCCGGGCCATGGACGTCTGCGTGGACAACGCCAACCGTGCCATCTTCAATGCCGCCCACGCCGAGCCGCAGTACGCCGGCATGGGCACCACGCTGGTGGTCGGCGTGTTCCGGGGCGGCCGGCTGCTGCTGGGCCACATCGGCGACTCGCGGGCCTACCGCTGGCGCGACGATCGCCTGATGCAGCTCACCCGGGACCACTCGCTGCTGCAGGAACAGATCGATGCCGGCCTGATCTCGCCCGAGCAGGCGGCCCACAGCCACCAGAAGAATCTGGTGACCCGGGCCGTCGGCGTGGAGGATGTGGTGCTGCTGGAAGCCCATGTCCACGCGGTGCATCCCGATGACTGGTTCCTGATGTGCTCGGATGGCCTGTCGGACATGCTGGACGATGCGCAGATCTCCGCGGTCCTCCGGGAGCACGCCGAGATCGACAAAGCGGCACAGGCACTGATCGATGCCGCCAATCAGGCAGGCGGTCGGGATAATATCGCTGTGATACTGGTAGCCGTTCACGCCCTGCCCGCTGCAGGCCAGGCGTGGTGGCCATTCCGGCGCTGAGATCAAGGGACCAGGTCCCAGACGCCAAGCTTCAGAGGTTGCTCATGCCCAAACTTGTTGTTTCGCTGGACGGTGTTGTCATCAAGGAAGTTCAGCTCACCAAGGACAAGACCACCTTGGGCCGGCGTCCTTACAACGACATCGTGATCGACAACCTCGCCGTCAGCGGGGAGCACGCCGTGCTGCAGATGGTCGGTCAGGATGTCTACATCGAAGATCAGAACAGCACCAACGGCACGTACATCAACGGCCGGGCCATCAAGAAGCAGCTGCTGCAACACAACGACACGATTGAAATCGGAAAATACAAGATCAAGTATCTGGTCGAGGACAGCTCCGATTACGAGAAGACCATGATCCTCAAGCCAGGCCAGAACCAGCCTGGACTGCACGGCCGACCGACCGCGCCGACGATGCCCAGTGCCTTCCCGCCCTCCGGGTTCGGTGGACTGGCGGCCGGTACCGTGCCGCAGGCCTCCATCCGGGTGCTGTCGGGTGCCGCCGCCGGGCGCGAGGTGGTGCTCACCAAGGTGGTGACCACCGTCGGCAAGCCCGGCGTGCAGGTGGCCTCGATCACCAAGCGTCCTGGCGGCTACGTTTTCGCCCATGTGGAAGGCAATGTCCGCCCGACCGTCAACGGCGCCCCGGTGCAGTCCGATCCGGTGCATCTGAAGGATGGCGACGTGATCGAGCTCGCCGGCACGCAGATGCAGTTCATGCAGCCCTGAATGGCCCGTGTGCTTGTTCACGTCGACAGGCGCTTGCGGCCACGGCAGGGCACAAGCAGTGCGGAAGTTCGCAGGGGTTCGCTTGCGCCGAGGTGAGGTGCGGGGCAGCATGCCCGTCTCTGTTGCAAGTCCTCACCTGGAATCCTGATGAATCTGCGTGTCCTTGGCTGCTCGGGCTCGATCGCCCTCGACAACCGGACCACGTCCTTCCTGCTGGACGAGCATGTGCTCGTCGACGCGGGAACCGGTGTGGGCGATCTGACACTGGACGAGCTGGCTGCGATCGATCACATCGTGCTGACCCATTCGCATCTGGACCACGTGCTGGGCATCCCTCTGATCGCGGACAGCGTCATGCAGCGCCGACTGGCGATGACGCCGTTCCGGCCAATCCAGGTGCACGGACTGGCCGAGACGCTCGACGCACTGCGCCAGCACGTCTTCAACAATGTGATCTGGCCGGACTTCACCCGTCTGCCGCACAAGGAACGCCCCATCCTGGAACTGGTGCCCTTCCAGACTGGGGATCACCTGTCGCTGGGCACATTGCAGATCGAGGTGCTGCCCGCCTGGCACACGGTGCCGGCCTGCGGCTTTGCCGTGGACACGCCGTCGGGTCTGTGGGTCTTCACCGGCGACACGGGGCCCAACCCGGCGCTGTGGGAACGTCTGCGCGGACGCCCGATCGCGCAGCTGGTGATCGAGACGGCGTTCAACGACGACGAACGCGCGCTGGCCGAGATCAGCCGCCACCTCTCGCCGTCCATGCTCGCGGCCGAACTGCTGCATCTGGATGTGGACAGTGACACCTCGATCGCCATCACCCACGTCAAGCCCGGCGAGATGGCAGCGGTCACCGGCCAGCTCGCTGCGCTCGACCTGCCGCTGCCCGTCTTCGCGCTGACCCGAGGCGAACGCTACCGGTTCTGATCGCTGTTCAGAGCCGCAGCGCGTCCCACCCGGTGCGCACGATCAGCGCGCCCACCACAACGATGAACACGCCGCGCACGAAGCCGGCGCCATGGCGCAATGCCAGCCGTGCGCCCAGCAGGCTGCCAGCCACGTTGGCCACGGCCATGGTTGCCGCCACGGGCCACCAGATGTGGCCCGTCGAGGCAAACAGCGCCAGCGCGGCGACATTGGTGGCCGTGTTGAGCAGCTTGGCCGCCGCCGATGCGTGCAGGAAGTCGTAGCCCAGCACGCGCACGAACAGGAAGACGAAGAAACTGCCTGTTCCGGGGCCGAAGAAGCCGTCGTAGAACCCCACCAGGGCACCGATCAGTGTGGCCTGCGTGGCCTCTCGACGGGCGGACGTACCGGGCGTGTGGATACGGCCCAGATCCTTGCGCACCAGCGTGTAGACCAGCACCGCCAGCAGGATGAACGGCAAGGCCCGCCGCAGGCCCGTGGCGGGCACCTGGGTCACCAGCCATGCCCCGGCAAAGCTGCAGGCCAGCGCCGCCGCCGCCGCCGGCACCAGCGTGGCCCAGTTCATCGTCACCCGGCGGGCGTACTGTGCCGTCGCCCAGGCGGTGCCCCAGACAGCGGCCCCCTTGTTGGTGCCGAACAGCGTGGCCGGTGCCGCCGCCGGATAGACCGCGAACAGCGCGGGCACCAGGACGAGCCCGCCCCCGCCGACGATCGCGTCGACAAATCCCGCCAAGGCCGACGCCAGCGTCACCCACACCAGTTCCATCTCGCACGCCCTCTGAAAAACAAAAGGCACCGGGGTTACCGGTGCCTCTGAATTGTCTCACTGCGCTCTTGCGCTGCATGTTCGGAGCGTCAGACCTGCCTGGATGTTTTATTGGTGGCAGGGTGATGGTGTTGTTGTTGGCGCCTGTTGTTGGCGCTTGGTGAACCAGTCTCCTCAGTCCCTCGCTCCTGCACGCAGCCACGAAGGGTCTGCGTTTGCGAGTGGCGGAAATGTAGGGGTTGGCGATCGACCGACATATCCGGGGTTTCCCGCACCAACATGGCGTGTTGTCCCCATGTAACGCCACAGAGGCGCCCCAAAAAGGGCATTGGTCAAGCCAGACGGTCCGCCAGCACCCACTGTGCCGCCCGCTCGGCCAGCATCAGCGTCGGCGAGTTGGTGTTGCCGCTGGTGATCGTGGGCATCACGCTCGCGTCCACCACCCGCAGCCCGGCCACACCACGCACCCGCAGACGTGCATCCACCACCGCCATCGGGTCGTCCGCCCGGCCCATCCTGCAGGTGCCCACAGGGTGGAAGATGGTCGTGGCGATGTCACCGGCCAGCCGCGCCAGGTCCTCGTCGGACTGGTACTGCACACCTGGCTTGAATTCCTCGGGCTGGTAGGGCTGCATCGCCGGTTGCGCCACGATGCGCCGGGTCACACGCAGCGAGTCGGCCGCCACCTGCCGGTCCTCGGGCGTGGAGAGGTAGTTGGCGAAGATGGCGGGCGCGTCCTCGTGCCGCGGCGAGGTGATGCGCACATGGCCGCGCGAGGTCGGGTTGAGGTTGCACACGCTCGCCGTGAAGGCGTTGAACGCGTGCAGCGGCTGGCCGAAGGCGTCGAGCGAGAGTGGCTGGACGTGGTACTCGATGTTGGGCCACGTGAAGGCCTCCGACGTGCGTGTGAAGGCCCCGAGCTGCGACGGTGCCATGCTCATCGGCCCGGTGCGGCGCAGCAGGTATTCGAGCCCGATCTTGGCCTTGCCCCAGGGCGTGGCGGCCAGGGTGTTGAGTGTCTGGACGCCCTGCACCTTGTAGACCGAGCGGATCTGCAGGTGGTCCTGCAGGTTCTCGCCGACACCGGGCAGGTCGTGCACGACGGGAAGGCCATGCTGCCGGAGCAGCGCGCCCGGCCCGATGCCCGAGAGTTGCAGGATCTGCACGCTGCCGATGCTGCCGGCACACAGGATCACCTCGCGGGTGGCCGTGACGGTCTCGACCCCATGCGGCGTGACCACCTCGGCGCCGGTGCAACGCAGTGCGCCGTCTGCGCCACGTTCGGTCAGCAGCCGGCGGACGTGGGCGCCGGTCCACATCTCGAAGTTCGGCCGTCCGAAGCAGGTCGGGCGCAGGAAGGCCTTGGCGGTGTTCCAGCGGAAGCCCGCTTTCTGGTTGACCTCGAAGTAGCCCACGCCCTCGTTGGTGCCACGGTTGAAGTCGTCGGTGGCGGGAATGCCGGCCTGCTGCGCTGCCTGGGCAAAGGCGTCGAGCACGTCCCAGCGCAGGCGCTGCTTCTCGACGCGCCACTCGCCGCCATGGCCGTGCAGCGCCTTGAAGCCCTCGGGGGCTTGCGCCACCTGATCGGGGTCGAGCCGCCAGTGGTGCTCGTGCTGGCGGAAGTACGGCAGGCACTGGTCCCAGCGCCAGGTGTCGTCGCCGGTCAGCGCGGCCCACTGGTCGTAGTCGCGCGACTGGCCGCGCATGTAGATCATGCCGTTGATGCTGGAGCAACCGCCCAGCACCTTGCCGCGGGGGTAGCGCAGCGTGCGGCCGTTGAGGCCCGGATCGGCCTGGGTCTGGTAGAGCCAGTCGGTACGCGGGTTGCCGATGCAGTAGAGGTAGCCGACCGGGATGTGAATCCAGTGGTAGTCGTCGTGGCCGCCGGCTTCGAGCAGGAGGACGCGGCTGAGGCCCTTGGCGTCGCTGAGGCGGTTGGCCATCAAGGCACCTGCCGTGCCGGCGCCGATGACGATGTAGTCGAAACTGGGCATGTGCTGGGGTCTCCGTGGCCCTGCACTCTAAGCGCAAGCGCCGCTGGAAACACTGGGTCGAAACGCCAGTCAGCCGCTCACATGCGACGCCAGGATCGGGAACAGCTTGGTCAAGCCCTCGGCCATGATTTCCACGGCGAGTGCCGCGAGGATCAGGCCCATCAGCCGCGTCATCACGTTGATGCCGGTCTTGCCGAGCAGCCGCGCAATCGCACCGGACGCGGAGAAAGCGAGGAACGTGGCCGCCCCCACGACCACGCCATACCCCACCAGTGCGGCCAGATGCCACCAGTGGCGGGCCTGGTCCGCGTAGATCACCATGGTCGAGATCGTGGCCGGCCCGGTCAGCAGCGGAATGGTGAGCGGCACCACGGCGATGCTGTCCCCGGCGTCGGCACGCTGCTGGCCATCACTGACATCGTCCGAACGGGACTCGGCTGGCTGGGCGTTGAGCATCTGCAGCGCGCTGATCAACAGCAGCGTGCCTCCGCCCACCTGAAACGATGCCAGCGAAATGCCGAAGAACTCGATCACCTTCAGCCCGGCCAGCGCACTGATGGCGATGACAACGAAGGCCGAGAAGCTCGACACCCGGATCGTGCGGCGGCGCTGTTCGGGCGTCAGGTGCTGGGTAAAGTGGATGAAGAACGGCACGACGCCGATCGGATTGACGATGGCGAGCAGCGCCACCAGGGGTTTGAAAAGGTCCATGTGGTGATTCTGCGCCTGCGGTGTTTCGGGGTTTACCCCTGCAACAGCCCCGAAACAGACCAGCCAGTGCAAAAAATCTGCGCAGCCTTACAACACTTCTTGCGGTAGGGATGCTCACAGCGCTTGACCGTCATACATAATGATCCCTCGTGATTGGACGCGGCGCCTTTTCTCTGTTCCCTGGAATGAGTGCTGGCTGTAGCTCCGCCACATGGTCCTCTGGTACCTCAGGTACCCTGTTTCTTGAAAGGCGCTCTTCCATGGGCAACAAACTCTATGTGGGCAATCTCGCCTACAGCGTCCGCGACGAAGATCTGAACGACGCGTTCTCCCAGTTCGGTGCGGTCAGCTCCGCCAAGGTCATGATGGACCGCGAAACCGGCCGCTCCAAGGGCTTCGGTTTTGTCGAAATGGGCTCGGATCCTGAAGCGCAAGCCGCGATCAATGGCCTGAACGGCCAAGCGATCGCCGGCCGTGCCATCGTCGTCAACGAAGCCCGCCCGCGTGAAGAGCGTCCGGGTGGCTTCCGCAGCCCCTACGGCGGCGGCGGTGCTGGCGGCGGTGGCCGTCGTGAAGGCGGCGGTGGTGGCGGCGGCGGCTACGGTGGCGGCGGCGGTGCTGGCGGCCCTGGCGGCGGCGGTGGCGGCGGTTTCCGCAGCCCCTACGGCGGCGGTGGTCGTCGTGAAGGCGGCGGCGGCACCGGCGGTGGTCGCAGTGGCGGCGGCGGCTACGGTGGTGGCGGCTACGGCGGCGGCGGCTACTGATTTCGCCAGAGCATCGATTCGCTGGTGCTCTGACCGAAGTACAGCCCCTGAATGAAGACAAGGCGGCAGATCGCAAGATCTGCCGCCTTGTTGCATTGAGACTTCAAGACACCAAGCAAGCTAGTTCGGCGGATCGCCGCGGCGCTGCTTGCGTCCGCGACCGGCGATCACACGGTCGTACAACCATCTCGGCAGCAACCGCAGCAGCACCACCACCCAGGCCATCGGCCACGGCACGACCGCAAACCGCGCTCCACGTGCAATCAGCGGCAAGGCCTTTTCGGCGAAGGTGTGCGGCGAGATCAGGAAAGGCATGGGGTACCGATTGCCACGCGTGAGCGGCGTGTCCACGAACCCCGGCACCAGCGTGACCACCCGCAGTCCATCCGCATGCAACTCCGCGCGCAGGCTTTCGCAATAGGCCACCGCCGCCGCCTTGCTGCCGCAATAGCCCCCATGTCCCGGCAGACCACGGATGGCGGCCACGCTCGCCACACCGACCAGCGTACCCCGGCGGGCCAGCCGCATCGGACGGATGAATGCATGGAAGGTGGCAGCCATGCCGATCACATTGGTCTCGTACAACTCGCGCAGCACGTCCAGATCCGCCCGCTCCGCCGTGTCGATGCCGACGCTGAGGCCCGCATTGGCGATGACGACCAGCGGCAAGCCCTGCTCGACCAGACAGCGCGTCGTCGCCGCGACGATGGCATCGGTGTCCTGTACATCGGCCTGGTAGACGACCGCCCGCTCCGGCCCCAGACCCCGCGCGGTCAGCCACTGCCGCACCACGTCCGCCCGCCGCGCCACCAGCGCCAGCCGCCACCCCTCCTGCGCATAGGCAGCGGCCAGCGCCTGCCCGATGCCGCTGGAAGCACCGGTGATGAAGACCAGCGGGGAACGCTCGCGCGCGAGCTGGTCCTGGTTCATCGCCTGGCGGGCAGATGCCCTCGCACGGCCCCCTGCAGATCGAGCCGACCGTCGGCATGGTCATAGACCAGCGCGCGGGCCTCGACGAGGCTGGCACCTTGCTGCAAGGTCACCGGACGGGTGCTGCGGACCTGGTCAATGCGGCGGTCAAACAGCATCTCCTCGCTGCTGAAGGTCATCGGCGCATCTTCTCCGGACAGCAGATCGCGGACCACGGTCACACCGCCGGCAAGCCGGACCTCGTCACCATTGCCGGTCGCGACGGCACGGGCTGCCGTGGCGCGCAGCGTGTGCCCCTGGTCGTCGCGCCAGCGCAGGCGCACGCCATCGATCTCCAGCGTGTCCGTGTCAGGGTAGTGGCGCACCACATCCCCTTCGATCACACCCCGCGCCGGACCGACTGTCGCGTAATGCTGCACCGAAAACCCATGCATCTCGTAGTCCGGCTCGTGCCGGATCTCGGCAGGTGCACGCTCCGGCATGGGTGATGGTGTGCTCTGGACCAGCCACCAGGTCGCCGCCGCGAGCAGCGCCATCAGGAACAGCGGCAGATTGCCCAGCAGCGCATGGCGCATGCGCACGCTGCGTGGCAGCACAGGGTGGCCAGCCGCCTCCGGCAGCCGGCTCAGCAGCGGCGGCAGAGGTACCGGTGTGACGTCGTCGTCGAGGGGAGCCACAGTCCCGGGCTCAGCGCGCCGCGCCGTCCAGCGTGGTCAGATGCCCGGCCAGCAAGTCGCCATACTGCCCCGAAGCCATCAGGAGCACATCGCAGAACTCGCGGGCGGCACCCTGCCCGCCCGGCATGGCCGTGACATGGTGCGCCACGGCCCTGACTTCCGCGTGCGCCTGGGCAGGCGCGCAGGCCAGCGCACAGCGCACCATCAGCGGCAGATCAGGCCAGTCGTCGCCGATGACCGCCAGCGCCTGCCAGTCCAGCGCCAACGTCTGCAGGACCTGCTCGGCCGCCGCCAGCTTGTCGTGGATGCCGAACAGCGCGTGTTCGATGCCCAGGTCCGCACAGCGCCGGCGCACGGCCGGCGAATCACGCCCCGTGATCACGATCGGCGTGATGCCGGCCCGGGCCAGCAGCTTGATGCCGTGGCCGTCGAGGGTGCTGAAGGCCTTGACCGTCTCGCCGGACTCGCCGATGTAGATGCGCCCGTCCGTCAGACAGCCATCGACATCGAAGACCGCGGCGCGCACGGGCTGCGCCGCCAGCAGCAACTCCGGCGGCAACTGCAGCGTCGGCGTGACCGGGCGGGGCCAGACAGGGGTCGGGATCGCCATGGTCAGATCACCTTCGCGCGCATCAGGTCGTTGGTGTTGAGCGCGCCGATCAGGCGGCCCTCGGCGTCGTGGACCAGCAGCGTCGTGATGCAGGCCTCCTCCATCAGCATGGCCGCCTCGACCGCCAGCGCATCGGCGCGCACGCTGCGCGGCCGCACACCCCGCAGGAGCTGCGCGGCGGTCAGCGTGCGCAGGTCGGTCCCCTGCTCGACCGCGCGGCGCAGGTCACCGTCGGTGAAGACACCGATCGCCTGACCACCGGCATCGACGATGGCGGTCGCGCCCAGGCCCTTGGCGCTCATCTCGCGCATCATCTCGACGCAGCCCGCCTCGGGCGTGACCCGTGGCACGGCATCCCCCTGCCGCATGATGTCGTGGACATGCGTGAGCAGCTTGCGGCCGAGTGCACCACCCGGGTGCGAGCGCGCGAAGTCCTCGGCGCGGAAGCCGCGGGCATCCAGCAAGGCCACCGCCAGCGCATCCCCCAGCGCGAGCTGCGCCGTGGTGCTGGCCGTGGGTGCCAGGTTGAGCGGACAGGCCTCCTGCGCCACGCGGTTCGACAGCACCAGGTCGGCGTGCGCCGCCAGCGTCGACTCGGGCCGGCCGGTCATGCCGACCAGTGTCACGCCCAGCCGCTTGAGCGCCGGCAGGATCGCCGCCAGCTCATCGCTCTCGCCGGAATTGGAAATCGCCAGCACCACGTCACCGCGGGTGACCATGCCGAGGTCGCCGTGGCTGGCCTCGGCCGGGTGCACGAACAGCGCCGGCGTGCCGGTGGAGGCCAGTGTCGCGGCGATCTTGCGCCCGACATGGCCGCTCTTGCCCATGCCCATCACGACCACGCGGCCGGTGCCGTGCAGGATCGTCCGGACCACCGCCGCGAACCCCGCGCCCTGCTGGTCCTGAAGTTGCAACAACGCTTCGGCCTCGATGCGCAGGGTCTGACAAGCCATGCGGATCGCCCGCTCGGCATCGAAGGTAGGTGCGGCATGGGCAGGAGTCACTGAATCTCGGGCCGGGGCTGAATTAGGATAGAGCGATTCTAGGACGGTGCATGGCCAGCAATCTCGATCTCGCGCTTCTCTACCTGCTTGCCGCCGTGATCGGCGTCGTCGGCTGCCGCCTGCTGAAACTGCCTGCCATGCTGGGTTACCTGATCGTCGGCGTGCTGATCGGCCCCAACGCGCTGGCCCTGGCCCGGGATTCGGCCGGCATCCGCTACCTGGCGGAGTTCGGTGTCGTCTTCCTGATGTTCGTGATCGGGCTGGAGTTCAACCTGCCCAAGCTGCGCAGCATGCAGCGGCTGGTGTTCGGACTGGGCGCCGGGCAGGTGGTGCTGACCGTGCTGGGCGCGGCGCTGGGCAACATGCTGATGACCGTGGTCTTCGCGCTGCTCGGCCGCCACTGGGACCTGGGCTGGCAGGCGGCGGTGGCACTCGGCGCCGCGCTGGCCATGTCGAGCACCGCCATCGTCGTCAAGATGATGGCCGAGCGCCTCGAACTCGAGAGCGAGCACGGCCGCAACGTCATGGGCGTGCTGCTGTTCCAGGATCTGGCCGTGGTGCCGCTGCTGGTGCTGATCCCCGCGCTGGCCGAGGGCGGGGACGACCTCTGGCGCACGCTGGGCAGCGCGCTGACCAAGGCCGCCGCGCTGCTGGTGCTGCTGCTGTGGGGCGGGCAGCGGGTGATGCGCTGGTGGCTGACGCTGGTGGTGCGGCGCAAGAGCGAGGAGCTGTTCATCCTGAACATCCTGCTCGTCACGCTCGGGCTGTCCTGGCTGACCGAGCACGCGGGGCTGTCGATGGCGCTGGGCGCCTTCGTCGCCGGGATGCTGATCGCCGAGACCGAGTTCAAGCACCAGGTGGAGACCGACATCCGGCCGTTCCACGACGTGCTGCTGGGCCTGTTCTTCATCACCATCGGCATGAAGCTCGACTGGCGGCCGGTGCTGGACCAATGGCCACTGGTGCTTGCGCTGAGCGTGGTGCCCGTGCTGGCCAAGGCGGGCATGGTGGCGGTGCTGTCGCGCCTGTTCGGCTCGGCGCCCGGAGTGGCGATCCGCACGGGCCTCTACCTGGCCCAGGCCGGCGAATTCGGTTTCGTGCTGCTCACGCTGGGCGCCGAGGTGAAGCTGCTCGGCACGCAGTGGATGAGCCCGGTGCTGGCGTCGATGGTGCTGTCGATGCTGGCCACGCCCTTCATCATCATGGGCAGCAACCGCATCGTGATGCGGCTGTCGGCCACCGACTGGCTGATGCAGTCGGTGCAGCTCACGACCATCGCCAAGCGCTCGATCCGCACCGAAGCCCACCTGATCATCTGCGGCTACGGCCGCAGTGGCCAGAACCTGGCACGGCTGCTCGACCAGGAGCGCATCCCGTACATGGCGCTCGATCTCGATCCCGACCGTGTGCGTCAGGCCGCCGCTGCCGGCCAGAGCGTCGTCTTCGGTGATGCGGCCAAGCTGCCGAGCCTGATCGCGGCGGGCCTGTCGCGCGCCACCGCGGTGGTCATCACCTACCACGACACCCCCTCGGCGCTGAAGGTGCTGCAGCATGTGCGGGAACACGCCGCACACGTGCCGGTGGTTGTGCGCACGCCGGACGACACCGATCTGGAACGTCTGCGGGCGGCGGGCGCCACCGAGGTGGTGCCGGAAGCACTCGAAGGCTCGCTGATGCTGGCCAGCCACGCGCTGGCGCTGGTGGGCGTGCCGATGCGGCGGGTGATCCGCATCACGCAGGATGCGCGGGATGCCCGCTACGGCCTGCTGCGCGGCTACTTCCATGGCGCCGACGACGACACCGTCAGCGAACTGCAGCAGGCAAGACTGCAGTCGGTCAGCCTGCCACCCGGTGCGCCAAGTGTCGGCCAGCGTCTGGGCGATCTGACGCTGCACGCCATGGGGGTGTCGGTGGTCTCCGTGCGGCGTTCAACGGGTCAGGTCATGGCCATGGGCGACGAGGAACTGGTGCTGGCCGGCGGGGATGTGCTGGTGCTCAGCGGTCTGCCGGAAACCCTGGCGCTGGCCGAAAGCCGCCTGCTCAAGCGCTGACGCAGCGTCTCACGCCACGGCGACCCGCAACGCCAGATTGGCACGCAGCCGGGCCACCATCACGGCGCCGGCGGCCCGCAGCACTTCGTTGGCGATCAGCGGCGCGCGGGCGGTCAACTCCTCGAAGCGCGGCAGGTGCAGCGCCCAGACGATGGCAGGGGTCATCGCCTCGACATTGGCCGAGTGCGGCTGGTCGCTGAAGAGGCCCGTTTCGCCGACCAGCGCGCCAGGGCGCATCAGCGCAATGCGGCTGGTGCCGGGTGCGGCACCGCTGACGTAGACCTGCAACGTGCCCTGGCCGACGAAGTAGGCGGCCCGGTCGCAGTCGTTCTGCTTGATCAGCAGGTCGCCGGAGCGCAATTGGTAGGCCGTCAGGTAGGCAGCAAAGTGGCGCCACTGTCCCAGGTCCAGGCGTGCGCGAAAGGCATCGTCCGCCCGGTAGGACTGGACAGCCTCGATCAGTTCATCAATACCCATGGCGCACTCCTGCTGATGGTGGCGTTCCCATCCGAGCGCTGAACATGCCAGAGTGCCCGGGTTGACACTGATTCAGATCGTAACAAGTCCGCCGACAGGGGAGCATCTTCTACTTGCCGATACAAAAGCGCGTGAATATGTCACCCAGCAGGTCGTCCGGCGTATAGGCACCCGTGATCTCGCCCAGGGCATTGTGGGCCAGACGCAGCTCCTCGGCCAGAAGATCCAGCGCTGCATCGGCCTGTACGGCCCAGGCACGCGCCTGCCCGAGATGGTCCTGCGCTTGCCGCAATGCCTTCAGGTGGCGCGTGCGGGCAATGAACACCCCTTCCGGCGAAGCATGCCAGCCGGCCAGCGCCAACAGCGTCTCGCGCAAGGTCTGCAGGCCGTCATGGGTTCTGGCCGACAGCGCGAGCGCCTTGCTGCCTTCGGGCAACACGGCCAAGGCCGACATGGCCCGCCCCGCGGGAGCCGCGTCGGCCTTGTTGTAGATGTGGACCAGCCGCTGGCGGTCCGGCAAGCGGGCCTCGATCGCGCGATCCGCTTCCGCGTAGACCGGATCGTCACAGCGCGTCAGGTCGTGCAGCAGCAACACGGCATCCGCCTCGGCAATGGCCCCCCAGCTCCGCGCAATGCCGATGCGCTCGACCTCGTCGCTGGCCTCCTCGTCGGACCGCAGGCCGGCGGTGTCGATGACGTGGACGGGCACGCCCTCGATCTGCAGCGTCTCGCTGACCTTGTCGCGCGTGGTACCGGGGATCGGCGTGACGATGGCCAGTTCGGCACCGGCCAGCGCGTTCAGCAGCGAACTCTTGCCGGCATTGGGCTGGCCGGCAATCACGACCTTCAGTCCCTCGCGCAGCAGTGCGCCCTGCTGCGCGGCATCGAGCACGGCGGCCAGTTGCCCGGCCAGCCGATCGAGCCGACCGCGGGCATCGGCCTTCTCCAGGAAATCGATCTCCTCTTCGGGAAAATCCAGCGTCGCCTCGACCAGCATGCGCAGTTCGATGAGCCGGTCGCGCAAGGCCGTGATGCGCGCCGAGAAGGCTCCGGAGAGCGACCGCACCGCGCTGCGGGCCGCCGCCTCGGTGCTGGCGTCGATCAGGTCTGCCACCGCCTCGGCCTGCGCCAGATCCAGCTTGTCATTCAGGAACGCCCGTTCGGTGAACTCGCCCGGCTCGGCCAGGCGAAGGCCCGGCAGCGTGGCCTCCACCGCTGCCGCCTGGAGGCAGCGGGCAAGCAGCAACTGCAGCACCACCGGGCCGCCATGGGCCTGCAACTCCAGCACGTCTTCGCCGGTGTAGCTGTGGGGTGCCGGGAAATAGAGCGCAAGCCCTTGGTCGATGGCCTGACCATCCGCGCCCAGGAACGGGCGGTAGGTGGCATATCGCGGCACCAGCGCGCGCCCGGTGAGGGCCTGGATCAGCGCCTGCAGACCACGGCCGGACACCCGCACGATGCCGACGGCCCCCCGTCCGGGTGCAGTGGCGATGGCGACGATGGGGTCCTGGTGTCGAGCGAGCATGGCGCGCATTCTCGCCGAGCCGCGGCCAGAAAAAACGCCCTGTCGGACCAGCCGGACAGGGCGTTGCGGATTCGCGCGGAGGGGAGCCAGCTACAAAAGCATTCAACCCCCAGAGCCAAGACTGTTGCAGCGAGCCTCCCGGCCCCGAACGCGGCTCTCAAAGCCTGCTGCAACACTCCCGGGTCAAACCCCGCAAAACGAATGATGCATGGGGAATATGACAGTCTCAAGGCCCCGATTGCATCCACCGTTTCGAGGTGTGGGGCTTGTCGCGGCCAGATTCCACAGGACATGGAACCCGACCGGATCTGCCGGGCAAACTCCCATCAAGCCTTGCGATTGAGGCCCAGCTGCCGGTTGATGATCCACTGTTGCGCGATCGCCAGCAG
>NZ_JBFPGY010000271.1:0-7399 GCF_041083715.1 Sphaerotilus sp.
GGGCTTGTCGCGGCCAGATTCCACAGGACATGGAACCCGACCGGATCTGCCGGGCAAACTCCCATCAAGCCTTGCGATTGAGGCCCAGCTGCCGGTTGATGATCCACTGTTGCGCGATCGCCAGCAGATTGTTGACGAACCAGTACAGCACCAGGCCTGCCGGGAAGAACAGGAACATCACGCTGAACACCAGCGGCATGATCCACATCATCTTGGCCTGCGTCGGGTCCGGCGGCGTCGGATTCAGCCAGGTCTGGAACAGCGTCGAAGCGGTCATCAGCGCCGGCAGGATGTACAGCGGATCCTGCACGCTCAGGTCGTGGATCCAGCCAATCCAGGGTGCGCCACGCATCTCGACCGAAGCCAGCAGCACCGAGTACAGCGCAATGAAGAACGGCATCTGCACAAAGATCGGCAGGCAGCCACCCAGCGGATTGACCTTCTCCTCGCGGTAGATGCGCATCATTTCCTGCTGCATCTTCTGCGGGTCGTCCTTGAAACGCTCGCGCATCTCCTGGACCTTGGGGTTGACCGCCTTCATCTTGCCCATCGAGCGGTAGGCGCTGGCATTGAGCCAATAGAAGGCGATCTTCAGCAGCACCACCAGCGCCACGATCGACCAGCCCCAGTTGCCCAGCAGACCGTGCAGCTTGTCGAGCAGCCAGAACAGCGGCTTGGCGAGGATGGTCACCCACCCATAGTCCTTGACCAGTTCCAGCCCGGGAGCCAGCGCTTCGAGCTTCTTCTCTTCCTGCGGGCCGGCGTAGAGGGTGGAATCCACGGTCTGCGTCGCACCGGCGGCGATGGGTGCCAGCGGCAGCGTCATCGAGGCCGAGTACAGGTTGGTCCCTTCGCGCTTGGTCTGGAAACTGCGTTCCAGCTTGTCGCCGACCAGCCAGGCGCCGACGAAGTGGTGCTGCACCATCGCGATCCAGCCGTTGTCGGCGGACTTGGCATGGTCGGCCTTGCCCTTTTCGATGTCGGTGAAGGGGATCTTCTGGAACTTGCCACCTTCGGTGTAGACCGCCGGACCGGTGAATGAACTCGGCCCCATGAACATCGAGGTCGACTTGACCGTGCCATCGCGCGAGAGCTGCAGGTAGAGCTGCGGCGCGATCGGTGCGGCCGTGCCGTTGACCACTTCGTGGCGCACCTTGATCGCGTAGTCGCCCCGCTTGAAGGTGTAGGACTTGCGCAGCTTCACGCCGCCTTGGTCGGGCGACTCGAAAGTCAGCGTCAGCTCGTTCTGCCCGTCGACCAGCGCGCGCGGACCGGGCAGCAGGTTCATCACCGTCAGGTGGTTGGGCAGCGCCGCCTCGCCCGCCATGCGGGGGATCAGTCCCGAGTCGGCCTGGTAGACACGCTCGTCCGACTGGTCGAACAGCATGACTGGCCTGGTCGCATCGTGCTCGTCCTTGTAGCGCGGCAGGGCCATGCGGACGATGGAACCGCCACGCGTGTCGAACGTGGCCTGCACCAGATCGGTCGTGACATCGACCTTCTGCGAGACTGGCACGCCCGCCGCCGCGGCCGGCAGCGCCGCCACACCAGCCGCCGAAGCAGCGCCTGCCACCGGTGCTGGCACACCGGCAGCCCCCGTCTGCGCCGGGGCGGTCACCGCCGGCGGCGGCGGTGCAAACATCGACGGCTGCCCGTTGTGCTTGCTCCAGCCATCCCAGAGCATCACGAGCGAGACGGAGAAAACGCCCCACAGCACGGCGCGCCGCGTATCGGTCATACCGGTCATACAGGTGTCTTTCGAAAGGAGGAAAACAATCGGTGCGGCTGGTCAGGAACCGGATCATGCCCGCCCGCGCACCAGGGATGGCACCGCGCGATGCGGCCGACCGTCAGCACGCCGCCCCGCAGCGCGCCATGGCGCTCCAGCGCGACCAGCGCATAGGCAGAGCACGTCGGTTCGAAACGACAGGAAGATCCCAGCCAGGGACTCAGCAGCAGACGGTACGCCCGCACCACACCGATCAGCCCCTGTCGAGGCCAAGCACGGGCACGGTGGTACAGCGTCGGATGGTCGGGGTGAGGCATGGCTGGAGGTGCGCCGACGGTGTCCGGACGGGACGCGTCAGATTGCCTTGGCAGGTGCGGTCGGCACCAATGCACGGCGCGCCCGCCGAGCAGCATCGCTCAGCAGCGCTTCGATTTCCACATGCAGCAGCGCCGCCAGCGCTTCCGAGCGAGCGCTCGGAAACAGCTTGCGATCAAGAGGCGCACGCAGGCGCACGACCCAGTCGCCAGCGACCAGCTGATCGAGATGACGCCGGATGCCGGCACGGATCTGAGTCTTGACCTGCGTACGGGTCACCGAACGCCGAGCATGTCGCTTCGGCACCACCAGACCCAGTCGCAGCGCACTCGTTTCCGGACGATCATCCACAGAGTTGTTCACAGAGTCATCCACAGCACCTGACGCGGTCAGGGCAAGGTTGTGGCCTGTTGACAACTTCGTTGTCGCGAGATGGTGCACCATGAAATGGGCACTGCGCGCGATGGGCCTGACCGCCATGGCCGACTCGAACCGGGCAGCTCCGGTCAGTGGCGTCAGGACCATGGATTCGGTTGCGCTCACCGCGTCGCAACGGGCGTTGGACGCCCCGGAACTCAGACAGCCAGGCGCTTGCGGCCCTTGGCGCGGCGTGCATTCAGCACAGCGCGGCCACCGCGCGACTTCATGCGCACGAGAAAGCCATGGGTGCGGGCGCGGCGAACCTTCGACGGTTGGTAGGTGCGTTTCATCTTGAATCCTATAGCCTTGGCTTGGGCTCGGTCTTGAGCCTGTTCCGATTGAGCGCCCCTTTGGCACCCCAATTCGGGAAACCCACGATTACAGCAAAAACCCCCTTGAAAGTCAACGACTTGCTACACACGCACTGGCCGCGCGAGGGGATTGACCCCTCGCTCAAAACTGTGGATAACCGCAACCCGGGGCGGCGTGATGTCGATACAATCGCGCCCCTTCTCCTGAGGTTGTCCACAATTTTTAGAACATGCATTTGGACCTGTGGCAACGAGGCTGTGAGCGCCTCGCCGCCGAGCTGCCGGCACAGCAGTTCAACACGTGGTTTCGCCCGCTGCCGCCCGCCCAGGTGTCGGCGGCAGGCGAAGGCTACCTCGTGGGTCTGCGTGTTCCCAACCGATTCAAGATGGACTGGATCCGTTCGCAGTTCGCTGCGCGGATCGAACGGCTGCTGAGCGAGATTGCCGGCAAGCCGGTGCGGCTGGAGCTGTCGCTGGGCAATGGCAGCGAACCCGCGCCAGCACCCCGTGCACCTGAGCCGCAGCCCGCCCCCCCGCCACAGGCAGCGCCGGCGCCGGTGCAGATGTCGATGATCGATTTCCTGCCCCTGCCAGTCGACATGGGCACGGCACCGGTGGCTGCCGGCACCGCCCGCACGGCCACGACCCGTCCACGCTCGCGCGCAGGTGGATTGAACAGCGCCGCCGCCGGCCTCCTGCCACCCGCAGCAGACACGGCCCCGCCGCTCCGAGCGGGCCGAACGCCCTCCAGCATGCCAGGACTGCACGAGTTGCTGACCTTGCCCACGGGCCACCCGGCCCCGCCCGCTCCGCTGCCAGCGACCACGTCCAGCCCGAAACCAGCGCCACGGGCGTCATCCCGCCGGACCACGGCAGCCGCCACGCCCACGCCATCCATCGAACCACCACCCGAGCCCCCCGCCGCGGCACCTGCGGCCGCGGTGACTCCGCTGTCGAGCAGCGCGATCTCTGCCGCCTCCGCGCTGGCCAAGGCCTCGGCGGCCGTCGCATCGCGGCGCAAGCGCGTCGCCAGCACCAAGGTCCTGGAAGCAGCCACCGTGCCGGTCGCCACGGCCACGACCAGTGCCTATTCGGGTGCCACGGCGGGTTCCAGCGCGTTCCTCAACGGCGCTCCGACCATCATCATTCCGACGGTGCCACCCCCGATGGCACCCTCGAACACCCGCGGGCGCATCAACCCCGCCCTCACTTTCGACACCCTCGTCCCCGGCCGCGCCAACCAGATGGCCCGCACCGCCGCGATGCACGTGGTCAGCTCGCCCGGCGGCATGTACAACCCGCTGTTCCTGTACGGCGGCGTCGGTCTGGGCAAGACCCACCTGATCCACGCCGTCGGCAACGCGCTGCTCAAGGAACACAAGGACGCCCGCGTGCTCTACCTGCACGCCGAGCAGTTCATCTCCGACGTCGTGCGCAACTACCAGCGCAAGACCTTCGACGAACTCAAGGCCAAGTACCACTCGCTCGACCTGCTGCTGATCGATGACGTGCAGTTCTTCGCCGGCAAGGACCGCACGCAGGAGGAGTTCTTCAACGCCTTCGAGGCCCTGCTGACCAAGCGCGCCCACATCATCATGACCAGCGACACCTACCCCAAGGGACTGGTGGACATCGACGAGCGCCTGACCTCGCGCTTCGACGCCGGGCTGACGGTGGCGATCGAGCCGCCCGAGCTGGAGATGCGGGTGGCGATCCTGATGAAGAAGTCGGTGGCCGAAGGCAGCCAGATGCCCGAGGACGTGGCTTTCTTCATCGCCAAGAACGTGCGCGCCAACGTGCGCGAGCTGGAAGGTGCGCTGCGCAAGGTGCTGGCCTACTCGCGCTTCAGCCACAAGGACATCAACATCGCGCTGGCCCGCGAGGCGCTGAAGGATCTGCTGTCGATCCAGAATCGGCAGATTTCCGTCGAGAATATCCAGAAGACGGTGGCAGACTTCTACAAGATCAAGATCGGTGACATGTACAGCAAGAAGCGCCCCGCCAGCATCGCCCGGCCGCGCCAGATCGCCATGTACCTGGCCAAGGAAATGACCCAGAAAAGCCTGCCCGAGATCGGTGACCTGTTCGGCGGGCGCGACCACACGACGGTGCTCTACGCGGTGCGCAAGATCGCCGCCGAGCGCCAGAAGAACACCGAACTCAACCAGCAGCTCCACGTCCTGGAACAGACCCTCAAAGGCTGAGCCGCAAGGCTCGCAGGCTGAAAGACCCTCCCATCATGATCGTGTTGAAAGCTCCGCAGGACAAGCTCCTCGCCGCCCTGCAGGCCGTCTCGGGCATCGTCGAGCGCCGCCACACCCTGCCCATCCTGGCCAACGTGATGATCCGCCGCCATGCCGGGCAGTGCGAGTTCACCACCAGCGACCTGGAGATCCAGGTCCGCACCAGCGCACCGATGGACGGCGACAAGAGCGACTTCAGCACGACGGTGGGCGCGCGCAAGCTCATCGACATCCTGCGCACGCTGCCGCCGGACCAGACCGTCTCGCTGAGCGCCGCACAGAACAAGCTGACGCTGCAGGGCGGCAAGAGCCGCTTCACGCTGCAGACCCTGCCCGCCGACGACTTCCCGCTGGTGCAGGAAGCGGCCGATTTCGGCCCCACCTTCAGCGTGCCGCAGAAGACGCTCAAGGGCCTGATCGACCAGGTGCACTTCGCGATGGCGGTGCACGACATCCGCTATTACCTGAACGGCATCCTCTTCGTCGCCGAAGGCCACACGCTGACGCTGGTCGCCACCGACGGCCACCGCCTGGCGCTGGCGCAGGCCACACTCGAGGTCGAGATGCCCAAGCAGGAAGTCATCCTGCCGCGCAAGACCGTGCTGGAGCTGCAGCGCCTGCTCAAGGACGGCGCCAAGGATGCCAAGCCGGCCAAGGACGGCACCGAAGCCGAGGCCGCCCGGATCGAGATGTGCTTCGCGGCGAACCAGGCACGGTTCAGCTTCAGCGGCATGGAGTTCGTCACCAAGCTGGTCGAGGGCAAGTTCCCCGACTTCAACCGCGTCATCCCGAAGAACCACAAGCAGCACATCACGCTCGGCCGCGGCACGCTGCTGACCAGCCTGCAGCGCGCGGCCATCCTGACCAGCGAGAAGTTCAAGGGCGTGCGGATGAACTTCGAGCCGGGCGCCCTGCGCATCGCCTCGAACAACGCCGAGCAGGAAGAGGCCAAGGAAGAGCTGGAGATCGACTACGGCGGCCCGTCCATCGAGATCGGCTTCAACGTCACCTACCTGATGGATGTGCTGTCCAACATGGACCAGGAACTGGTGACGCTGTCGCTGCAGGACGCCAACAGCTCGGCGCTGTTCACGGTGCCCGAGCAGGACGGCTTCAAGTACGTCGTGATGCCGATGCGGATTTGAGTGGTTGTCGAACGGATTGGATATTTGAGTGAGTGACATGACCGAGCAGAACCAGCAGCCCAGCCCTTCGGAACCGACCCTTCCCGAGCCCCCGGCGCAGACCGCCGCCGAAATATCCGCCGCCTACGGCGAGGGCAGCATCCAGATCCTCGAAGGCCTGGAAGCCGTGCGCAAGCGCCCCGGCATGTACATCGGCGACACCAGCGACGGCACCGGCCTGCACCACCTCGTCTTCGAAGTGGTGGACAACTCGATCGACGAAGCGCTGGCCGGTCACTGCGACGACATCGTGGTCACCATCCATTCGGACAACTCGATCAGCGTCACCGACAACGGCCGCGGCATCCCGACCGGCGTCAAGATGGACGACAAGCACGAGCCGAAACGCTCGGCGGCGGAAATCGCGCTCACCGAGCTGCACGCGGGCGGCAAGTTCAACCAGAACAGCTACAAGGTCTCGGGCGGTCTGCACGGCGTGGGCGTGAGCTGCGTGAACGGGCTGTCGAAGTGGCTGCGCCTGACGGTGCGCCGCGAAGGCCATGCCTACTTCATGGAGTTCCGCCAGGGCGTGCCGCAGGACCGCGTGCTGGAGCGGCGCGACGGCTTCGAGATCAGCCCGATGAAGGTCATCGGCGAGACCGACAAGCGCGGCACCGAAGTCCACTTCCTGCCCGACCTGGAGATCTTCTCCAACATCGACTTCCACTACGACGTGCTGGCCAAGCGGCTGCGCGAGCTGAGTTTCCTGAACAACGGCGTCAAGATCCGCCTGGTCGACGAGCGCAACGGCAAGGAAGACAACTTCGCCTACGCCGGCGGCGTGAAGGGCTTCGTCGAGTTCGTCAACAAGGGCAAGAAAGTCCTGCACCCGAACATCTTCCACGCCCGTGGCGACAAGCTCAGCGACAACAACACCAACGTCGGTGTCGAAGTCTCGATGCAGTGGAACGAGAGCTACAACGAGAACGTGCTCTGCTTCACCAACAACATCCCGCAGCGCGACGGTGGCACGCACCTGACCGGCCTGCGCGCGGCGATGACGCGGGTGATCAACAAGTACATCGACGACAACGAGATCGCCAAGAAGGCCAAGGTCGAGATCAGCGGCGAGGACATGCGCGAGGGCCTGGCCTGCGTGGTCAGCGTCAAGGTGCCGGAGCCGAAGTTCTCCAGCCAGACCAAGGACAAGCTGGTGTCGAGCGAAGTGCGCGGCCCGGTGGAGGACATCGTCAGCCG
>NZ_JBFPGY010000272.1:0-7396 GCF_041083715.1 Sphaerotilus sp.
GCGTAGCCCTTGCCGAAGGCGCCCTTCTCGACGTCGCTCCAGGTGAAGGGGTGCGAGTAGGTGTGCGAGGCGATCTCGACGTAGGGCAGCGCGAACATGCGCCGCGCGATGCCCTCCATCTCGGCCGACAGCTTCGGGTAGAGGCCCTGTGGCGAGGTCTCGCCCTCGATGACCGACATCGCGGTGGGCAGGCGGTAGCGCTGCAGCACGTCGCGCAGCAGCACGTCGCTGGCCAGCGGTGCACGCACCAGGTCGCTGCGGTTGGCGAAGCCGTCGCCGTCGATGTGGACCATCAGCAGGCGCCGGCCGGTCTCGGTCGTCGCATCCGGCACCGGCATGGCTGGCAGCGCCAGCGCGCGGCGCAGGAAGGCGATCGGGTCGATCACCCAGCGGTAGACGTCCTCGCCGGCGGTCATCCGCACGACGTTGTAGCCGGTCAGTGCGTAGCCGCCCCAGGGGGTGTAGGCGACCGCGTCCATCAGCGCGCCGCGGCCGTCGCGGGCCTGCAGGAGCAGCTCGGAGCCAGCCGGCGCGGTCAGGGCACTGAATTCGAGCTTGCCGGGGATCGGCATGATCTCGAAGCCGATCGTGGCGTCCTTCCTGGTGAAGGTGACCGGTGCGGCGGCGGGCGCCTCGCTCTGGCTGCGCTGCAGGCCGTAGGTGTCGCGCAGCGAGGATGCATCGCTCAGGCCCGGCTGCCCGAAGGCCACCACCTTCACGCCCGCCGCGATGGCGCTGCGCAGCCACGCGGCCATGGCCGGCCGCGGCTTGTCGTACATGAACTGCGTGACGATGCCGGCCACCTCGCCGGCACGCACCGGTGGCAGTTCGCGCTCGTCGGGATTGATGTACTCCGGCACCAGGCCGAGGTAGTAGGCCGGCGTGCCGAGAAAACGCAGTGCGCCGGCGTAGGTCAGCTCCGCCGTGGCGGCCCCGACGGTCGCGTCGTGCAGGATGAGGAGCCGCCGCGGCAGCACCTCGACCGCCCCCACGCCCATCGCGTCCAGCTCCGGCGTCGTCACCCAGGGCACGACGCCGTGCGTGCGGATGCGCCTGGCGGTCTCGCGGGCCAGTGCCCGTTCCGCGGGCGCCACGTAGTCGATCGCCAGCACCGGCAGGTGGTGCTGCGTGCGCACCTCGTCGAGCTTGCCGAGCAGCCAGGCGCGGTCCGGATCGCTGACGGCCCGGTAGCGCATCGCCGCCTGGTCCCAGCCACGGTAGAGCGACTCGGCGGCGACCATGTCGATGTCCTGCGCCACCTGCGGCAGGATCTCGAAGCCGCGGTTGGCGATCACCTTGGCCTGCGGAAACGCGGCCCTGAGTGCCTTGACCACGCGCACCAGACCGGCTTCCTGCGCGGCACGGTCCTCGGGCGTCCTGGCCACGAGCTGGTAGGCGTCGAGCGTGTCGAGGAAGAAGCCGCGGTAGCCCTGGTCCCACTGCGGGCGGGCCACATGCTCGACGAACCACGCCGGCCATTCGGGCGCGCGCTGGTCGATCACGGCACTGTTCCAGGTCCGGTTGCTCCCCAGCAGCCACCCGGGCGGCACGGCGTCGTGCTGCGGATGCTGGCGGCTGACCTCGCCCACCGACAGGTAGGCCATGAACCGGGTGTGCGGCGCGGCCTGGGCGCGTGCGGAGACATCGCCATGGTGCCCCGGCTCCAGCACGACCCAGTCGAAGGCCGCCAGCTCGTTCCAGGGCGGCTGTGCACCGTAATGCAGTGCCACGCTCGGGCTGGCAGCCGAAGCGGCCAGTGCCACCGGACTCGCCAACCACCACAGGCTGGCCACCATCAGCAGACCCGCACGCCACGACCGGCGTAAGCCGACGTACAGCCGCGCGCCTCTCCCTCCATGCCAGACTGTGAGGTTCACCGGACTCAATCCTCCAAGATTGGTATTTATGAAAAAAGTCAAGGTGATTCTTGGCACCATTCAATAATATTGCACAACAAGTGCTACCAAATATTGGCAAAGCATTACGGTACCCGAGATGAAATGTTCATTTCTGGTTGGGGTGGGCGCAAAAAAACCCGCCAGAGGCGGGTTGCCGGAGGAGCCAGGACCTGCGGGCTCACATGGTCGGCGACGTCTCGTACAACTCCAGCGGCAGCCCATCCGGATCAGCGAAGAACACGAAGCGGTGGCCGGTGAATTCGTCGATGCGGATGTCCTCGACGGCGATGCCTGCGGCTTCCAGCCGGGCTTTCCACGCGGCCACATCGTGCACAGAGAACGCCAGGTGCCGCAGTCCGCAGGCCTCGGGCCGCGATGGCCGCGGCGGCGGAGCGGGAAACGAGAACAGCTCCAGCTGCGAGCCGTCCGGCAGTGCGAGGTCGAGCTTCCAGGAGTCGCGCTGGGCACGGAAGTGTTCGGCGAGCACGCGCAGGCCGAGCAGGCCGACGTAGAAATGCCGCGAGCGGGCGTAGTCCGACGCGATGATCGCGGCGTGGTGGATGGACAGCAGGTCGGTGGTCGGTGGCATGGGAAACCTTGGTGTCATTCGTTGGGTGGCAAGACAGGCCCGCTGCCCGGCGCCTGATAGACCAGCACCTTCAGCGACCGCTCCGCCGACACGTCCGCGAACGCGGGCGGATTCGGCAGGCGTTGCACCAGGGTCAGCGTGGGTGCCAGCGTGCGCATCGGTTCGGTCAGGAAGGCCGTGTCCAGCTCCGGTGCGTTCAGGCACAGCAGCGCCTGTCCACCCGGCGCCAGCAGATCCGGCAGGCGGCGCAGCAGCCGCGCATAGTCCTTGCCCGCGACGAAGCTGCCTTTCTGGTAGCTGGGCGGATCGATGATGACGAGGTCGTAGGGGCCACTGCGGTTGATCTTGCCCCAGGAGCTGAAGATGTCGTGTGGCAGGAAGCTCGCGCCCGCGACCACGCCGTTGAGCCGGTGGTTCTGCTGGCCGATGGCGAGTGCGCCGTGGCTCATGTCCACGTTCACCACCTGGCGGGCACCCGCCTGCAGTGCCACGACTGAAAAGGCACAGGTGTACGCGAACAGGTTCAGCACCTTGAGGCGAGCTTGCTCGGCCGCCCGCGTCCGGACCCAGCGCCGACCCTCGGCCATGTCGAGGAACAGGCCGTGGTTCTGGCCGCGCAGCACATGCACGAAGAAGCGCGTCCCTCCCTCGCTGACCGCGTGTGGCTCGGGCACGCTGCCGGCCATCAGCCGGGTATCGGGGCGGCCCTCGCTGCGGCACTGGAAGACCCAGTTCAGCGGCTGTCCCGGTGCCAGTTGTTCCCAGCGGTCGGCCAGTGCGGCACCGACGGTCGCCAGCGCTTCGTCGGTCACCGGCTGGAAACTGGTCAGCACCCAGACGGGTGGGTAGAAATCAAGCGTCCAGTGCGCGCAGCCGGGGTGCAGACCGCCACGGCCGTGGAACAGGCGCGCGGCGTCGGCGGGCAGGGGCATCGACGCGATGGTGTTGAGCAGGGGATTCACGGGCGGTGTCTTGTCAGCGGGGCTGCGGATTCTGGCACCGGGTCTGCGAGACTGGCGAACCCACCCGTCCACGAAGGCCATCCCATGCAGGACCAGCCCCTCGACCTCATCGGCACCCCGGCGTTTGTCCCCGGCCGCCAGCGTTCCCAGCTCACCATTGCCGACCGCCACGGGCGCCACCGCCGCGTCGTCCTGGAGACCGAGCACCTGATCGAGGCGCCGAACTGGTCGCCGGACGGCCAGTGGCTGCTGTTCAACAGCGAGGGCGCGCTGTTCAGGGTCCGCGCCGATGGTTCGACCGCGCCGGCGCGCATCGACACCGGCACGCATGCCGCCGCGAACAACGACCACGTGCTCTCGCCGGACGGGCGCACGGTGTATTTCTCGACCAACGACTGCCGCCTGCTGGCGGTGCCCTTCGAGGGCGGCGTGCCGCGGCGGGTGTCCAGCGAAGCGCTGGTCGAGACGGGGTTCCACTACTACCTGCACGGCGTCTCGCCCGATGACGGGCTGCTCGCCTACGTGGGCCTGCGCGCAGCGGCGGAGGGTGCCGGCTTCGACCATGGCGTCTACACCGTGCCCGCGCGCGGCGGCGAGGACCGGGCGCTGCTGCTGCCGGGCGTGCCGGTCGACGGCCCGGAGTATTCGCCCGATGGTGCGTGGATCTACTTCAACGGCGAGATCGGCGCCCGCACCCCTGGGCACTCGCAACTGTTCCGGATGCGCCCGGACGGCCAGGGCGTCGAGCAGCTGACCCACGACGAGCGCGTCAACTGGTTCCCGCACCTCTCGCCCGACGGCCGCTGGATGCTCTACCTGAGCTACCCGCCCGGCACGCTCGGCCACCCGGCGAACCGGGAGGTCATCCTCCGCATCGCGCCCGCCGAGGGTGGGCCGGCGACCGACCTTGTTCACCTGCTGGGCGGGCAGGGGACGCTCAACGTGAATGGCTGGGCGCCGGACAGCGAGCACTTCGCCTACGTGGCGTATCCGGGTGTCGCGGGCTGAGGCGAGTGCTGGCAGCGAGTTGCTGAACTCGGGATCTGACCGTGGATGTTTAGGGTCGTGGGACACCTGCCCGCCGAACCGATGCCCCTTGCCGATCGACGAGTGCCCTCCTGCCGTACGGTCTCAAGTTCACCCGCATCCTGTCGAAGCCGCTTCATGCGGTCATCCGTTGGGGACGCCGACCGCCATGGAGACAAGAAAACATGACTTCCTGGAATCGGTGGACCGTGTCAGCCCGACTGCATGTGGCGCTGGGGCTCGGGGCAGTGGTGGTGCTGGGTGCGCTGGGCACGGGCTATGCGCAGATGCGGCGCGGCGAGGCCCTGCTGTCGGCCATCACCCAGACCGAATACCAGCACATGCAGGAGGTGAACGACTGGCAGCTGGTGGCCACCGGCACCACGGTGCGCATCATGGCGCTCAACCGCAGCGCCGATCCGGCGCTGGCCCAGCTGTTCGGCCCCGAGATCGGGCCGCGCATCGAGCAGATCGACAAGCATCTGGCTTCCATCAAGACCTGGGCCACGTCCGAGCGCGAAACGGTGGTGCTCAAGGCGCTCGACGAGTCGGGACCGGTGATCATGGCTGCGCTGGCCAGGATTGCCGAGCGCCGCAAGGCTGGCGACGAGCCGGGCGCGCAGCAGGCCTTCGCGCAGGGCTTCATGCCGGCGGTCAACCGTTACCACGCGGCGGTCGATCAGTTCGCGCAGCTGCAGCACGTCAAGCTGAATGACTCGGTGCAGGCCGCGGTCGCGCGGCAGCAGCAGGAGTTCTGGGTGGGCGCGCTCGGCTCGCTGGCGCTGCTCGGTGTCGTCGGCGCGGTGGTGCTGGCCCTGACCAGGACCATCCAGCGCGCGCTGACCCGCGCCGTGCGCGTGGCCGAGGCCGTGGCACAGGGCAATCTGACGGTGTCGGCCGGCGAGCAGCGTGGCGATGAGTTTGGCCAGCTGATGAGCGCGCTCGACCGCATGGCCGACAGCCTGCGCACCGTGGTGTCGCAGGTGCGCCAGGGCACCGACCAGATCGCTGTCGGTTCGCGCGAGATCGCCCAGGGCAACCAGGACCTGTCGGACCGCACCGAGCACCAGGCCAGCAACCTGCAGCAGGCTGCGGCCACGATGGAGCAACTGGCTGCCACCGTGCGGCAGTCGGCCGACAGCGCCGATGAAGCGGCCCAGCTGGCCCAGCAGGCGAGCGAGGTGGCGCAGCGCGGCGGCGAATCCGTGGGCCGGGTGGTGGACACGATGGCGCAGATCGAGCAGTCATCGCGCCGCATCGAGGAGATCATCGGCGTCATCGACGGAATCTCGTTCCAGACCAACATCCTGGCGCTGAACGCCGCGGTGGAGGCTGCGCGTGCAGGCGAGCAGGGCCGAGGCTTTGCGGTCGTGGCCGGCGAGGTGCGGGCGCTGGCCCAGCGCTCGGCCACCGCGGCCAAGGAGATCAAGCAGCTGATCGCCGATTCGGCCAACAAGGTCCGCAGCGGCAACAGCCAGGTCGAGGCAGCCGGCCAGACGATGACCGAGCTGGTGCAGTCGGTTCAGCAGGTGAGCACGCTGATCCGCGAGATCAGCACCGCCTCGGCCGAGCAGCGCAATGGCATCAGCGGCGTGGCCGCGTCGGTCAGCGCGCTGGAACATGCCACGCAGCAGAACGCCGCGCTGGTCGAGCGGGCGGCCGCATCAGCCTCGGCGGTGAGCCAGCAGTCGAGCGAGCTGGCCACTGCGGTGGCGGTGTTCAAGCTGGCCGCTGGGTAGTGGCCGAAGTGAAAATGTCCACCACCTTGTAATCACGGGTGTGCTTCAGCGGTGTCCAGCACCGCCGACAGGGCTGCCAGCGCCGGCCCCAGACGCCCGGGCGGCAGATAACCGAAGCCCAGCCGGAAGACACGCGCTTGCTCGCCAAACCAGGCGCCCGACGCCAGTTGCAGATCGTGCGCTGGCAGCAGTTCCCAGAATCGCGCGACGGTGGCGTCGTCAAAGCGGTCGGCGCGCAGGCGCACGCAGCACAGGGCACCACCCTCCGGGCGAATCCATTCAATGCGCTGACGCTGTGCCTCGCACCACGTGGCCAGTTCCCCGAGGCCTTCGGCGAGCAGACGGCGACGCGGCGCCAGCACGGTCTCGCGGTGGCGCAGGAGTGCGGTGGCCAGCGCCTCGTCGAGCACTGAGCCGCAGATCACCGTGTTCATCTTGGCGACGACCAGGCGCGACCGGAGGTCGTCGTCCGCCACGGTGAGCCAGCCCGTGCGCAAGCCGGGGGCGCCCAGCGCCTTCGACACCGAGGCGCCCGTGACGATGCGCGGGTGCAACCCCGCCAAGCTGTCCGGTGCAGCGTCGTCACCGTAGGTGGCCTCGCGATAGGTCTCGTCGATGAACAGGACGGCCTGCGGCGCACGGGCCTCCAGCAGCGCGAGGATCTTCTCGACGGTGGCACGCGGCGTGCGCACACCGCTGGGGTTCTGCGGCGAAGCCAGGCTCACCAGCCTGGTCTTGGCCGACAGGCTGGCGGCGAGTGCGTCCAGGTCCAGCCGGTAGTGGTCCTCGAACCTCAGCGGCACCTCGCGAACGGTGACGCCCGCGCCGAGCAGGCAGTCGCGGCTGGGCGGGAAGCAGGGGGTCACGAGCACCGCCTCGTCACCCGGCCGGCAGGTCTCGAAGGCCAGCAGGAAGAGCCCCAAGGCCGTGCCCTGCGTCGTGACGATGTGCTCGGCCGGTACCCGGCAGACCTTGGCGATCTCCTCGCGCAACTCGCCCGACCCGGCCGAGCGGCCATAGCCCAGCTTCAGGCTGCGCAGGGTGTCGAGCCCGGCCAGGTCCAGCACGTCCCCGACCGTCAGGTCCTGCGAGGTGCTCTCCGCCAGATTGAACGGGCGGTTCACGTCGAGCAGGGAAATGATCTCGTTGTAGGGGAAACGACCTCGCCACGCGCGCGCATCC
>NZ_JBFPGY010000273.1:0-23535 GCF_041083715.1 Sphaerotilus sp.
ATGGCCTCGCCGCCTGGTACGGCGTCGATGTGAACGCGTCGAACCGGCGCCTGCGCGAGCCTGGCGAGCAAGAAGCGGGGCTGCAGGCGCGCGGGCTGGCGTTCCGCCAGGTGCTCAGTCTGATGATTGCCCAGCGTCGGCCGGCCCACTACTTCGGGCCCGGGCATGCCCAGCTGCTGAGCATGACTGCCAGCTACATCCGTCTGCTGGCGCAGGACGGGGTCATCGGACCGGCGCTGCGGGACGCTGCGCTGGCTGCGCCGCTGGACGTGCTCGGGGCCTACACCGGTCCGGCCGCCGGCATCGAGTTCGGCGATCGCAGCGCCTCGACGCTGCTGCGCGTGCAGCTCTCGTCGATGCTGAACACGCCACGCCTGTACGAACTCGACCGCTACGACCTGACCGCCACCAGCTACCTCGATGGCCGGCTGCAGCGCGAGGTCACCAGCCTGCTCAACCGCCTGCGCGATCCGCAGGTGGCGAAGGAGGCCGGCCTGCTCGGCTTCCAGCTGCTGGAGAAGGGAGATCCGTCGAAGCTGCTCTACAGCTTCACGCTGTACGAGCGTGGCGAGGGCATGAACCGGGTGCGCGTGCAGACCGACAACCTCGACCAGCCCTTCGACATCAACGGCAGCGCCAAGCTGGAGCTGGGCTCGACCGCCAAGCTGCGCACGCTGGTGACCTACCTCGAGATCATCGCCAAGCTGCACCACGACTACGTTGCGCTCGATCCCAAGGCGCTGGCTGCGGTCGAGGTGGGCCCGAAGGACCGGCTGTCACGCTGGGCGGTGGACTGGCTGATGACGGCCAAGGACCGCTCGCTTTCGGCGATGCTCGAAGGCGCGATGCAGCGCAAGTACTCGGCCAGCCCCGGCGAGAGCTTCTTCACGGGCGGGGGGGCACACGTCTTCGCCAACTTCCACAACGCCGACAACGGCCGCATGCCCACGCTGTACGAGGCGCTGCGCGATTCGCTCAACCTGCCCTTCATCCGGCTGATGCGCGATGTCGTCTACCACTACCTCTACAACGCCGCCAACCCTGCCACCGACATCCTCGAAGACGAGGACAACCCGCGCCGGATGGAACTGCTCAAGCTCTTCATCAACAAGGAGGGGCGCCAGTTCATGCGCAAGTTCTACCAGCGCCACCACGACAAGCCGGTCGCCGAGGTGCTGGAGCACATGGCCGCGAGCGTCCACAAGACGGCGCCGCGGCTGGCGGTCATCTACCGCTCCGTGAACCCAGACGGCACGTTCGAGGATTTCAGTGCCTACATCGTTCACCAGCTGCCTGGCACGCCGCTGCCGCCGGACTACCTGCGCAAGCTCTACGAACGGCATGCACCGGGCAACTATTCGCTGGCCGATCGAGGCTACCTGGCGCACCTGCACCCGCTGGAGCTGTGGGTGGCCGACTACCTGCGCCAGAACCCCAAGGCGACGCTGGACCAGGTGCTTGACGCCGGCGCGGTCGAGCGCGAGCAGTCCTACAACTGGCTGCTGCGCAACAAGGCGCGGCGCGGCCAGAACAGCCGCATCCTGCAACTGCTGGAGATCGAGGCCTTTGCCAAGATCCACGCGAGCTGGAAGCGGGTCGGATTCCCGTTCGAGACGCTGGTGCCGTCCTACGCCACGGCCATTGGCAGTTCGGGTGACCGGCCGGCGGCGCTGGCGGAGCTGATGGGCATCCTGGTCAACAACGGGCAGCGCCTGCCCGCCATGGTGCTGGACCACCTGCATTTCGCTTCCGGCTCGCCCTACGAGGTGACGCTGGAGAAGAAGCACGCCGAGGGCGAGCAGGTGCTCGCGCCCGAGATCGCGGCGACGGCGCGCAAGGCACTGGCGCTGGTGGTGAGCGACGGCACGGCACGGCGCATCAAGGGCGCGCTGGACGAGCCCGGTCAGGCCCCGATGGTGATCGGCGGCAAGACCGGCACCGGCGACAACCGGCTGAACACCTACACCCGCGGTGGCGGTCTGCTGGCCTCCAAGGTCACCAGCCGGACGGCCACCTTCGTGTTCTATCTGGGCCCGCGGCACTTCGGCACGCTGACGGCCTTCGTGCTCGGACCGGAGGCTGGCAGCTACAAGTTCACCAGTGCCTTGCCGGTGCAGATTCTCAAGAGCATGGCGCCGCTGCTCAAGCCGGTGCTGTCCGGTGCCTCGGCCGCTGCGTGCCCGGCGTCGACCGCCACGGCGCCCTGAGCCTGGGGTGCAGGGTGTGCCACGGGCGTGTCAGCTTGGGTATGCGGCGCAGCGTGTGGGGTGCAGGAAACAGGGAAAACCAGCGGATTCCAGTGGTGTGATCGTGTCAGGATGGCGCGTGCTCCCTTGATCCAGATCCGCCCCATGCGGGAATGAGATTTGCGAAGTAAGGGGTTCGTAAGAGCCTCTCCCTAAGGTGGGGGGCAGCATTCTTTCACCGCAGGAGACACGCGTGACCCAAGCCGAAACCACCCAAGAACCCAAGATCTATCTGCCATCCGACGCCTTCGTCGCGAATGCCGCCGTCTCCGGCATGGCCGCCTACCAGGCCCTGTGCGCCAAGGCAGAGGCCGACTACGAGGGCTACTGGGCCGACCTCGCCCGCGAACTGATCAGCTGGAAGACCCCGTTCACCACGGCACTCGACGAGTCGAATGCCCCGTTCTTCCAGTGGTTCGCCGATGGCACGCTGAACGCCTCCTACAACTGCCTCGACCGCAACGTCGAGCGCGGCCTGGGCGACAAGACGGCGATCATCTTCGAAGCCGACGGCGGCGAAGTCACCAAGATCACCTACAGCGAACTGCTGGCCAAGACCTGCCAGATCGCCAACGGCCTGCGCTCGATCGGCATCGGCAAGGGTGACCGCGTGGTCATCTACATCTCCATGTCCATCGACGGCGTGGCCGCCATGCAGGCCTGTGCCCGCATCGGCGCGACGCATTCCGTGGTGTTCGGCGGCTTCTCGGCCCAGTCGCTGCGCGACCGCATCGAAGACACCGGCGCCAAGGCGGTCATCACCGCCGACTGCCAGGTCCGTGGCGGCAAGAAGCTGGCGCTGAAGTCGATCGTCGACGAAGCGCTGGCGATGCCCGGCTGCGAGAAGATCGAGAAGGTGCTGGTCGTCAACCGTGCCGATGCGCCGGTCACGATGGTCGCTGGCCGCGACGTGTGGATGAATGACCTCACCGCCGGTCAGCCCACCACCTGCGAGCCGGAATGGGTCAGTGCCGAGCACCCGCTGTTCCTGCTCTACACCTCCGGTTCGACCGGCAAGCCCAAGGGTGTCCAGCACTCGACCGGCGGCTACCTGCTGCACGCCGCACTGACCACCAAGTGGACCTTCGACCTGAAGGCCGACGACGTGTTCTGGTGCACGGCCGACATCGGCTGGGTCACGGGCCACACCTACATCACCTACGGCCCGCTCGCGCTGGGCGGCACCGAGATCGTGTTCGAAGGCGTCCCGACCTACCCGGACGCCGGTCGCTTCTGGAAGATGATCCAGGACCACAAGGTCTCGATCTTCTACACCGCGCCGACCGCCATCCGCTCGCTGATCAAGGCGGCCGAAGCCAACGACGCCGTGCACCCGAAGAGCTACGACCTGTCGAGCCTGCGCCTGCTCGGTTCGGTGGGCGAGCCGATCAATCCCGCTGCATGGGAGTGGTACTACCAGCACGTCGGCGGCAGCCGCTGCCCGATCGTGGACACCTTCTGGCAGACCGAGACCGGCGGCCACATGATCACCCCGCTGCCGGGCGTCACGCCGATGGTGCCGGGCTCCTGCACGCTGCCGTTCCCCGGCATCCAGGCGGCGATCGTGGACGAGACCGGCAAGGACGTGCCGAACGGGCAGGGCGGCATCCTTGTCGTCAAGCGTCCGTGGCCGTCGATGATCCGCACCATCTGGGGCGACGGCGAGCGCTTCGTCAAGAGCTACTACCCCGCCGACTTCCAGGGCAAGTACTACCTGGCCGGTGACGGCGCCATCCGCGACGCCAAGACCGGCTACTTCACCATCACCGGCCGCATCGACGACGTGCTGAACGTCTCCGGCCACCGCATGGGCACGATGGAAATCGAGTCCGCGCTGGTGAGCTGCACCGAACTGGTCGCCGAAGCCGCCGTGGTGGGCCGTCCGGACGACACGACCGGCGAGGCGGTCTGTGCCTTCGTCGTGCTGAAGCGTCCGCTGCCGGTGGGCGACGAGGCCAAGGCCATCGCCAAGCAACTGCGTGACCACGTCGGCAAGGAGATCGGCCCGATCGCCAAGCCGAAGGACATCCGCTTCGGCGAGAACCTGCCCAAGACCCGCTCCGGCAAGATCATGCGCCGCCTGCTGCGCTCGCTGGCCAAGGGCGAGGAGATCACCCAGGACACCAGCACGCTGGAGAACCCCACCATCCTGAGCCAGCTCGGCCAGGCGTACTGATCCAGCCGTCCAGCAGGATCGAGGTGGCCTGCGGGCCATGAAAAAAGCCCCGATTCGTCGGGGCTTTTTGCTGTCGGCAGGGGTCACTTCTTTTTCTTGACACCGAGCACCCAGGTCACGAGCTGCTTGGCTTCGTCCGGGGTCACGGCATTGGCCGGCATCGGGATCTGGCCCCAGGTGCCAGCCCCTCCTTTCATCACCTTGTCCGCCAACTTGGCGACTGCATCTTTCTGGCCGGCATATTTCTCTGCGACGTCTTCATAGGCCGGACCGATCACCTTGGCATGTTCCTGGTGACAGGCCATGCAGTTCTTCTTCTGTGCCAGTTCGAGATTGGCGAAGACCGGACTGGACAGGGTGGCGATGGCCAGAGCGGCGAGTGCGAACAGCGGCTTCATGTGGTGAGATTCCGTTTTCCGTTGGGGAATGGGCTGGCGTTGAGGCAAGGGCGGATGGAAAACGATTCTAGAGGGGCCTGCGTTGACCTTGCCGATCCACGCGCGATGGCCAGCGCTGGAAGTCGAGGGTATCCTCACCCATCGGTCATGCGTCTTGTGACGGGTAGATGTCGAGGGTGGTCGAATGGCGCTGGTGTGGTTGGGAGTGCTGGGGCTGGTGCTGAAGTGGCTGGAGATCGGCCCGGTGGCCCAGTGGTCGTGGTGGGCTGTGCTGGCGCCGTTCGGGCTGGCTGTGGTCTGGTGGTCGCTGTCTGATGCGCTGGGGTTCACCGCCCGTGCCCGCCAGAAACGCGAGGATGCCCACCGCGATCAGCGCCGGCGCAACACTGTCGAGGCGCTGGGCCGCAAGACCCCGCTGCCGCCGCGCCGCTGAAGGGGACTCCGATCTCGATCATCTCGATCCGTCACCGGGCCTGACCGGCGCAGCAGCGACAATCCGCACCTGTTTCCCACTCATGGAGTGCTGCCGATGCTGGTGCATCCCCAATTCGACCCGGTCGCGCTGAACCTGGGTTTCCTCCAGATCCACTGGTATGGCCTGACCTATCTGGCCGCTTTTGGCCTGTTCTACTGGCTGGCGACGCATCGCATCCGTCAGGCGCCCTACGCCGCAGGCGGCTGGACGCCGCGCGAGGTCGAAGATCTGCTCTTTTACGGCGTCATGGGCGTGATCCTGGGCGGCCGTTTCGGCTACGTGCTGTTCTACAAACCCGCGTACTACCTGGCCAATCCAGCCGAGATCTTCGCGGTCTGGAAGGGCGGCATGGCCTTCCACGGCGGTCTGCTGGGCGTGATCGCGGCCATGGCCGTGTTCGCGTGGGTGCGCAAGAAGCGCTTCTTCGAGGTCACCGATCTGGTGGCGCCATGTGTGCCGACCGGGCTGGCCTGCGGGCGTGTCGGCAACTTCATCAACGGTGAACTCTGGGGCCGTGCTGCTGACGCCAGCGTGCCGTGGGCGATGGTGTTCCCGCAGTCGGGCAGCAACATTCCCCGCCACCCGTCGCAGATCTACCAGTTCCTGCTCGAAGGGTTGCTGCTGTTCGTGGTCCTGTGGTTCTACGGGCGGACCCGTTCGGCGCACTACCGAGCGGATGGCGCGGTGGTCTGGGGCCGGGTGTCGGGCCTGTTCCTGATCGGCTATGGCACGTTCCGCTTCATTGCCGAATACTTCCGCGAACCGGACAGCTTCCTCGGGCTGCTGGCGCTGAACCTGAGCATGGGCCAGTGGCTGTGCGTGCCGATGGTGGTGGCAGGCATCGGAATCTGGGCGCTGGTGGGGAGACGGCCATGACGCCCGTCTGCGCGCCGCTGCGGGTGCTGGGCATCGAGTCTTCCTGCGACGAAACGGGCATCGCGCTGGTCGAATTGCCCGAGGGGGCGGATGGATCGGCACCACCGCGGCTGCTGGCACAGGCGTTGCACAGCCAGATCGACATGCACCAGGCCTACGGCGGCGTGGTGCCGGAGCTGGCTTCGCGCGATCACATCCGCCGCGTCGTGCCGCTGCTGCGCGAGACGCTGAGCGGTGCCGGATTCGGGCTGGACGTGGTCGATGTCGTGGCCTACACGCGCGGTCCGGGTCTGGCGGGAGCGCTCCTGGTGGGGACTGGCATGGCCTGCGCGCTGGGCATGGCGCTGGACCGGCCGGTGCTGGGCGTGCACCACCTGGAAGGGCATCTGCTGTCGCCGTTCCTGTCGGCCGATCCGCCGGAATTTCCGTTCGTCGCCCTGCTGGTGTCGGGGGGCCACACACAGCTCATGCGTGTCGATGGGGTGGGGCAGTACACGATGCTCGGCGAGACGATCGACGACGCCGCCGGGGAGGCCTTCGACAAGACAGCCAAGATGCTGGGCCTGGGCTACCCTGGCGGCCCGGCACTGGCGAAGCTGGCGGCGCAGGGCAACGAGACTGCCTTCAAGTTGCCGCGGCCGCTGATGCGCGGGGACCTGCTCGATTTCTCGTTCGCCGGGCTGAAGACCGCCGTCTGGACGCAGCTGAACAGGCTCGATCCCGCCGTGCCGGAAGCGGCGCAGGCGCATGCCGACCTGGCTGCCTCGACGCAGGCGGCGATCGTCGATGTGCTGGTCGCCAAATCGCTGCTGGCGCTGCAGCAGACCGGATTGAAGCGGATGGTGGTCGCGGGTGGTGTCGGGGCGAACCAGCGGTTGCGGTCGCAGCTGGATGCGCAGTGCCACCGCCGCGGGGTGCGCGTCCACTATCCGGAGTTGCACTTGTGCACCGACAACGGCGCGATGATCGCGCTGGCGGGGGCGATGCGGCTGCAGAGTGGTCGGGCGCAGGCGAGTCGGGATTACGCGTTCGACGTGCGTCCGCGCTGGGATCTGGCCGCGGCCTGATTCAAGAACAGAGGCTGGATCTCGTCATGGATAATTCAAAATCCATGAAAAAAATCCCGTTCTTCTTTTCCGCGCTGGCCTTGTCGAGCATTCTGGTGCTTGGTGCATCGGCGTCTCAGGCAGCCGATCCGATCCGTCTTGGTCTCATCGAAGGCCTGTCCGGCCCGTTCGCCAATGCCGGCGAAGCGGTGGCACGCAACCTCACCTGGGCGATCGAGCGCGTGAATGCCCGCGGCGGGGTCAGGCTGCCGGGAGGCAATCGCCCGCTCGAACTGGTGCGCTTCGACAGCAAGGGCAACACCGAGGAGGCGTTGACCCTGCTGAAGAGCGCGGCCGACCAGCGGATCAGCGTCGTGCTGCAGGGCAACAGCTCCGCGACCGCTGCCGCGCTGATCGATGCGCTCAACAAGCACAATGACCGCGATCCGCAGCACCGCGCGCTGTTCCTGAACTACTCCGCCGTCGATCCCTCGCTGACCAACGAGAAGTGCAGCCCGTGGCATTTCCGCTTCGATGCCCACGCCGACATGCGCCTGGCCGCGCTCACCGACGTGCTGCAGCAGGACACCGCGGTCCAGCGGGTCTACCTGATCGGCCAGGACTACAGCTTCGGCCAGCATGTCGTCCGCCAGGGCAGGGCGATGATCGCCGCCAGGCGCCCGGACATCCAGTTCGTCGGCGAGGAACTGCACCCGGTCGGTCGCGTCAAGGACTTCCTGCCCTACGCGACCAAGATCAAGGCCAGCGGTGCGCAGGCGGTGGTCACCGGCAACTGGGGCAATGACCTGACGCTGCTGGTCAAGGCGGCGCGGGATGTCGGCTTCGAGGGCAAGTTCTACACCTTCTATGGCAATGCGCTGGGTGTTCCGGGCGCGCTGGGCGATGCTGGTGTGGGCCGCGTGGTGGCCGTGGCCGAGTGGCACCCGAATGCGGGCGGCAAGGCCTCCGATGCGCTGGTCGCCAGCTTCCACCAGCGGTTTCCCAAACCCGAAGACGACTACCTGCACGTGCGCATGCAGGTCATGGTCGAGATGCTCGCGCAGGCGATGGAGCGTGCGCGTGGCACCGATGCCACGGTGGTGGCCAAGGCCCTGTCCGGCGCACGCTTCGAT
The DNA here is from genome assembly GCF_041083715.1 of Sphaerotilus sp. GTDB lineage: Bacteria > Pseudomonadota > Gammaproteobacteria > Burkholderiales > Burkholderiaceae_C > Sphaerotilus. Next base: position 8,351 of record NZ_JBFPGY010000273.1, read on the forward strand.
GGCCGGGCGCTGGGCGGTCTGGGCGCGGGGCAGATGCGGGCTGGTGACCACCAGTTCCTGCAGCCGCTCTATGTCAGCACGATGCAGAAGGCGGGCAGCGAGGGCGTGCGCTTCGATGTCGAAGGCTCCGGCTATGGCTTTCGCACCGTCCGTTACCTGACCGCCGAGCAGACGGCGCAGCCGCATTCGTGCAAGATGGCTCCCCTCTGATCCTTGCGGATCTGCTCCGAGTGGGGTTTCCATGCGTCAGATGATTGCCGATCTGCCGGCGTCTCGCATCCGTGAAGTGGCCAATGCCGGCCTGGGGCGCAGCGATGTGCTGGCCTTCTGGTTCGGCGAAAGCGACGAGATCACGCCCATGGGCGTGCGCGACGCGGCCGTGACGTCGATCGAGGCGGGCGAGACTTTCTATGCCCACAACCTCGGCCTGCCGGCGCTGCGCGAAGCACTGTCGGGCTACATCTCGGCGCTGCACCGGCCGGTGGGTGTCGAACGCATTGCCGTGACCTCCTCGGGCGTGAGTGCGCTGATGCTGGCGCAGCAGGCACTGGTCGATCCCGGTGACGAGGTGGTCGTGGTGGTGCCGGTGTGGCCGAACCTGACAGCACAGCCGGCGATCATGGGTGCCCGGGTGCGTCGGGTGAGCCTGCGCGCTGAGGCTGGTGCGTGGTGGCTCGATCTGGAGGAGCTGCTTGCGGCGGTGACGCCGGCCACGCGCGTGCTGGTGCTCAACGCGCCGAACAACCCGACCGGCTGGACACTGACCCGCGCCGAGCAGCAGGTGATCCTCGGCCACTGCCGCCGCACGGGCACCTGGATCGTTTCGGACGAGGTGTACGAGCGGCTGTATTACCCGGCAGTGGCCCCGTTGCCCGGGCAGATTGTCTGTGCGCCAAGCTTCCTGGATCTGGCAGAGCCGGAAGATCGGCTGGTCGTCGTGCACAGCTTTTCCAAGAGCTTTCTGATGACTGGGTGGCGCTTGGGCAATCTGGTGGCGCCCGCTGCGCTCATTGAACAACTCGGCAAGCTGATCGAATTCAATACATCGTGCACGCCGGTGTTCGTGCAGCGCGCCGGGCTGGCGGCGCTGGCGGATGCGCCGGTGTCGGTGCCGGCCTTGCAGGCGCGGCTGCGCGCGTGCCGTGACACGCTGGTGGACGCGCTGCAGGCGCTGCCGCGGGTCGAGGTGGCCACGCCACCCGGGGCGATGTATGCCTTCCTGCGCATCGACGGCGAGCGCGACGCGCTCTCGCTGGCCAGGCGGCTGGTGACCGACCACGGGCTCGGGCTTGCGCCGGGCACTGCCTTTGGCGACGAGGCCGAGGGCTGGCTGCGCTGGTGCTTCGCCTCGCGGCAGCCGCAGCGGCTGCTTCAGGGTGTGGAGCGGCTGGCGCGCGCCTTGGCGCTATAATCGCCGGCTTCGCTGCTGTTTCTGGTGGCGACGGCGCGTGCATCGGCGCGTACACGGCGCGGGGCGGTTTCCCCCACGGCCGCAAGTGAACCTCGAAACCCAAGGAAATTTGACATGTCCGAAATCAACAAGGCAGAAGTCGTTGCCGCCAATGCCCGCGGCGCGGCCGACACCGGATCGCCGGAAGTCCAGGTCGCCCTGCTGACTGCCCGCATCAACCACCTGACCCCGCACTTCAAGACCCACAAGAAGGACCACCACGGTCGCCGTGGTCTGCTGCGCATGGTCAGCCGTCGTCGCAAGCTGCTCGACTACCTGAAGACCAAGGATGCTGACCGCTACACCTCGCTGATCCAGAAGCTGGGTCTGCGCAAGTAATCGCGTCATGCATGTGAAGAGCCTGTCTGGACCCTCCAGCACAGGCTCTTTGTTTTTACGGCCACGCGTGGGCGCTGCTGTGTCATTCCATCCTGATCCAACCCTGGTGTCGCGGGTCCGGATGGAATGGCATCCCGCCGCGGTGACCGGCCACCTACCAGAAGAAAGCATTCCATGAGCCTGTTCAACAAAGTCACCAAGACCTTCCAATGGGGTCAGCACACCGTCACCCTGGAAACCGGCGAAATCGCCCGTCAAGCCAGCGGTGCCGTGATCGTCAACATGGACGACACCGTGGTGCTCGCCACCGTGGTCGCCCGCAAGGAAGCCAAGGCCGGCCAGGACTTCTTCCCGCTGACGGTGGACTACATCGAGAAGACCTACGCTGCCGGCAAGATCCCGGGCAGCTTCTTCAAGCGCGAAGCCAAGCCGAGCGAGCTGGAAGTGCTGACCAGCCGCCTGATCGACCGCCCGCTGCGCCCGCTGTTCCCGGAAGGCTTCTACAACGAAGTCCAGGTCGTCATCCACGTCCTGTCGCTGAACCCGGAAGCCTCGGCCGACATCGCCGCGCTGATCGGCTCGTCCGCCGCGCTGGCCATCTCCGGCATCCCGTTCAACGGCCCGGTGGGCGCTGCCCGCGTGGGTTACATCAACGGCGAATACGTCCTGAACCCGGGCCCGACGCAGCTCAAGCAGTCGTCGCTGGACCTGGTTGTCGCGGGCACCGAAGCGGCCGTGCTGATGGTCGAATCCGAAGCGCAGCAGCTCACCGAAGAGGTGATGCTGGGCGGTGTAGTGTTCGGCCACGAGCAATCCAAGGTCGCCATCGCCGCGATCAACGAACTGGTGCGTGACGCCGGCAAGCCGGAATGGACCTGGCAGGCTCCCGCCAAGAACGAGCCGCTGATCGCCAAGGTCGCCGAGTTCGGCCAAGCCAAGATCGAAGCCGCTTACCAGATCCGCTCGAAGCAGGCCCGCACCGACGCCTGCCGCGCTGCCTACGCTGAAGTCAAGGCTGCGCTGAAGGCCGATGGCGTCGAGTTCGACGGCGTTGAAGTCGATAACCTCCTGTTCGAGATCGAAGCCAAGACCGTGCGTGGCCAGATCCTGTCCGGCGAGCCGCGCATCGACGGCCGTGACACGCGCACCGTGCGCCCGATCGAGATCCGCACCGGCGTGCTGCCGCGCACCCATGGCTCGGCGCTGTTCACCCGTGGTGAAACGCAGGCCCTCGTCGTCGCCACGCTCGGCACCGACCAGGACGCACAGCGCATCGACGCGCTGGCCGGTGATTTCCGCGACACCTTCCTGTTCCACTACAACATGCCCCCCTTCGCCACTGGCGAAGCCGGCCGCATGGGCACGCCGAAGCGCCGCGAAACCGGCCACGGCCGCCTCGCCAAGCGCGCGCTCGTGCCGCTGCTGCCGAACCGCGAAGACTTTGCCTACACGATCCGCGTCGTCTCCGAGATCACCGAGTCGAACGGCTCGTCGTCGATGGCGTCCGTCTGCGGCGGCTGTCTGGCGCTGATGGACGCTGGTGTGCCGATGAAGGCACACGTCGCCGGCATCGCCATGGGCCTGATCAAGGACGGCAACCGCTTCGCCGTGCTGACCGACATCCTGGGTGACGAGGACCACCTCGGCGACATGGACTTCAAGGTGGCCGGCACGACCACCGGCGTGACCGCCCTGCAGATGGACATCAAGATCCAGGGCATCACCAAGGAAATCATGCAGGTCGCGCTGGCGCAGGCCAAGGAAGCGCGGCTGCACATCCTGGGCAAGATGACCGAAGCGGTCGCGGGCGCCAACACCGAGGTCTCCGACTTCGCACCGCGCCTGTACACGATGAAGATCAACCCGGAAAAGATCCGTGACGTCATCGGCAAGGGTGGCTCCGTCATCCGCGCGCTGACCGAAGAGACCGGCTGCCAGATCAACATCGACGAGGACGGCACCATCACGATCGCCTCGACCGACAGCGCCAAGGCCGACATCGCCAAGAAGCGCATCGCCGACATCACCGCCGAAGCCGAGATCGGCAAGGTCTACGAAGGCCCGGTCGTCAAGATCCTGGACTTCGGTGCGCTGGTCAACGTGCTGCCGGGCAAGGACGGCCTGCTGCACATCAGCCAGATCGCCCACCAGCGCGTCGAGAAGGTCACCGACTTCCTGACCGAAGGCCAGATCGTCAAGGTCAAGGTGCTGGAGACGGACGAGAAGGGCCGCATCAAGCTGTCGATGAAGGCGCTGCTGGAGCGCCCGGAAGGCATGGAAGAAGAGCGCTTCGAGCGCGCGCCGCGCCGTGAGTTCGGGGACCGCAATGACCGCGGTGACCGTGGCCCGCGCCGTGAGCGCAGCGAGCGTCCGCCGCGCAGCGAGCAGCCGGCCGCTGAATCGGCCCCTGTGGTCGCCGCACCGGACGCCGGTTCGGAGCCGTCGCAGTCCTGATCGTTGCCCGACCGTTCGGAGGAGTCCGCGCATGAAAGCCATTGAAATCTCCCGTCCGGGTGGCCCGGACGTGCTGACGCTGGTCGATCGCGCGGATCCGGTGCCGGGTGCCGGTGAGGTGCTGATTCGTGTCACGGCCAGTGGCATCAACCGCCCGGACGTGTTGCAGCGCCAGGGCGCCTATCCGCCTCCACCTGGCGCCTCGGACCTGCCGGGGCTGGAGGTGGCCGGGGTGGTCATCGCTGGCGATGCAGAGGCCATGGCTGCAGCCGGGTTGTCCGTCGGGCAACGGGTGTGCGCGCTGACGCCGGGTGGCGGCTACGCCGAGTTGTGCGTGACGCCGGTTGCCCAGTGCCTGCCGATTCCCGGTGATCTGAGCGACATCGAGGCGGCCAGCCTGCCCGAGACCTGCTTCACCGTCTGGTCCAATGTGTTCCTGCGTGCCGGATTGCAGGCCGGCGAGACGCTGCTGGTTCAGGGCGGCACGAGCGGCATCGGTGTCACGGCCATCCAGATGGCCAAGGCGCTGGGTGCCACGGTGATCGCCACGGCGGGCAGTGATGCCAAGTGCCAGGCTTGCCTGGACCTTGGCGCCGACCACGCCATCAACTACCGCATGGCCGACTTCGCTGAAGAGGTGCGCCGACTCACCGCAGGGCGTGGCGTCGATGTCATCCTCGACATGGTGGCGGGCGACTACATCGCCCGTGAAGTGGCGGTGCTGGCCGAGGATGGTCGACTGGTTGTGATCGCTGTCCAGGGTGGCGTGCAGGCGCAGTTCGATGCCGGCTTGGTCTTGCGTCGTCGCCTGACCATCACTGGTTCCACCCTGCGTCCCCGTTCCGTGGACTTCAAGGGTGCTGTGGCGCGTGCCTTGCGTGAACATGTCTGGCCGTTGATCGCCGCTGGCCGCATCCGCCCGGTGCTCTACCGTGTGCTGTCCGCCAGCGAGGCTGCGCAGGCCCATGTGCTCATGGAGTCCAACCAGCATGTGGGCAAGATCGTGCTGCGCTGGACGACTGAAGTGGCTCGTGCCTGAGCATCATTTTTTCAACTTGATCGAAGAGCATTCATCATGACGACACGTCACAAGCTGGTGGTGGGCAACTGGAAGATGCACGGCAGCCATGCGGCGAATGCCGAGTTGCTGCAGGGCATTCTGGCGGCCCGTCCCTTCGTGGCTGAGGTGGCGGTCTGCGTACCGTTTCCCTATCTGTCCGAAGTGGCGGTGACGCTGTCCAACAGCAGCGTGGCCTGGGGTTCGCAGGACTGTTCTGCCCATGCACAAGGCGCCTATACCGGCGAGGTGTCGGCGGCGATGCTGGCCGAGTTCGGCTGCCGCTACGCGATCGTCGGGCACTCGGAGCGACGTGCTTTCCATGGCGAGTCGGACCAGCTCGTCGCCGACAAGGCCAAGGCCGCACTCGCCAAAGGCATCACGCCGATCGTGTGTGTCGGTGAGACGCTGGAGCAGCGCGAGGCTGGTGAGACCGAGGCCGTCGTGAAGCGGCAATTGTCGGCCGTCATCCACACGCTCGGTCAGTGCATCGGTGAAGTGGTGGTTGCCTACGAGCCGGTGTGGGCCATTGGTACGGGCCGAACGGCTTCGCCGGAGCAGGCGCAGGCGGTGCATGCCGTGCTGCGTGCGCAATTGGCGGCGGCGACGTCCCGTGCTGGTGAAATGAAGCTGTTGTATGGCGGCAGCGTCAAGCCAGACAACGCGGCCATTCTTTTTTCCCAGGCTGACATCGATGGCGGTCTGATTGGCGGTGCGGCGCTCAAGGCGGCGGATTTCGTCGCAGTGGCCCGCGCGGCAAGCTGACCGACGGCGGGTCGGTCCAGTCGAGTACATACGGAGTTTCTTCCAATGCAAGTGATGATGAATCTGGTGCTGCTGCTGCAGCTGGTGACCGCGATTGTCATGATCGGTCTGGTGCTCATGCAGCATGGCAAGGGCGCAGACATGGGCGCCGCCTTTGGTGGTGGTTCCTCGGGCAGCCTCTTTGGCGCGACGGGCAGTGCCAACTTCCTGTCGCGTTCGACGGCGGTCGCTGCGACGTTGTTTTTTGTCTGCACACTGGCGCTGGCCTACTTCGGCAACCTGCGCGGGGCAGGGGGTTCTGGCGGCAGCATTCTGGATCGGGCCGCAGCGCCTGCTCCTGTGGCGGCCAGCGGGCCGGTTGCAGCCCAGATCCCGGGGCTGGTGGCGGCACCTGCTGCGTCGGCTGCGACCACTTCGGTACCGGCCTCGCACTGAATTGCGCGAAAAATCAGGCCGGGGACTTGAGGTAAACCCTCCTTGGCATTAGAATTCAAGGCTGTGCTGCAAGGGCTTTGCCTGCAGCAAGAAAGCATAAACAAGGCCTTAATCAAGGCCATCTGCATAGATGCAGTGTGAATGCTGGTTGTAGAATGATGGTTTGCACGTGCCGACGTGGTGAAATTGGTAGACACGCTATCTTGAGGGGGTAGTGGCGAAAGCTGTGCGAGTTCGAGTCTCGCCGTCGGCACCATACAAAATGACATGTGAATCATTTTCCTTGAGAGAATGATTCGGCGCCCTGGCAATACTTAGGCGCAGGGAACAGGTGGGCGCGCTAAGCACGCGGTTGAGCACTTCGGTGTTTTCCCGGGCGGCGCGCTTTATTTTTGCCGCATGAGAGGCTGACAAGTCGACTGACATGAATCTGGAACAATACCTCCCCGTCATTCTGTTCATTCTTGTCGGCGTTGGTGTCGGCGTTGCGCCCCAGTTGCTGGGTGCGCTGCTGGGCCCGCATCGTCCGGACCCTGCCAAGAACTCCCCCTACGAGTGCGGTTTCGAAGCATTCGAGGACGCGCGCATGAAGTTCGATGTGCGCTACTACCTGGTGGCGATTCTCTTTATTCTGTTCGACTTGGAAATTGCGTTCCTTTTCCCGTGGGCGGTGTCGCTCCGTGAAATCGGGGCGACAGGTTTCTGGGCGATGATGATCTTCTTGGGCATCCTGGTGGTCGGATTCGTGTACGAATGGAAAAAGGGCGCCCTCGATTGGGAATGAAATCGATCCAGACCACGAGAGCCACGGAAGCACACCATGGGCATTGAAGGCGTACTCAAGGAAGGTTTCGTCACGACCAGTGTCGATACCCTGATCAACTGGTCGAAGACCGGTTCGCTCTGGCCGATGACCTTTGGTCTGGCCTGCTGCGCGGTCGAGATGATGCATGCGGGGGCTTCCCGCTACGACATCGACCGCTTCGGCATGTTGTTTCGGCCCAGTCCTCGCCAGTCCGATCTGATGATCGTTGCTGGCACGCTGTGCAACAAGATGGCGCCGGCCTTGCGCAAGGTCTATGACCAGATGGCCGAGCCCCGCTGGGTGTTGAGCATGGGCTCCTGCGCCAATGGGGGTGGTTACTACCACTACAGCTACTCGGTCGTCCGAGGCTGTGACCGGGTCGTGCCGGTGGACGTCTATGTGCCGGGCTGTCCGCCCACGGCCGAGGCGCTGCTCTACGGCATCCTGCAGCTGCAGGCCAAGATCCGCCGCGAAAACACCATCGCCCGCTGAGCAGGTGCATCCGACATGACTCAGAAACTCGATACCCTGCAGGCCACGCTGGAGCGTGTGTTCACTGACCGCCTGGTGAGGCTGGTGCGTGCACGCGGTGAACTCACGATCACGGTCAAGGCGTCCGACTCCCTCTCTGTCGCCAAGACGCTGCGCGATCATCCGGACCTCGGGTTCGAGCAGTTGATCGATCTCTGCGGCGTCGACTACAGCGGTTACCGCGATGGCGTGCACGAAGGTCTGCGCTACGCCGTGGTGACCCATCTGCTGTCGGTACGCCTGAACTGGCGCCTGCGCCTCAAGGTGTTCGCGGCCGATGACGACTTCCCCGTCGTGCCGGCGCTCACCCCGCTGTGGTCCTCGGCCAACTGGTTCGAACGTGAAGCGTTCGACATGTATGGCATCGTGTTCGACGGGCACGACGACCTGCGCCGCATCCTGACCGACTACGGGTTCATCGGCCACCCGATGCGCAAGGACTTCCCGGTCACGGGCCACGTCGAGATGCGCTACGACCCTGAGCAGAAGCGCGTCATCTACCAGCCCGTCACGATCGAGCCGCGCGAGATCACGCCGCGCATCATCCGCGAAGACAACTATGGCGGCCTGCACTGAGCTGGCGCAGCGCCGAACCTGAGGTTGATCCATGGCTGAAATCAAGAACTACACCCTGAACTTCGGTCCGCAGCACCCGGCAGCGCACGGCGTGCTGCGGCTGGTGCTGGAGCTGGACGGCGAAGTCATCCAGCGTGCCGACCCGCACATCGGGCTGCTGCACCGCGCCACCGAGAAGCTGGCGGAAAGCAAGACGTTCATCCAGTCGCTGCCCTACATGGACCGCCTCGACTACGTGTCGATGATGTCCAACGAGCATGCCTACTGCCTGGCGATCGAGAAGCTGCTGGGTGTCGATGTGCCGATCCGCGCGCAGTACATCCGTGTGCTGTTCAGCGAGATCACGCGCCTGCTGAACCACCTGCTGTGGCTGGGTTGCCACGGCATGGACTGCGGTGCGATGAACATGCTGATCTACTGCTTCCGCGAGCGGGAAGATCTGTTCGACATGTACGAAGCCGTCTCCGGTGCGCGCATGCACGCTGCCTACTTCCGTCCGGGCGGTGTCTACCGTGACCTGCCGGACAGCATGCCGCAGTACAAGCACAGCAAGATCCGCAACGCCAAGGCGATGGCGCGTCTGAACGAGAACCGCCAGGGCTCGCTGCTGGACTTCATCGAAGACTTCGCGACGCGTTTCCCGACCTTGATCGACGAGTACGAAACGCTGCTCACCGACAACCGCATCTGGAAGCAGCGCACGGTCGGCATCGGCGTCGTGTCGCCGGAGCGTGCCTTGAATCTGGGTTTCACCGGCGCGATGCTGCGCGGTTCGGGCATCGCCTGGGATCTGCGCAAGAACCAGCCTTACGAAGTCTATGACCGCATGGACTTCGACATCCCGCTGGGTGTCAACGGCGATACCTACGACCGCTATCTGGTGCGTGTCGAGGAAATGCGCCAGTCCAACCGCATCATCAAGCAGTGCGTCGACTGGCTGCGCAAGAATCCCGGTCCGGTCATCACCGGCAACCACAAGGTCGCTCCGCCGTCGCGCGTCGAGATGAAGACTTCGATGGAAGAGCTGATCCACCACTTCAAGCTCTTCACGGAAGGCTTCCACGTGCCAGAAGGCGAGGCCTACGCGGCCGTCGAGCACCCGAAGGGCGAGTTCGGCATCTACCTGATCAGCGATGGTGCCAACAAGCCCTACCGCATGAAGATCCGCCCGCCCGGCTACGTGCATCTGGCCGCACTCGACGAGATGTCGCGCGGCCACATGATCGCGGACGCCGTGGCCATCATCGGCACGATGGACATCGTGTTCGGCGAGATCGACCGCTGACCGACCGCTGATTGACTGATGCTCTCCGGAAGCGACCACCTCCATGTTCAGTGAAGCCACCCTGGCGCGCTTTGCGCGCGAAGTTGCCAAGTATCCTGCCGACCAGAAGCAGTCGGCCGTGATGGCCTGCCTGTCGATCGCCCAGCAGGAGCTGGGCTGGGTCTCGGCCGAAGCCGAAAAAGCCATCGCCGATGTTCTCGGCATGGCGCCGGTCGCGGTGCGCGAGGTCACGACCTTCTACAACATGTACAACCAGCGCCCGGTCGGTCAGTTCAAGCTGAACGTCTGCACCAATCTGCCTTGCCAGTTGCGCAATGGGCAGAAGGCGATGGACTACCTGTGCGAGAAGCTGGGCGTCGAAGACGGTGGCACCACCGCCGACGGCCTGTTCACCGTGCAGAAGTGCGAGTGCCTGGGCGCTTGTGCCGACGCACCGGTGATGCTGGTCAATGACCGCCAGATGATCAGCTACATGAGCAACGACCGACTCGACGAGCTGGTCACCACGCTCAAGGCGCAGTCCAAGGCTGCGGCCAACTGAACCCAGGAGCGGACAGGCACATGACTCTTGATCTCTCCAAATTCCAGGCCACCGGTTTCGAGACCTGTTTCCATGACCGGCACATCAACCCGCAGATCTATGCGGACCTGAACGGCAGCAACTGGCGTCTCAAGGACTACGAGGCGCGTGGTGGCTACCAGGCGCTGCGCAAGATCCTGGGCCAGGGCGAAGGCGAGGGCATGACGCCCGATCAGGTGATCGCGGACGTGAAGGCCTCGGGTCTGCGCGGTCGCGGTGGTGCGGGTTTCCCGACCGGCCTGAAGTGGAGCTTCATGCCGCGTGCGCTGCCGGTGCAGAAGTACCTGGTGTGCAACTCGGACGAAGGCGAGCCCGGGACTTGCAAGGACCGCGAGATCCTGCGCTTCAACCCGCACATCGTCATCGAAGGCATGATCATCGCGGCCTACGCGATGGGCATTTCGGTTGGCTACAACTACATCCACGGCGAAATCTTCGAGGCCTACGAGCGCTTCGAGGACGCCCTGGAAGAGGCCCGTGCCGCTGGCTACCTCGGCGCCAACATCCTTGGCAGCAAGCACAGCTTCCAGCTCCACGCCTTCCATGGCTTCGGTGCCTACATCTGCGGCGAAGAAACCGCGCTGCTGGAGTCGCTTGAAGGCAAGAAGGGCCAGCCCCGCTTCAAGCCGCCGTTCCCCGCGAGCTTCGGTCTGTATGGCCGTCCCACGACGATCAACAACACCGAGACCTTCGCGGCCGTGCCGTGGATCATCCGCAACGGCGGCCAAGCCTATCTGGAGTGCGGCAAGCCGAACAACGGTGGCACCAAGATCTTCTCGATGGTCGGTGATGTGGAGCGTCCCGGCAACTACGAGATCCCGATGGGCACGCCGTTCTCGAAGCTGCTGGAACTCGCCGGTGGCGTCAAGGGTGGCAAGAAGCTCAAGGCGGTGATCCCGGGCGGCTCGTCGTCACCGGTGCTGCCGGCCGACGTGATGATGAACTGCACGATGGACTATGACTCCATCAGCAAGGCCGGCTCCATGCTCGGCTCGGGTGCCGTCATCGTGATGGACGAGACCCGCTGCATGGTCAAGAGCCTGCAGCGCCTGTCCTACTTCTACGCCCACGAGTCGTGCGGCCAGTGCACGCCGTGCCGCGAAGGCACTGGCTGGCTGTCGAAGATGGTCGATCGCATCGAGACCGGCCATGGCCGTCCGGACGATCTGGCGCTGCTCGACAACGTGGCCGAAAACATCATGGGCCGCACGATCTGTGCGCTGGGGGATGCGGCAGCGATGCCGGTGCGCGGCATGCTCAAGCATTTCCGCGCCGAATTTGTCCACCACATCGAACACAAGACCTGCATGGCCGGGACGAACGAACATGGTTGAAATCGAACTCGACGGCAAGAAGGTTTCGGTGCTCGAAGGCAGCATGGTGATGCATGCTGCCGAAGCGGCCGGCACCTACATCCCGCACTTCTGCTACCACAAGAAGCTCTCGATCGCCGCGAACTGCCGCATGTGCCTCGTGGATGTCGAGAAGGCGCCCAAGCCCATGCCCGCCTGCGCCACGCCGGTGACGCAGGGCATGATCGTGCGCACCAAGAGCGACAAGGCGATCAAGGCCCAGCAGTCGGTGATGGAGTTCCTGCTCATCAACCACCCGCTGGACTGCCCGATCTGCGACCAGGGCGGCGAATGCCAGCTGCAGGATCTGGCCGTCGGCTACGGCAAGTCGGCCTCGCGCTACGAGGAAGAGAAGCGCGTTGTCTTCCACAAGGAAGTCGGTCCGCTGATCTCGATGGAGGAGATGAGCCGCTGCATCCACTGCACGCGCTGCGTCCGTTTCGGCCAGGAAATCGCTGGCCAGATGGAACTCGGCATGCTGCAGCGTGGCGAGCACTCCGAGATCACGACCTTTGTCGGTCAGACGATCGACTCCGAGCTGTCGGGCAACATGATCGACATCTGCCCGGTCGGCGCACTGACGAGCAAGCCCTTCCGCTACAGCGCCCGCACCTGGGAGCTGTCGCGCCGCAAGAGCGTCAGCCCGCACGATTCGACGGGTGCCAACTTGATCGTGCAGGTCAAGAACCACAAGGTGCTGCGCGCGGTGCCGCTGGAAAACGACGCCGTCAACGAATGCTGGATCGCCGACCGCGACCGCTTCAGCTACGAAGCGCTCAACAGCGATGCCCGTCTGACGCAGCCGATGCTCAAGCAGGGCGGCCAGTGGAAGCCGGTGGACTGGACCGTGGCGCTCGAATATGTCGCCAACGGCCTGAAGCAGATCAAGACGCAGCATGGCGCGGCCTCGATCGGTGCACTGGCTTCGGCCACGAGCACCAGCGAAGAGCTGTTCCTGCTGGGCGAGTTCATGCGTGGCCTCGGCAGCCAGAACATCGACCACCGCCTGCGCCACGCCGATTTCCGCACCGAAGCCGGTGCCGTGCGCTGGCTGGGTCTGCCGATCGCCGAGCTGTCCACGCTGGACCGCGCTCTGGTGATCGGCTCCTTCCTGCGCAAGGACCATCCGCTGTTCGCCCAGCGGCTGCGCCAGGCCGCCCGCCGCGGTGCCAAGGTGATGCGCATCGGTGCGCAGTCGGATGACTGGGCCATGACGGTCGCTGGCGAGATCGTCGCGGCGCCGTCGGACTGGCTGTCCGTGCTGATCGAGGTGGCAGCGGCCGTCGCCACGGCCAAGGGCGTGACCGCTCCGCTGTCCGTGACGCCGGGCGAGCAGGCGCAAGCCATTGCCAATGCACTGCTGTCGGGTGAACGCAAGGCGGTGCTGCTGGGCAACGCGGCGGCTGCACACCCGCAAGCGGCCGAACTGCTGGCCATCGCCAACTGGATCGCCGAGCAGGCTGGTGCCCGTTGCGGCTACCTGGGGGACTCCGGCAACGGCGTCGGCGCACAGCTGGTCGGTGCGCAGCCGGGGCAGGGTGGTCTGGATGCCGCGCAGATGCTGGCCCAGCCGCTCAAGGCCTATTTGCTGTTCAACACCGAGCCGGTGCTGGACGCTGCGAATGCCGCGCAGGCGGCCCAGTCACTGGCTGCTGCCGAGATGGTCGTTGCCTTCAGCCCCTTCCAGGCGAATGTCGAATTTGCCGACGTGATGCTGCCGATCGCTCCATTCACCGAAACCGGTGGCAGCTTCGTCAACGCGGATGGTCGTGTGCAGAGCTTCCACGGTGTGGTGCGCCCGCTGGGCGATACCCGCCCGGGCTGGAAGGTGCTGCGCGTGCTGGGCAACCTGCTGGGCCTGAACGGGTTCGTGCAGGAATCGGTCGAGGACGTGCGCGCTGCCGCCGGCCTGAACGATGCTGCCAAGGTTTCAGCCCGTCTCTCCAACCGCAGCAGCAGCGCACCGCAGATCGTGACTGCCCCGGCAGGCCTGCAGCGCATCGCCAATGTGCCGGTCTACGCCACGGATTCGATCGTGCGCCGTGCGCCGTCGCTGCAGGAAACCGCGGACGCCAATGCCCCGCTGGTCGCCCTGAATGCTGCCCTCTGGGCTCAGCTGGGCTTGCAGGATGGTGCCAAGGTGCGCGTCCAGCAGGGCGAAGGCAGTGTCGTGCTGCCCGCTTCGCTGGATGCCACGCTGGCGGCCGACACCGTTCGTGTGAGCGCCGGTCATCCCTCCACCGCTGCACTGGGCGCCGTGTTCGGCACCCTGCGCATCGAACGCGCCTGAGCCGCAGAAGGACCTGATGATGCTGGACACCCTGCAAACCGTCGGCGCTTCCACGCTGGGCTCCGCCTGGACCGTGGTCTGGACGCTGCTCAAGATCGTGGCCGTGCTGCTGCCGCTGCTCGGCTGCGTGGCCTACCTGACGCTCTGGGAACGCAAGGCCATCGGCTGGACCCAGATCCGTCCGGGCCCGAACCGCGTCGGCCCCTGGGGTCTGCTGACCCCGATTGCCGACGCTGTCAAGCTGATCTTCAAGGAGATCATCGCCCCGACGGCCGCGAACAAGGGCCTGTTTTTCCTGGGTCCGATCATGACCATCATGCCGGCGCTGGCTGCGTGGGCAGTCGTGCCGTTCGGTCCCGAAGTGGCGCTGGCCAATGTCAACGCCGGCCTGCTGTTCCTGATGGCGATCACCTCGATGGAGGTCTACGGCGTCATCATCGCCGGCTGGGCGTCGAACTCGAAGTACGCCTTCCTGGGGGCGATGCGTGCGTCGGCCCAGATGGTCAGCTACGAAATCGCGATGGGCTTCTGCTTTGTCGTCGTGCTGATGGTGGCCGGCAGCCTGAACATGACGGACATCGTCATGAGCCAGACCAGGGGCCGCTTCGCCGACATGGGCATCCCCCTGCTGTCCTGGAACTGGTTGCCGCTGTTCCCGATCTTCATCGTCTACTTCATCTCCGGTCTGGCCGAGACCAACCGCCATCCGTTCGACGTGGTCGAAGGTGAAGCGGAAATCGTGGCCGGTCACATGATCGAGTACTCAGGCATGTCGTTCGCCATGTTCTTCCTGGCTGAATACGCCAACATGATCCTGGTGTCGATGCTGGCCGTGCTGATGTTCCTCGGCGGCTGGTCGACCCCGTTCACCGTGCTGGGCTTCATCCCGGGCTGGATCTGGCTGGGCCTGAAGACCTTCTGTGTCGCGACGATGTTCCTGTGGGTACGCGCCACCTTCCCGCGCTACCGCTATGACCAGATCATGCGTCTGGGCTGGAAGATCTTCATCCCGATCACGCTGGTGTGGCTGGTGGTGGTGGGTCTGTGGATCCAGTCACCCTGGAACATCTGGAAATAACCCGAGCGAGCGAGGAAAGAAACCATGTCCGCCGTGGCCAGTGTCAAGGATTTTGTCTCCAGTTTCATGTTGCTTGAGTTGCTCAAGGGCATGAAGCTGACGGGGCGTCACTTCTTCCAGCGCAGTGTGACTGTGCAGTTTCCGGAAGAGAAGACGCCGCTTTCACCGCGTTTCCGCGGTCTGCACGC
>NZ_JBFPGY010000274.1:0-7305 GCF_041083715.1 Sphaerotilus sp.
GGCAGCGTGTGTTCTCGCCTGCATCGTTGTCCGGACCATCCATCCCCCCGTTCGCCTGTGCTGGATCGCTGGCGACCAGTCTAGGCAGGCGCTGGTGGTATGCGCTTCCCTCCGAAGAGGGAGCGGTACCGGTTTTTCGGGGGAGGTGCGGGGGAGGCCGGTGCCTCAGATTTCCCGGATGAGCTGGTTGAACGCGTCCACGTCCTCGAAGCGCCGGTAGACGGAGGCGAAGCGCACGTAGGCGACCTTGTCGAGGCGCTTGAGTTCGCGCATCACCAGCTCGCCGATGTGGGAGGTGGTGACCTCGCTCTCGCCGCTGGTGAACAGCGTGCTCTCGATGCGGGCGATGGCCGCATCGATCAGGTCCACGCTCACGTTGCGCTTGCGCAGGGCGAGCATCATCGACGCGCGCAGCTTGGCGCGGTCGAACTCGATGCGGTTGCCGTTCTTCTTCACCACCGCGGGCATGGCCAGCTCGACCCGCTCGTAGGTGGTGAAGCGCTTGTCGCAGGCGCTGCAGCGGCGTCTGCGGCGCATCGCGTCGCCTTCATCCGACGCACGGGTCTCGACGACCGTGGTGTCCTGGTGTCCGCAGTAGGGGCAGCGCATGTTCAGGACACCCGGTCGCTCGGTCGCATCAGCCGCGGTAGACCGGGAAGTCGCGGGTCAGTGCGGCGACCTGCTCGCGCACACGGGCCAGCACGGCCTCGTCTGCCGGGGCTTCCAGCACGTCGGCGATCAGGTTGGCGGTCAGCACGGCCTGTTCTTCCTTGAAGCCGCGTGTGGTCATCGCCGGCGATCCCAGGCGGATGCCGCTGGTGACCATCGGCTTCTGCGGGTCGTTCGGGATGCCGTTCTTGTTGCAGGTCATGTGGGCACGGCCCAGCAGCGCCTCGGCTTCCTTGCCGGTGAGGCCCTTGGGGCGCAGGTCGACCAGCATGACGTGGCTTTCGGTGCGGCCGGACACGATGCGCAGGCCGCGCTTCGTCAGCGTCTCGGCCATCGCGGCGGCGTTCTTGACGACCTGCTCCTGGTAGGCCTTGAACTCGGGCTGCAGTGCTTCCTTGAACGCGACCGCCTTGCCGGCGATGACGTGCATCAGCGGGCCGCCCTGGATGCCGGGGAAGATGGCCGAGTTGATCTTCTTGGCCACGTCGTCGCCGCGCATCAGGATCAGGCCGCCGCGCGGGCCGCGCAGGGTCTTGTGCGTGGTGGTGGTGACGACGTCGGCGTGCGGCACCGGGTTCGGGTAGACGCCCGCGGCGATCAGGCCTGCGTAGTGCGCCATGTCGACCATGAAGTAGGCGCCGACGGCCTTGGCGACCTGGGCGAAGCGCTCGAAGTCGATGCGCAGCGCAAACGCCGAGGCGCCCGCGATGATCAGCTTCGGCTTGTGTTCGTGGGCCAGGCGCTCCATCGCGTCGTAGTCGATGTCTTCCTTGGCGTCGAGGCCGTAGGACACGACCTTGAACCACTTGCCGGACATGTTCAGCGGCATGCCGTGCGTCAGGTGACCGCCTTCGGCCAGGCTCAGACCCATGATGGTGTCACCGGGCTGCAGCAGGCCGAAGAACACGGCCTGGTTGGCCTGCGAGCCGGAGTTCGGCTGCACGTTGGCGTGCTCGGCGCCGAAGAGCTGCTTGGCGCGGTCGATGGCGAGCTGCTCGACGACGTCGACGTATTCGCAGCCGCCGTAGTAGCGCTTGCCGGGGTAGCCCTCGGCGTACTTGTTGGTGAGCTGCGAGCCTTGCGCGGCCATGACGGCGGGCGAGGTGTAGTTCTCGCTGGCGATCAGCTCGATGTGCTCTTCCTGGCGACGCACTTCGGCGTCGATGGCGGCCGTGATCTCGGGATCGACGGTGGCGAGGGTCTGGGTAGCGCGGTCAAACATGGGGAGGCAGTCCTGTCGGTGAAGTCCGGCCCCGCCAGCCTCGCCTGGATCGAAGGCAGAGGCGGTGGGCTGCCCAGGCGCACGGCAAAGAAACTGCTGACGAGCCCCGAAGCGGGCCGGCAGCGACCGCGCTCCCTGGTGGTTGACCCACCTCGGACCCCGGGCGGGGTCCGTGAACGCCAGTTGCGCGGTCTGTGGAGTTTACAAGATCACACGCTCAATAGCTGAGTGCGGCGACACGGTCGGGCTTGCCCTGCAGGACCGGGTTGGCTCCGGGGCCTGCTGCTGCCGATGGGCGGTTGCCCTGGTTGACCGGGGAGGTCAATGTCGGTGTCGATCCGGGCACCGGCTCCGATGGCGTCGACACTGGCGGCACCGGCAGGCGAGCGGTCACGGGCACCGAGCGGCCCTTGATGAGCTGCTGCAGGAACTCCTGCTCTGCCAGCACCTTGAAGGCGTAGCCCCCGTCGTTGGCCATGTTGGCTGCACCGACGTAGTGGCGAAGGCCTCCTTCGACCGAACCGGCCTTGGCGATGCAGTCCTTGAGCACCTGCACCCCCACGCGCAGGTTGGTCAGGGGATCGAACGCAGCGTGGTTGCCTCCAAATGCGACGTACTTGTCGTCATGCATGCGGGTGAGCACCTGCATCAGCCCCTGCGCACCGACGGCACTTTGCGCAAACGGGTTGAACGAGGACTCGATGGCGACGATGGCCAGAATCAGCGTGGGTTCCAGACCGACGCGCTTGCCCAGCGACCAGGCCTCCTGAACCAGGCGGCCGACTGGCTCTGGCGCCACCTTGTAGCGGCGCGACAGCCATTGCGCAACCGCTGCCTGCTGGCGGTTGAGTTCGCTGGGGTCGACAGCGGTGGCGCGGTCCACGGCGGAGAAGTCACCCTGGGCCAGCAGGTTGGGTTCGTCCACTTGGCTGGATGCGGCTGAGCGGGCTTCCTGTCGCTCGACGAGCCAGTCCAGGGCACGCTCTTCCAGCATGCCCCGCACGTCGGCTCGCCCGCCGATGACAAAGGTGACACTAAGGACAGCCAGCCCGATGACGGCCAGACTGTTGTGGCTGACGGCCAGCAGGCCGTTGCCGAGATCCGCGATGAACACCCGCACCGATTGCGCGGTGGCGGACTGGATTCGCTTCCAGGATCGGGGTGCAAGCATGCAACTCCTCTTTCGATCACTGCAGGCGCCGTGTGGCCATTGGCAGGCGCCCAGATAATCCCCGTTGCGCAACAGCCGACAGCCCTCGTTCGAGTGGTTCTTGTCGGGTGGTCAACACCCCTTCATGCAACGGGATCGAAGGGGGCAGCTGCACAGTTGCGGCAGGCCACAAGCCCCCTGTATTCGAAAACGGATGAATTCTAGAAGTCGTCCAAATAACCAGTCAACAATAAGAAACAACGTAATTAGATTGTAATTCTATGAAATACCGCGATTTGAGGGACTTTCTGGCCTTGTTGGAGCAGCGCAAGGCCTTGCTGAAAGTGAAGGAATCGGTTGCAACCGAATTGGAGATGACCTGGCTGTCCGACCGCACCTTGCGTGCCGGTGGTCCGGCACTGCTGTTCCAGAACCCGACGACCCGAGGTCGGGTGTCGTCAATCCCGGTTGTTACCAATCTTTTCGGAACGCCGGAGCGTGTAGCACTCGGCATGGGCGCCGAGCAGGTCTCTTCGTTACGTGAAATAGGTGAGCTTCTGGCCCGTCTCAAGGAGCCGGAGCCCCCCCGTGGGCTGCAGGACGCCGGCCATTTGTTACGAATGGCCAAGACGCTGTGGGACATGAAGCCTTCCGTGGTTCGCCATCCGGCATGTCATGAAATGATCATTTCCGGGGATGACATCGATCTCGGGAAATTGCCGGTGCAGCACTGCTGGCCAGGCGATGTGGCCCCTTTGATCACCTGGGGATTGGTGGTAACCCGCGGTCCACAGTCCGTTCCGCGGCCCCGGAAGCGGCAAAATCTCGGGATCTACCGCCAGCAGGTGATCGGACCCCGCCAGACCATCATGCGGTGGCTGGCCCATCGCGGAGGAGCGTTGGATTTTCGTGAATTTGCACACGCAAATCCTGGAAAGCCCTTTCCGATAGTGGTGGTATTGGGCGCCGATCCCGCCACGATCCTGGGTGCGGTCACGCCAGTACCGGACAGTCTGTCCGAATACCAGTTCGCTGGATTGTTGCGTGGGGGGCGTACGGAGCTGGCGGAAAGTGGCGTCGGCGAGGGGGATCTGAAGCTCCAGGTCCCTGCGTTTGCCGAGATCGTGCTCGAAGGCCACATCCCGATCGCCGCACCCGGATTCGAAGGCCGCAGCGAGCAAGGCATTCCGCTGAAGGAAAAGGATGGTTACCTGCACGCCCTGGAAGGGCCGTACGGCGACCACACCGGCTACTACAACGAACAGGACTGGTTCCCGGTGTTCGAGATCAGCCGCATGACGACGCGCAAGGATCCGATCTACCACTCGACCTACACCGGCAAGCCGCCGGACGAGCCCGCGATCCTGGGTGTCGCCCTGAACGAGGTGTTCGTGCCGATCCTGCGCAAGCAGTTTCCGGAGATCACCGACTTTTACCTTCCGCCCGAAGGCTGCAGCTACCGGATGGCGATCGTCAGCATCCGCAAGAGCTATCCCGGGCACGCCAAGCGGCTGATGTTCGGGATCTGGAGCTTCCTGCGCCAGTTCATGTACACCAAGTTCATCGTGGTGGTGGACGACGACGTGGACATCCGCAGCTGGCAGGAGGTGATCTGGGCCATCACGACCCGGATGGACCCGGTTCGCGACACGACGCTGGTGGAGAACACGCCGATCGACTACCTTGACTTCGCCTCGCCGGTGTCGGGGCTGGGCGGCAAGATGGGGCTGGATGCCACCAACAAGTGGCCGGGCGAGACCAGCCGCGAGTGGGGGCGCACCATCGAGATGGACCGGGTGGTGACGCAGCGCATGGAGGCGCTCTGGTCACAGCTCTTCACGGCAGGTGGCGCGGCGCGCTGACACGCCACCACCGGATGGATCGCCGGTCTCAGGCCTCAGTTGCCGGCGATCAGCCCGAAGACTTCGTGCAGCGCGTTGTGCATGAGCAGGTAGCCCTGCTGTGAGGGCAGCCAGTCCAGTGCCGGCTGGTCGTCGCGGGTCACGGCGGCGACCGGTGCGGGCACGATCACCATGCTCTTGCCGGCCGCATCCCGGAAGGCGCGCATGGCGCGCGGCATGTGCGCCGCGTGGGTGACCAGCACGATGCGCTTGATGCCGGCGCTGTCCAGGATCGGCACCATCAGGTCCGCGTTCTCGCGGGTGTCGCGCGAACGCGATTCGATCCAGCGCAGGCTGGTGCCGTAGTCGTCCTGCACGATCTGTGCGGCTGTCTCGGCCTCGGATCGCTCACCGATCTGCGCCCAGCCGACGCCGCCGGCGTAGGCCAGCGGCTGGCCGGTGTGCCGGGCCAGCCACACGCCGTAGCGCAGTCGGACCATGGCTTGCTGGGTGAGATTGGAGGTGCCGTATTCGGCCGCGAACCGGTGGCGGCCGGCGCCGAGCACGACGATCGCGGTCGGCGTCTGGTTCGGTCCGCGCATCAGTGCGCGGATCTGTGCGGTGTTCAGTGCCGGGGGCGGACGCAGCACGGTGTCCTGCAGCCAGTGTGCGGTCGCGACGCAGCACATCAGCCACAGCCCGGCCGTGGACAGCGCGATCAGGCTGCCACCCAGGCGCGGCCGGCGCCGCATCAGCCACAGGCCCAGCAGGATCAGCAGCAGCAGGCTGGCCGGCGGCTGGACGAGTGCGGACAGCAGGGGTTTCCAGGACGGATCTAGCAGCACGGGAGAGCGGGGCGACAGCCGGGTGGGTGGGTGGATCGGACCGGGCGCATTCTGCCCGAGCCCGTCACGGGCACAGGCAGATCAAGGGGCGAGGCGTTCGCGCAGCCAGCGGCCTTCGGCATCCTGCCGGTAGACCAGCCGGTCGTGCAGGCGCGACTTGCGCCCTTGCCAGAACTCCCAGCGCTGTGGCACGAGCCGGTAGCCGCCCCAGTGCGGCGGACGCGGCGGATTCAGGCCATGCTGGGCTGCGGCGCGGGCAGCGTTGGTGACCAGCACGGTGCGCGAAGGGATCGTCTGGCTTTGTGGCGAGGCCCAGGCGCCCAGGCGCGAGTCCAGCGGCCGCGAGGCATAGTAGGCATCGGACTCCTCGGCCGACACCTTCTCGACCGGACCTTCGATGCGCACCACCCGCTCCAGCTCCACCCAGTGGAACTGCAGCGCGGCCCAGGGGTGCAGCGCCAGATCCTGGCCCTTGCGGCTGTCATAGTTGGTGTACCAGACCAGCCCGCGCTCGTCATAGCCCTTGATCAGCACGATGCGGGTCGAGGGGTGTCCATCTGCGCCGACGGTGGCCACCGTCATGGCGTTCGGCTCCGGCACGCCGGCCTTCAGGGCTTGCTGCAGCCACTGGTCGAATTGCTGCAGGGGCACGCCAGCGGCGTTGTGCTCGTCGAGTTCCCCGGCCTCATAGCTCTTGCGCAGGTCAGCAATGTTCGTCATGGCGCCGAGTATAGGAAGGTCCGTGACCAGCGCACTGCTCCAGCGCAACACACCTGTCTGACGCCGGACTGATCCAGTCTGGTCCGCGTGGCTAGCAGTTGTCCTTAAGTGAAGGCACCAGTTCACTTCGAGGGCGATGTGGGTTCCCATGGCGTCATGGAAGGCAGGGCCCGCCCGGGCCGTGCGAACCAGTGCAGAGAGGAATGGTCCATGGTCACGGTCAACGACATCGAGACGAGGAGCCGGACATGAGTCCCACCCGGAGTCCGCCGACCGTGGTGGTGCTCGCCGCCGGCAGCGGGTCGCGGTACAAGGGCACGGGGCCGAAGCTCGCGCAGTTGCTTGGTGACGCGAGCGTGCTGTCGCACACCCTCGACGCGGTGGTCAGCTCCGGTTTGCCCTTGGTGGTGGTCACCGTGGCATCGCTGGTGGATGTGGCCAGCAGCATCGTCGCTTCGCGCGACATCGTGCTGCTGCCACCGGTGGGGTCTGCCAGTCGGGAGCCGCTGGGTGAAGGATTCTCGATCGCTGCCGGCGTCAGCGCACGACCCCATGTGCCTGGGTGGCTGATCCTGCCAGGGGACATGCCGCTGGTGCGGCCCGAAACGCTGCGGCTGGTGGCGCGGGCGATCGACTCGGCGCCGGTGGCCTACGCGCAGCACCGCGGCAGGCAAGGGTTCCCGGTGGGGCTGTCGGCGGAACTGTATTCGGAGCTGGTCCTGCTCAGCGGTGACGAGGGCCTGCGCCGCGTGCTGGGGCGCTACCCGTCGAATGCGGTGGAGGTGTCCGATCCGGGCGTGCTCGACGACATCAACACCGCTGCCGATCTGGAGCGCCTGCGCTTGTCAGCGACTGTCC
>NZ_JBFPGY010000275.1:0-7206 GCF_041083715.1 Sphaerotilus sp.
CCCGTCGCCATCCGCATGCAGTGCACAGGCACGGTTGCGCCCGGACCGCTTGGCCTCGTACAGGGACGCATCGGCCGACGCCAGCAGCGCGTCCATCGTCCGGGCCATGTCTGGCGCAGTCGCCTCGCCCGCCAGGTCCACCGCACCCACACCCACGCTGACACTGACCCGTGCCTGCAATCCGACGCCGTGGTGCGGCAGATCGAGCGCCGCCACGGCATCCAGGATGCGACCGGCCACCGTGGCCGAGGCCGCCAGCGACGTCTGCGCCAGCAGCACAGCGAACTCCTCGCCACCGATGCGGGCCACGAGATCGGTCGGACGCTGGCAGGCGCTCGCCACCGCACCGGCGACGGCGCGCAGGCAGCCGTCGCCAGCCGGGTGTCCATAGTGGTCGTTGTAGGCCTTGAACTGGTCGATGTCGATCATCATCAGCGCCAGCGGCTGGCCGCTGCGCTGAGCGATCGCCAGTTCACGCAGCATCAGCGTGTCGAAGCGGCGCCGGTTCGCCACGCCCGTGAGCGGGTCTTCGGTCGCGATGCGCCGAAGCTCGTCCGACAGGCGCTTGATCTTGAGCTGCGTGCGCACCCGGGCCCGTACCAGCGGCGCAACCACCGGTTTGGTGATGTAGTCGGCAGCGCCGGCTTCGAAGCCCGACACCTCGAACTCGGCCGTGTGGTTGGCGGTGACGAACACGACGGGGATGTCCGCCAGATCCGGGTCCGCCTTGAGCCTCTCGCAGACCGCAAAACCGTTCAGACCGGGCATGTCCGCATCCAGCAGCACGAGGTCCGGCCGCTGGCTGGCCATCAGACGCAAGGCCTCCTGGCCATCGGTGGCCATGCACACGTCGCCCAGGTCTTCCAGCATGCGCGCCAGCACCTGGATCGCGCCCGGGTCATCGTCGACGATCAGGATGGTGGCGTTCATCGCGGAAAGCGGCCTCTGGCAGTCCGTCACTCGGAAGCGTCAGGGTCATTCGGTCGGTGCCAGGTGTCTCGCAGGTGAGCGCGGACCCGGGCGCGCAGGTGGTCCGGTGCCACCGGCTTGGCAACGAAATCGGAAGCGCCGCAGTCGAATGCGGACACCTGGAACGCCACGCTCGGGTGGGCTGTCGTGAAGATCACGGGCACATCCTTCAGTGCGGGGTCGCGCTTGAACAGACGGCACAGATCGAACCCCGACATGCCTGGCATGTCCGCATCGAGCAGGATGATGTCCGGGCGGCAGGCCCTGGCCTGTTCGAGCGCGTCATCGCCCGAGGTGGCGAAATGCTGTTCGGGGTATTGCGCCAGGATTCGACCCAGGACCTGGATCGCAGCGATGTCGTCATCGACCAGCAGCAGATGCGGTTGGTTGGAGCCCATGTACTGCATCGCCCCTGATGGAGCGCTCCGTGCTGAATGTTGAATCCCGGACGGTACATGGCCTCGCTCCGTCCGGCAGGATTCCCGTGAGTTTCTGCTGTTTTCAGCTGACTTCGGCTCTGGCTGGAAATCTTATACGAAGCCGCCCGACCCTCCGCCAGATTGGCTTTGGCGCGTCGGGAACGCCATTCGGTAAAATCGAGCCACCCGCCCTGGGGTGCGGGTACGTCCATCGCTTCGGGGTTCACAGAATCTCCCTGACCGCACCCATGACTACCGCTGCACGCACTCCCCCTCCCCCGATGCGCCTGTCCGGCCTGGAGCCGGTCGAGATCGGTGCCGGCACCCTGTTCGTCAACGTCGGCGAGCGCACCAACGTCACCGGCTCGCGGGTCTTCGCCAAGATGATCCTGGCCGGCGAGTACGAACGCGCCCTGGCTGTCGCCCGCCAGCAGGTCGAGAACGGCGCGCAGGTCATCGACATCAACATGGACGAGGCCATGCTCGACAGCCAGGCGGCGATGGTGCGCTTCCTGAACCTGATCGCGGGCGAGCCGGAAATCGCCCGCGTGCCGATCATGATCGATTCGTCCAAGTGGAGCGTGATCGAGGCGGGCCTGAAGTGCATCCAGGGCAAGGGCATCGTCAACTCGATCTCGATGAAGGAGGGCGAGGCAGAGTTCAAGCGCCAGGCGAAGCTGGTCAAGCGCTACGGCGCGGCGGCGGTCGTGATGGCCTTCGACGAAAAAGGCCAGGCCGACACCTACGCCCGCAAGGTCGAGATCTGCGAGCGGGCCTACCGGATCCTGGTCGATGAGGTCGGTTTCCCTGCAGAAGACATCATCTTCGACCCCAACATCTTCGCCATCGCCACCGGCATCGAGGAACACGACAACTACGCCGTGGACTTCATCGACGCCACGCGCTGGATCAAGGCCAACCTGCCCGGCGCCAAGGTCTCGGGTGGCGTGTCGAACGTGAGCTTCTCGTTCCGCGGCAACGAGCCGGTGCGCGAGGCGATCCACACCGTCTTCCTGTACCACGCGATCCAGGCCGGCATGGACATGGGGATCGTCAACGCGGGCATGGTCGGCGTGTACGACGACCTGGAGCCGGTGCTGCGCGAGCGCGTGGAGGATGTGGTGCTGAACCGCCGCCCCGACGCGGGCGAGCGCCTGATCGAGATCGCCGAAACCGCCAAGGGCGCCGCCAAGGACGACTCGGCCAAGCTGGCGTGGCGCGGCACGGCAGACCATCCGGTCAGCGTCGATGACCGGCTGAGCCACGCGCTGGTCCACGGCATCACCGACTTCATCAACGCCGACACCGAGGAGGCGTGGCAGGCGATTTCAGCCCGTGGCGGCCGGCCGCTGCACGTCATCGAAGGCCCGCTGATGGCTGGCATGAACATCGTCGGCGACCGCTTCGGCGCCGGCAAGATGTTCCTGCCGCAGGTGGTGAAGTCGGCCCGCGTGATGAAGCAGGCGGTCGCGCACCTGCTGCCTTACATCGAGGCCGAGAAGAAGGCAATGGTCGATGCGGGCGGCGAGGCCAAGCCGAAAGGCAAGATCGTCATCGCCACCGTCAAGGGCGACGTGCATGACATCGGCAAGAACATCGTCACCGTGGTCCTGCAGTGCAACAACTTCGAGGTGGTCAACATGGGCGTGATGGTCCCGTGCCAGGACATCCTGAAGAAGGCACGCGAGGAAGGCGCGGACATCATCGGCCTGTCCGGGTTGATCACGCCGAGCCTGGAGGAGATGCAGCACGTTGCGGCCGAGATGCAGCGTGATGACTACTTCCGCGAACGCCAGACGCCGCTGCTGATCGGTGGTGCGACCTGCTCGCGGGTCCACACCGCCGTGAAAATCGCGCCGCACTACACCGGGCCGGTGGTCTACGTGCCGGATGCCTCGCGTTCGGTGGGCGTGTGTTCGGACCTGCTCAGCGACGAGCGCGCCGCGAAGTTCATCGACGAACTCCACGCCGACTACGACCGCGTGCGCACCCAGCACGCCAGCAAGAAGGCCACGCCGATGGTGCCGCTGGCGACGGCGCGGACCAACAAGACGCCGCTCGACTGGGCCGCCTACACCCCGCCGAAGCCGAAGTTCATCGGTCGGCGCGTGTTCCGCAACTACGACCTGGCGGAACTGGCGCAGTGCATCGACTGGGCGCCGTTCTTCCAGACCTGGGATCTGGCGGGCAAGTTTCCGGAGATCCTGAAGGACGACGTCGTCGGCAGCGAGGCGGTGCGCGTGTTCAGCGATGGCAAGCGGCTGCTGCAGCGCGCGATCG
Organism: Sphaerotilus sp.; assembly: GCF_041083715.1. Classification (GTDB taxonomy): domain Bacteria; phylum Pseudomonadota; class Gammaproteobacteria; order Burkholderiales; family Burkholderiaceae_C; genus Sphaerotilus. The sequence goes on from NZ_JBFPGY010000275.1 coordinate 3,669, forward strand.
AAGGCCGCTGGCTGCAGGCCAGCGGTGTCATCAGCCTGCTGCCCGCCAACACGGTGGACGACGACACGATCGAGGTCTACGCCGACGAGTCACGCGCGACCGTGGTGCTGCGCTGGCAGCCGCTGCGCATGCAGTCGGAGCGGCCGGTGATCGACGGCGTGCGCCGGCCGAACCGCAGCCTGGCCGACTTCATCGCGCCGAAGGGCACGAAGCCGGACTACATCGGCCTGTTCGCGGTGACGGCCGGGCTGGGTATCGAGAAGAAGGAGCGCCAGTTCATCGACGACCTCGACGACTACAGCGCGATCATGTTCAAGGCGCTGGCCGACCGGCTGGCCGAGGCCTTCGCCGAGCGGCTGCACCAGCGCGTGCGCACCGAGCTGTGGGGCTACGCGGCGGATGAGACACTGAGCAACGAGGCGCTGATCGCCGAGCAATACCGTGGCATCCGCCCGGCACCGGGTTATCCGGCCTGCCCGGACCACCTCGTCAAGCGCGCGATGTTCGAGGTGCTGGACGCCCGCGACATCGGCATGGACCTGACCGAGAGCCTGGCAATGACCCCGGCAGCCAGCGTCAGCGGCTTCTACCTGGCGCATCCCGAATCGGCGTATTTCAACGTCGGCAAGATCGGTGAAGACCAGCTGGCGGACTTCGCGGCGCGGCAGGCACTGAGCGAAGCCGATGCACGTCGGGCGCTGGCGCCGGTGCTGGGCTGAATCGATCCACAACAAAAAAGCGCCTCGATCGAGGCGCTTTTTTTCATGGCAACCGAGGTTGCCAAGTCGCTCAAGCTCCGGCTTGCGGCTGCTTGCGGCGGCGGGCCATGAAACCCAGGGCGCCCAGACCGGCGATCATCATCGCGTAGGACTCGGGTTCCGGCACAGCCGCGGCCACCGAGACATTGTCGACCAGCAGGCCTTGCGTGCCATTGCCCGAAAAATACAGGTGGTAGGACGCCAGCGGTGCAGCCGTGAACGTGAAGGAAACCGGCTGCCATCCCGGCGTGGGCGGCGTTCCCCAGGCGCCCGGTGCGGGGCTGGCCGAACCAGCCAGCGAGCTGTAGTCAGGCGAACCCGACGTCGTCGAGTTGAACAACTCGGCCAGACCCGTGCCGTAGGCATCGAAGCTCACCGTGTAAGAACCGCCCGCACCGACCGTGAAGCTCTGGTAGATGTACTCGCTGTTGTCCAAGGCGGCGAACGTATTGCCAGCCAGGTTGCCGATCGACGCAGCGGTGCCGCCGGTGAACCACTCGACACCCAGCGCCAGGTTGAACTGCGTGTCATCCAGCCCGGTGACTTGTGCTTGGCTGGTGCCAGCCAGCAGCGTCAGTGCAACGCCAGCCGCGATGGAAGCAAGACGAAATGAAGGAATGCCCATGATTGATCTCTCCGTGAGTTGGTGCGGACCGCCGATGCAGGTGCTGAATCAGGTGACAGCACATCCGGGCAGTTCAGAGCCAAGTCTAGGCAGTACCAGAAAAATCACTACCCCGCTTCACGGGAGACCCATACGCCTGAATTGCAAAATTAATCACCGAACACCGCAAACCTGGGGGGAGATTTTTCAGAAATCACACGAGAACCAGATTGTCCCGGTGGATCAGCTCGGACTCGTTGGCATAGCCCAGCAGCCCTTCGATCTGCGATGACGGCTTGCGCGCGATGAGCCGGGTCTCGCTGCAAGCGTAGTTCGCCAGGCCACGGGCGATCTCGGCGCCGGTCTGCGTGCGCACCGCGATCACGTCGCCACGGGCGAAGTCGCCCTGCACTTCCACGACGCCGATCGGCAGCAGGCTCTTGCCTTCGTCGCGCAGCTTGAGCGCCGCGCCATCGTCCACGACCACTGCACCCTTGAGCTGGAGGTGGTCGGCCATCCACTGCTTGCGCGCCGCCACCTTGGGTGTCGTGGCCACCAGCAGCGTGCCGATGGACTCGCCCGCCACCAGCCGCAGCAGCGCGTCCGGCTCGCGGCCCCAGGCGATCACGGTGGAGGCTCCGCTGCCGGCGGCCCGCTTCGCGGCCAGGATCTTGGTGATCATGCCGCCCTTGCCGATGCTGGAACCCGCACCACCGGCCATCTGCTCCAGCTCGGGTGTGCCGGCCACGGCTGCGTGGATGAACGTCGCCTCGGGATCCTTGCGCGGATCGGCCGAGTACAGGCCCTTCTGGTCGGTGAGGATGATCAGCGCATCGGCATCGACCAGATTGGCCACCAGCGCCCCCAGCGTGTCGTTGTCACCGACCTTGATCTCGTCGGTGACGACGGTGTCGTTCTCGTTGATCACCGGCACCACACCCAGCCCGAGCAGCGTCAGCAGCGTCGAGCGGGCGTTCAGGTAGCGCTCGCGGTCGGCCAGATCGGCATGCGTGAGCAGCACCTGCGCGCTGCCGAGACCCTGCGCGCGCAGGGACGTCTCGTAGATCTGCGCCAACCCCATCTGACCAACGGCGGCGGCGGCCTGCAGCTCGTGCAGTTCTTTCGGCCGCGTTGCCCAGCCCAGGCGCTTCATGCCCTCGGCGATGGCACCGGACGACACCATCACCACCTCGCGCCCCTGCCGGACCAGCGCGGCAAGTTGCACGCACCAGGCGTGGATCGCCTCGGCGTCCAGGCCGCGGCCCTCGTTGGTGACCAGACTGGAGCCGACCTTGATGACAATGCGGCGGGCGTTCAGCAGAACTTCACTCATGGCGACCTCGCGAAAAAAGAACCCGGCGCGTGCTCAGCGAAAGCGCGGGTCGGTCGGATCAGGCGGCGTGGCTTCGTTGTCGGCCTCGACGAAGCGCACGTCCGGCACCTCGATCGGGGGGGCATTGAGGGCCGCCACATGCTGGTAGAGCGCCCGGATCAGGGGCTCGCAGCCCTCGCGGGTCAGGGCCGAGATCTCGAACACCGGCGCCTTCCAGCGCAGGCGGCGCACGATGTCCTTCACGCGCGCCTTGCGCTCCTCGGGGTCCGGCAGCATGTCGAGCTTGTTGAGCACGAGCCAGCGCGGCTTGTCGTAGAGCGCCTTGTCGTACTTCTTCAGCTCCTTGGCGATGGCGCGGATCTGCGCGACCGGATCGACACCCTCGTCGAAGGGCACCGCGTCCACCATGTGCAGCAGCACGCGGGTGCGCTGCAGGTGGCGCAGGAAGTAGTGGCCCAGGCCGGCACCTTCGGAGGCGCCCTCGATCAGGCCCGGCACGTCGGCGACCACGAAGCTCTGGCTCGGGCCGACACGCACCACGCCCAGGTTGGGGTGCAGCGTCGTGAACGGGTAGTCGGCGATCTTGGGGCGCGCGTTCGAGATCGCGGTGATCAGCGTGGACTTGCCCGCGTTGGGCATGCCGAGCAGGCCGACGTCGGCCAGCACGCGCAGCTCCAGCTTCAGGTTCTTGATCTCGCCGGGCCAGCCCACGGTCTTCTGGCGCGGGGCGCGGTTGGTGCTGGTCTTGTAGTGCAGGTTGCCGAAGCCGCCGTCGCCACCCTTGGCCAGGATGATCTCTTCGCCGTGCGTGAGCAGCTCGGCAATGACTTCTTCCGTCTCGCC
>NZ_JBFPGY010000276.1:0-7193 GCF_041083715.1 Sphaerotilus sp.
AGACCTGCGCGCGGCGGGCATCGAGCTGGTCGATGACGGCGCGCAGCTGGCGGTAGACCGGCTCGGGCGCGGTGATGATCAGCGAGTTGGTGGACGGATCGGCCTGCACGAAGCCGCCCGTGGAGGGACTGGCCGAGGCGCTCACCGGGCTGGTCGACTGCGTCGAGGCCCCCGTACCGGTCTGGCCGCCGATGGCCGCGGCCATGCCGCCCGCGTTGGTGCCGGTCGAGCCCAGTCCCGTGCTGCCGGTGGTGCCCGCGCTGCCGCCCGATGCCCCGCTGCCGCCACTGCCGCCGCCATAGGCGGCGCGCAGCACCGTGGCCAGCCGGGTCGCGTCGGCGTTCTTCAGGTACACGACGTAGATGTTGCCGGCGGCAGTGCCGGGCGGACCAGGCCGGTCGAGCTTGTCGATCACGCCGCGGATGACGGCCAGCCGCGCCGCGTTTGGGGCCCGCACCAGCAGCGAGTTGGTGCGGGGGTCGGCCATGATCGAGACGCCGCCGGCCATCGCCGCCGGTGCGCCGGGCGTGCCACCGGCCGAAGAATCGGCGAAGCGCTGCACCATCGGCGCGAGGTCCGAAGCCGAGCCGTTCTTGACTGGAATCACCTCGACATCGGTCGCCGCGGGCGTGTCCAGCGCCGCGATGATGCGGGCCAGGCGCTGCAGGTTGTCGGCGTAGTCGGTGATGACCAGCGTGTTGTTGCCGGGGTTGGCGTTGATGGTGTTGTTGGGCGTGATCAGCGGGCGCAGCACGGTCACGAGGTTGTTGACGTTCTCGTGCTTGAGCGGGAACACCTGCGTGAGGATCTGGTCGCCGGAGCGCATGACGTTGCCGACCGAGACGGTGCCGGTCTGCAGCTTGGCCTCGGCCTCGGGCACGACCTTGAGCAGCCCCGCCACGTCCACCACCGTGAAGCCCAGCCCGCGCAGCACCGAGAGGTAGTTCAGGAAGGCCTCGCGTTCGGTCAGCGGCTGCTCGCTGTAGAGCGTCATCTGGCCGCGCACGCGTGGGTCGACCAGGATCTGGCGCTTGACGATGGCGGCCATCGCGCGCGACACCGCCTCGATGTCGGCGTTGACGAAGTTCACCGTCACCTTGGCCGCGGCCTGGGCGTTGCGGCGCGATGGCTGCGTCTGCTGCGCCTGCAGCGGCGCGAGGTGGCCGAGGGCCAGGGTGCCGGCCAGCGCCGCGGCGAGCACGCGGCGCGGGGCGGAGGGACGTGGGCACAGCGTCATGGTCATCCGATCGTGAGCAGGGAGCGCGCGCCTTGGCGCCGTCCGATGATGTTGAGCAGGTTGTTCAGGGCCGGGCGGTCGGCGTCGGTGGCGGTGGCTTCACCGCGCAGGCGCAGTCCGCCCTGGCTCCAGCTGCCCGAGCCACTGAGCCGCAGGGCGCCGTCGAGGGTGTCCAGCGTCACCATGGCGGTGCCGGCCTGGGCCGGGTCGCCGCTGAGCGTGACCCGGTAGCTGCCGAGGCGCGGCAGCGTCGACAGGCGGGAGGAGAAATCGCGCAGCTCCAGCCCTGCGCTGCCGGTCATCGCGAAGCGGCCCTGGGCCCAGCTCAGCGACAGCGCCTGCGTGGTCAGCCGCAGCGCGCCACCGGGGCGCAGGGTGTTCCACGGCGTGCCCAGACCGACCAGCCAGGCTGCAGGCCACTGGCCGACCCAGTCGCCCTGGTCGGCCCGGCCCGGCTGCAGGGCCACCTGCACCTGCCCGACGCCGGGGCGCACCAGCAGCAGCTGTTCGCCGTTGAGGCAGCAGTCGTGCTGCAGCGCCAGACGCAGGGCGGTGCCGGCCGGGCGCAATGTCCAGCGGATGCGGCCGGGCAGGGCACGCGCGTCCCGGCTGCCGGCGCCGGCACCGAGGATCAGCACCGCATCGCCGGCCCAGACCGTGCCCTGCGCGTTGGCCAGCAGCACGCGCTGCTGCGTGGCACGGGCGACCGCCTGGGCCAGCCAGTGCGCCGGCGCGAACGCGATCAGTGCGCCGACCGCGCCGATGACGGCACCGGCCACAGCCCAGCGCCGGCTGGCCCGCGCCTGCGCGACCCAGCCGTGGCCAGGTGCCTTGCGTGTGGCCGTGCCGAAGATCGACGGGTGTGCCGATGGCTGGTAGGTGGGGCGCCAGGGGCTGCCGTGGAGGGCCATGTGCGGGCTCGGATCCTGTCAGCGCGGTGCCGTTGCGGGTGTGGGCAGCGTCAGCACGACACTGCCGCTGTAGCCATTGCCGGTGCGGCCAAGCTGTGTCTCGACGACGCGCACACGGGCCGCGGCGCGGACTTCGGCGAGCCAGCCCATCATCGCAGCCGGCTCGACGCTGGTGAAGGCCACGCTCAGGCGCTCGCCGCTGCGCTGCAGGCGGGCCGCGGCGCCGAGGCGCTCGGTGGCCGATTGCAGGGCCGCATCAGCCTGCACCGCATCGACGGGTGGCAGCGCACGCAGCTCGCCCGCCTCGGCCGCCAGGCGCTGCATCTGGGCCAGCTGGGCGTCGAGCGCGGCCTGCTGGGCGGGCGCGGTGCGCAGCGTCTTGAGCGCCGGCTGCACGCCGATGGTCCAGAGCAGGAACACCAGCAGCAGCACGCCGCCCAGCGTGGCGCCGAGCCGCTCGCGCGGTGCCAGCGACTGCCAGCGCTGCTGCAGCGGGGCGAGTTGCTGGCGCAGTGCGTCGGATCGCAGCAGGATGGAGGTCATCGGATGGCTCCCGGCGTGGTCGGGCGGCTCAGGGTGATCTGGTTGTCGGTGTGCTCGATCAGCCAGCCCGCAGGCTCCAGCGTGGCCTTCATGCGGCTGACCTCGGTCGCTCCGAGGCCGGGCGCACCCAGCGACAGGCGGCCGTTCTCGTAGTGGATGACCTGCGGCGGTCGGCCCTCCGGCCAGACACTGGCGGCGGCCTGCAGCAGCGGCTCCAGGTCGGTGTCGCCGGGCCGGCCGGCGCTGGCACGCAACTGCTCGTTCTCGCGGGCCATCTGCAGCGGGGCATCCAGCACGGCGCGCACCTGCGGGTGGGTCGTGCGCAGCAGGTTGGTGACCGCGGTGCGGCGCACCTGCAGCTCGTTGCGCTGCATCCAGGCCCAGGCGTTCAGGCCAGCCAGATTCGCCAGCAGCAGCCCGATCAGCCCGAGGCGCACCGGCCGCCAGCCCGGCGTGAGGAACTGCTTGCCCGCATCGCGCAGCAGCGCCAGGCCGCGGTGGCGCGCGGCCAGCTCGAACTGGCGCAGGTTCCAGCCGCTCTGCGCCGAGGCCAGCAGGCGCGCGCCCATGCCGAGCACCTGCACCGGCTGTCCCAGCCAGCGTTCGGCCGGTGCAGCGGCAGCGGGGTCGGCCGTCCACAGCGTGTTGTCGGCCAGTGGCTCGGGCAGCAGGCCGCGCGACAGGCTGCCCTGCAGCGGCCAGGTGCTCACGCCCTGCGCATCGGCCCAGGTCAGCAGCGTCTTCGGCTTGTCGTCGTCGTATGGCACGTGGAAATGGCCATGGGCCTGCGCATCGGGCCACAGCCCCGGCACGACCCGGTCCACGACGACCCCGGCGGTCTCCAGCGCGGCCAGCTCTGCCGTCAGCCACCCGCGGTCGATGGCGGCGACCCAGGCTTCGTCGCCGGGCCGGGCGTCCGGTGCCAGGCCCAGGTGCAGCTGGTCCACCTCGTCGAGCACCTGCTCTTCCAGGATCCCTGCCAGCGCCGCACGCAGGCGGGCCGCGGGTGCCTTCGGGCAGGTCAGCCTGTGGAACGCGACATCGGCCGGTGCCAGCACGGCGACCACCGCGGTGGCCTTGGGCAGCAGCGACGCGGCGCACTGGCCTTCCGACTGGATCGACTGCCCGTCCGGGCTGAGCACGAAGCCCAGCTCGGCCCGGACACCCGCGCCTGGCGCAGACGCACGGCTCTGCGGATGCAGCCGGGTGCGGGTGGGCAATTGGATGACGAGCAGGCTCATGGGTGGGGTGGACGTGTTCGGCGGATTGTAGGTGCGGGTCCGCCGATCGACCGTGCAGCACGGCCGAACCTGGTGACAGTGTTCATTGCTGCAGCGAACTTTCCAGTTCGGTCAGGTCGCGCAGGCGCTGCGTGGACAGCGTGCGCACGTCGCGCCCGTTGCGCTCCAGCAGCGAGCGCTGGGCGACGGTCACCTGGTCCAGCCGCAGCGCGCCGTAGACGATGAAGTAGTTCGAGTTGACGCTGACGCGCCGCGCGTCGGTCAGGGCCCGCTCGCCCAGCACGGTCTTGGCATCGGCGGGGCTTTTCAGCGGATCCCGCAGCCGTGCCTGCACCAGGCGCTCGGCGGTCGCCAGATCGATGCCCGGCAGGACCGCGGCGATGACCTCCTTGGCCGCTGTGTTGAGGTTGACCGGCGTCTCGCGCGGCAGTAGCACGACATAGGGCTTGAGGCGCCGCACCGTGGCGGCATCCAGCCCGAGCCAACCGAGATCCTCGACGGAGGCGGGCATCAGCGGCAGGGTGTCCGTGGTGGTGCCGGCGTCGGACGGCGCCTCGGTGGCGCTGCCCGGTGTGGCGCGGCGCAGCGCCTCGGCCAGCCGCGGCGCGACGTCGCCGTTCAGGCCCAGGAAGCCGCACAGGCGTTCCAGCGTCTGCAGCTCGGGGCGGCTGACCTTGCCCTGCTGGACGAGGTTGCGCAGGTTGTAGCGCGACTGGGCGTCCACGATGCGGCCGGACAGGAAGGCGTCGGGTGCCTCCTCGGCCATCGAGCGGTCGGCCGCCAGGAAGGTGGACAGCCGGGCTTCGGCCAGCGGCGCGGCCCAGGGCTCGCCGAGGTGGTCGACGCCGCCTTCGCGGGCGTCTTCGCGCAGGATCATGCGTGTCCAGTCCAGCGCGCCCTGCAGCACCCACTCCGACTGGGTCTGCGCGCGTTCGGCCGCCTCGACCTGCAGCGCACGCCACTGCTGCCAGACCATGCCCGAGGCGAGCGTCGCCACGACCGTGACGATGATCATCGCGGTCAGCAGCGCGGCACCACGCTGGCGTGCCGGTGGGGAGCAGGGGCGCGTCATGGGCGTCGTGGTCATGGGTGGATGAGCCGCACTTCGCGGGTCAGCGTGCCGTCGGCCGCGCCATCCGGTGCAAAGCGGACCACCATCCGCAGCCCGTCGGGCAGTGCATCGTGGTTGACCGCCACCGGCGGGGCGATGCTGACCACGCCGTTGCCGCTCATGGTGCCGGCGCCGGATGCAGGCGCATCCGGCGCCGGCGGCGGTGGATCGATCGGGATCGGCGGCGCCGTCTGGGCGACATCCCCGCTCGACTGCGCGTTGCTCCAGCCGTTGCTGCTGGTCAGGAAGACGAAGAGCTGCCACTGCGCGACGTGTTCCAGCATCGGCAGCGTGCCCGGCTCGTTGCCGAGCAGCTGGTAGCTGCGCATCCAGCCGTCCTGCAAGGTGTCCAGCGCGGTCGAGGTCGGCGCGCTCCAGCGGTAGAGGTTGCCGCCGCGCAGCGTCCAGGCGACCACCTGCACGCCCTCGGGCTGGCGGCGCGTCAGGCGCAGCGTGGCGCCGTCGAAGTTCAGCCCTGGCACGACCTGGGTGTCGATCACCTCGTGCACGTCGGCTTCCCATTGCGCGAGCACCGTCTGCAGACGCAGCAGCCGGTCCATGCGCACCTGGGTCGATTCACGACTGCGGGCGATGGCATCCACGCCCTGCCACGCCATCGCCGACATCAGCGCCAGGATGAACAGCGCCACCATCACCTCGATGAGCGTGAAGCCGGCGGGGCGGGGCGGGCGGAAGGAACGGGTCGGGCGCATCGATCCAGGGGCCTCAGAGACGGGACATCACGGTGGTGTAGAGCAGCAGGTGCTGCCCCTCGGGATCGAGCATGTGCACGTCGATGCGGCGGAACAGCGGGTTGGGCGTCGGGCGCACCGAGACGCGCCCCTGGTAGGTCTGCCCGACCTGCTCGCAGCTGAACTCGCTGTCGCCGACCGGGGGCAGCTGCCGCTCCAGGCGCAGCCGGGTGAGGTAGTTGTCGGCACACCACTGGCCGGCCAGCGTGTCGGCCAGGCGCTGGGTGTTGCCGGTGAGCGCGCCGGCGGCCTTGATGCCGGCGGCCAGCGTGATGGCGACGATCGCCAGCGCCACCAGCACCTCGATCAGCGTCAGCCCCCGCTGGCTGCGGTCACTGCGGTGGGGGTTCATCGGCGATCACGGCAAAGGCACCCAGGCCATCGGTGGACAGGCTCAGGCGCTTGTCGTCGAGCTGCAGGGTCAGCTTCTGCGGCGGGATCACGGGCTCGGGGCCGAGCAGCAGACCGGATTGACCCGGTGGCAGCACCATGCCGATCTTGCCCGCCAGGTCCGCATCGGACCAGCGTTCGGGCAGGCCGCTGTTCTCCGGCAGTCCCGTGAAGTGGAAATCCGGGCCGGGCTGGTCTGGGCTGTCGCTGGCGCTCTGGCGGGGCCGGCCGGGCACCCACCGCACCGGAGCGCCCAGCGAGCGGGCCTGCACCCGCGCGGTTTCGAGGATCGCCACCAGCCGGGTCGCCTCGCGTTCCAGCCGGGTGCTGGACGGGTCCGGCAGCGCCATGGTCACGATCGAGCTGGCCAGCGCGATGATCGCCACCACCACCAGCAGCTCCAGCAGGGTGAATCCGCGGGCACGGGTCACGGCATCACTGCCAGGAACCGATGTCCGCATCCTTGCCTTCGCCGCCAGCCTGTCCGTCCGCGCCGTAGCTGAACACGTCGATCGGACCCTTCACGCCCGGGTTGGCGTACTGGTAGGCGCGGCCCCAGGGGTCGTTGGGCAGCTTGTCGAGGCAGGGCTTCCAGTTCGGCGGGATCGGGCCGGTGGTCGGCTTGGTCACCAGCGCCTGCAGGCCCTGCTCGCTGGTTGGGTAGCGCTGGTTGTCGAGTCGGTAGCGCTTGAGGGCTTCCATCAGGCTGTTGACGTCGGTGCGGGCTGCGGTGACCTTGGCCTCGTCCACGCGGTCGAGCACGCTCGGCACGATCAGGGACGCCAGCACGCCGATGATCACCAGCACCACCATCAGCTCGATGAGGGTGAAGCCGCGCTGGGCGGCGTGTCGCAAGGATTTCATGAATGTGGGATCCGAAGTGCACTGAGAGCAGCGGGGCCGTCGATCATAATCCGCCCCCATGGCAGCACGTTGGACAGCATGGTTGGTGTGGGCCGCTCTTGCGGGAAGCCTTGTATTCTGGGGCTTGCGCCTGTTCGCGCGTCC
>NZ_JBFPGY010000277.1:0-7163 GCF_041083715.1 Sphaerotilus sp.
TTGTGGACGGATGTGAAATCGATGTTCATGCCGAGGATGTCGGCGTGTCCGTCCGCAACTTGACTCAGGCGGCGCCGATGTTCGGCACGAAGCCCCGCGACGGCTGGCTGATCGCGGCCGGATGGGCTTGGACGTAGTCGAGCATGCGGTCGATGCAGCCGAGCGCCTGTGCGCGGATTGGCTCGTCGACCCGCACTTCGCCGGTGCCGCGCTCCAGGCAGTCGATCACGCCCTGCAGCGCGTTCATCGCCATCCACGGGCAGTGCGCGCAGCTCTTGCAGGTGGCGCTGTTGCCGGCGGTGGGCGCCTCGATCAGCACCTTGGTCGGCGCGGACTGGCGCATGCGGTGGAACATGCCGTTGTCGGTGGCGACGATGAACTCGGGCGCGTCCATCGTCATCACCGCCTTGAGCAACTGTGCCGTCGAGCCGACGACATCCGCCTGGTCCACCACGCTCTTCGGCGACTCGGGGTGGACGAGGATCTTCGCCTGCGGGTGCGCCTGGCGCAGCAGTTCCAGCTCGACGCCCTTGAACTCGTTGTGCACGATGCAGTCGCCCTGCCACATCAGCAGGTCGGCGCCGGTCTGGCGCTGCACGTAGCTGCCCAGGTGGCGGTCCGGTGCCCAGAGGATCTTCTTGCCCTGCTCGTGCAGGTGCCGGACGATGGCCTCGGCGCAGGAACTCGTCACCATCCAGTCGGCGCGGGCCTTCACGGCGGCGCTGGTGTTGGCGTAGACGACGACGGTGCGGTCGGGGTGGGCATCGCAGAACGCGGCGAAGGCGTCCGGCGGGCAGCCCAGGTCGAGCGAGCAGGTGGCGTCCAGGTCCGGCATCAGCACGCGTTTCTGAGGCGACAGGATCTTGGCGCTTTCGCCCATGAAGCGCACGCCGGCGACGATGAGCGTCTGCGCGGCGTGGTCACGGCCGAAACGGGCCATCTCCAGCGAATCGGAGACGCAGCCACCGGTCTCCATGGCGAGATCCTGCAGGTCGCCGTCCACGTAGTAGTGGGCGACGAGCACCGCGTTGTGCTGCTGCAGCAGGTCGCGGGCGTGGTCCTTGAGCGCCGTGCGCTGGCTGCGGGTGAGCGGAGCGGGAACCTTGGCCCAGGCGTGCGCGGTGCAGCTCTGGCCAGAGGCGTCCTGCTGGGTGTAGTCGAATTGAACGTCGGTCATGGCGGGATCGTAATGCAGCAGATCGGGTCGGGTCGGCTCAGCCCCACTGGTTGCGTGCGACGGCGATCTGCCAGCGCGCAGCGCCCAGGTCACCGAATTCACGCTCGACACAGGCGAGGATCAGCAGGCCGGGCTGGCGAGGCACGGGCAGCACCAGATGGTGGTGGGTCGGACCGCTCCAGGACAGCTCCAGCAGCGGATGCCCGGCGCCCAGCGCACGGTGCGCCCGCCAGAGCGCGCAGCCCGCCCGCGTTGCACTTTCGAGCAACGTCAGCTGGTCGTCGGTCTGGGTCTGCGCGCTCAGCACGCGGGCATCCTCGATCGCCACGACGGCACACGCCGTCACGCCCACACCCATCGACAGCACCCGCAGCACGCGGTTCATCACGGTCGCGGACACGTCCGGCAGTGGATGGACTGCAACCGAGGGCTTGACGGTTGGGGTTGGTGCCGGGCGGGCAGGAGCCGCCACGGGTGCCACGGCCGGCACGGCGGCTGTGGCCCGTGCGGGAGCGGGTGTCGAGGCTGGGGCCGTCTTTGGTGGTGTGGTCACGGGGGGGGCTGGGTCTGGCCGTGACGCTGCGACTTCGGCCGGATCGTCGTCCATGGCGCCAGGCACGGTCGGCTCGCCGCTGGCAAAGCCGGTCACCAGCGAGATCAGCTGCTGCGACCAGCCCGGGTCGTTCACCGAAAACAGCTCCAGCACGTGCATCTTCATGCCACGCGGCCAGGTGGCGCGGCGCAGGCGGTCGGCGCGGCTGGGCTTGTCCGCGGGCGACACCAGCAGCAGCGATGGTCCGCGCCAGGCGTCCGCGCGCACGAAGTCGTTGATGCGGCGAATCAGGTCCTTGTCCCCGTTGGCGCCGGCGAGGATCACGGCGCGGTCCGCCTGCTCCAGCAGTGTCAGGGCCACGCTGAGGCTGCGGCTGTCGGCAAACGAGGCTTCTACCTCGATCACGCCGAGGGCCTGTCCTGACGGCGTCGGCAGCACCGTGCTGCGCAGCATGGCCACGGGCTCGGTGCCCTGTTCCTGCATCAGCGAGATCTCGCTGATGCGGCCATGCGCGGCCAGGGCGAGCTGGACGATCGAGAAGCCGGGCCAGCTGCCGGATGGATCCCACACCGCCACGGTCTGCTGTGGCTGCACCGATTCACGCGAGAACAGCGTCTGCACGGGCGGTGCGCTCGGCGTTTCTGCCCGGGTGCGCAACTCCCGGGTGCTGACCGGGACGGTGGTTGGCGGATCTGCGGGCAGGCTGCTGGGGCCGGCCCAGGCCGCGCTCCGGGGGTCATCCTGGGACGAGGAGGCGTCGGTCGAAGGGGCAGTGCGCTTGAATTTCAGGCTGAGCATGGTGTCGAGGGTTGTGACCGGTTCGGCGCTGCGGCGTCATGCCGCGTTGGTCGTTTCACGTTTCACATCAGCACCTGCTGTGCCTCCATGATGCGGTAGCGCGTCATTGCCAGATTGCTGCGCAGCTTGTCCAGCACGGCCAGGATGAACAGATCCGGATGGGCGCGCAGCGTTCTGAGAATATGGTATCGGCTTCCGGCGGTGACCAGTATTTCCTCCAGCGGATCACTGGGTCGGGAGTGCCCCAGTTGGCGCAGTGTGCGGCGGTGGGTGTTCCAGATTTCGGCGGCTGCCAGCGCGGCGCGATCGATGTCCGGTCCGCGGGCAGGGCAGGCCTTGACCAGCCCGGTGCTGCCTTCGACCAGGGCGACGAAGATCAGGCCGTCCAGCACGGTGAGTTCATCCAGCACGGCCATGGCGCGCCGTGGGTGCACCAGCGTCCGCGCGGGCTCCGGGGCCTCCGTGGTTGCGTCTGGTGTTTCCGGTGGCGCGACAAACAGGGTGGCTTGCCGGGCAGGCGGCATGGCCGCGCTGACGATCCCCGCCTCCGACAGTGGCATCGGGGCACTGCCGGGAGCGGGTGCGGCCACCGCCGCCGATGTGACTGGCGGCGAGGCCTGCTCCGAGCGCAGGCGCTGCCAGTAGGCCAGCATGCGGTTCCACACCGCGCTGGCGCTGGTCAGCGGCTCGCACATCGCTTCGATGCGGACCTGCGAGGGCCAGTCCATGCGCTCGATCTTCTGCACCATCCAGTTGGCACCGACCGGCAGCATGAACAGCAGGTTGCGGCACTGCCAGTGCAGGCTCAGCGTGGCGCTGTGCAGGTCGACCAGCATGTCGTCGATCGCCGACGGCGCCATCGGCCCGATGATCACCACCGACAGGTCCGAGCGCTCCATCAACGCCATCTGCACTTCGGCGGCGTCACCGCCTTCGGCCTGGATGTCGGCGTGGTAGATCTTCAGCGTGTCGTCGGTGCGTCGGGGCAGGGTGGTGCGCTCGATGGTGGCCAGCAGGTTGAGGCTGGCCTGGTCGCGCAGGCTGAGCCGCTCGATCGGCTGGCCACTGGCGTCGGCCAGCGCGCGGATGACCGAGGCGGCCCACATGTGCGATGGGTCGCACATCGTGATGAGCTTCTGCCGGACAAAGGTGTCCTTGCGGCTCCCGGCGAAATGGGCGCGCATGGCCTGTGCGGGCGAACCACTGACCAGCAGGTCGTCGTTGTGGCGCGCATCGGCTTGCGCCGCAGTTTCGGCCTGTTCGTTCTCGTCAGCCATGATGGCCGTGGAGGCGAACTCGGGCATCTCGACATCGGCGGACGCCTCCTTGCCACCCGTGCGGGACGCGGTATCCCGAATCGGGGTCAGATCGCCGAAGAGGCTCTTGAGCATGTTCATCGCGTGACGGAGCAGTCCGGGGAAAGGAGTGGGAGCATCGCTACTTTAGTCGCTGACGCTGGCTGCAGCCTGAGTTTGCGTGAAACTGCATGGAATGACCGCATTCCGCCACCAGGGTGGTTGACTAATCTGCCCTCTGAAAATGCGGGATTTTCTGATCGTTTCGAAGAAAATGCACTTCAACGCACGTCGATCGTGTGAAGGCTTGTGACACGGTGCCAGCGGTATACGCCTGTACAGGGCGTGGACGCCCCTTGAACCGGGTTGCCTCGAACTTGATCCAGTCCGCTGGAATCCGTGTTTCGACAAGGCACACTGGCGGTCGGTTAGGCTCACTTCATGAAGATGACTTGTTTCCCTGGATTCGATGCATGGCGACTGGTGTGGCGGTGCCTGGTCGGGGTGCTGGTGTGGCTGGTGGTCGCTGGCCCGGCGCGGGCTGCCGAGGTGTTTCTGGAGCCGGAGCAGGCCTTCCCGCTCAGCGCGCGCGTGGTCGATGCACGCACACTGGTGCTGCGATTCGACGTGGCGCCCGGCTACTACCTGTACCGGGAGCGGTTCGAGGTGGTGCCTGTCGGGCCGGACGCCATGCTGTCGCCGCCGGTCTATCCAGCGGGGGTGGTCAAGTTCGACGAGACTTTCCAGAAGGAGGTCGAGATCTACCACGACGCGCTGGAGGTGCCGCTGGCGGTGCAGTCCGCGCCGGCACAGTTCATGGTGAAAGTGACGCACCAGGGTTGCGCTGACAAGGGGTTGTGCTATCCGCCGCAGATCCACCAGCTGCAGGTGCGCTACGAGGCTGGCGCGTTGCGCGGCGTGCGCGTGCTGGCGGCCGATGCGACCGAAGGCGGCGGGTTGTCGCTGACGTCCGTCGAGTCCGAGGGGGGCGTGTTCGACCGCTTCGGCACCGTGCTGCGTTCGGGCAACCTGTGGGGGGTGGCGGGGGTCTTCGCGCTGGCGGGCGTGCTGCTGTCGTTCACGCCCTGTGTGCTGCCGATGGTGCCCATCCTGTCGTCGATCATCCTGGGGCAGGGCGGCGCTGGCTCGCGCCGGCGCGGTCTGCTGCTGTCGGCGGCGTATGCGCTTGGCATGGCGCTGGTCTATACCGCCATGGGTGTGGCAGCCGGGCTGGCTGGCGAGGGGCTGGCCGCGGCACTGCAGACGCCCTGGGTGCTGGGTGCGTTCGCGCTGGTGCTGGTGGCACTGTCGCTGTCGATGTTCGGCTTCTACGAACTGCAGATCCCGTCGTCCTGGCAGACCCGCCTGCACGCGGCCAGCAGCCAGGTCGAGGGTGGCCGCTATGGTGGTGTGTTCGTGATGGGCGGCGTCTCGGCGCTGATCGTCGGACCGTGCGTGGCGGCGCCGCTGGCCGGTGCGCTGGTCTACATCAGCCAGACGCGCGATGTGGTGCTGGGGGGGGTGGCGCTCTTTGCCATGGCGTGCGGCATGAGCGTGCCGCTGATGCTGGTGGGGCTGTCCGCCGGTTCGCTGCTGCCCAAGGCCGGGGCCTGGATGGAGTGGGTCAAGCGTGGCTTCGGGGTGATGCTGCTGGCCGTGGCTGCCTGGATGGTCTGGCCTGTGCTGCCGTTCGGCTCCACCGCGAAGGCGGCAGACACTGCCAGCCACACGACGCCGGGGGATGGTGTGGTGTTCCGGCGCATCCGCACCCTGGCGGAACTGGACGACGCCGTGCGCACGGCCGGGCGCCCGGTGCTGTTCGACTTCTACGCCGACTGGTGCGTGTCCTGCAAGGAAATGGAGCGCTTCACCTTCACCGATCCTGCTGTGAAGGCCCGCCTGGGCGGGATGCTGCTGCTGCAGGTCGATGTGACCGCCAACAACGCCGACGACAAGGCGCTGATGCGCCGCTACGGCCTGTTCGGCCCACCGGCCCTCCTGCTGTTCGATGCCGCGGGGCGCGAGTTGCCGACGCACCGCGTCATCGGCTTCCAGCGCGCGGGCGACTTCCTTTCCCATCTGGATGCAGCGCCGCTGCGTCTCTGACCTGACCTTCTGAACTCCCCGAATTTCCTGAACCATGACTGCACCTGCTCCCACCTCGCCCACCTCGACCTGTGACCTCTGCGACCTGCACAAGGGCGACACCAGCGGCGCCTTCCGCGTCCTGCCGCCGGTGTTCCGCTCGTTCGGCGGCCGTGCGGCCTTTGCCGGCCCGGTGACGACCGTGCAGTGTTTCGAGGACAACACCTCTGTCAAGGCGGCGCTGGAAAGCCCTGGCCACGGCCGCGTGCTGGTGGTTGATGGGGCCGGCTCGCTGCGCCGCGCACTCATCGGCGGCAACATCGCGGCGGCGGCGGCGCGCAATGGCTGGGCCGGCGTCGTGGTGGATGGCTGCGTGCGCGATCTGGCAGAGCTGGCTGCCTGCGATGTGGGCCTGTTCGCGCTGGCTCCCATGCCGCTGCCGACCGAGCGGCGCCAGGCTGGACGGGTCGACGTGGCCGTGCAGATCCAGGGCGTGTCCGTGCAGCCTGGCGATTGGCTCGTGGCGGACGCGGATGGTGTCGTCGTGATGGCCGCACCGGCCTGAAATCCCGGCGCTTGCATTTCGAGATCCCCGATCCGGATCGTGTGGTTTGTCACGACCGGGGTGGCGTGCACATACAGGACGGTGGAATGGACGCCGAAAAGCGGCTATGCCTGTGCTCGCCGTCCCGTCTGACCTCCTCACGCCCTCGGTGGCGTCGGCCCTGCCCGATGCACTGATGCTGTCGGCGCTGGTTGCCGACATCGGCATTCCGCCGTGCCCCGACATGCTGCTGCGCCTGCGTGCCGAACTGGCGCGGGAACAGCCACGCATCGAGGAACTCGCCCGCATTGCCATGGCGGATGTGGCGGTCTCGGCCGCGCTGCTGAAGGCGGCTTACGCCCCCTGGCTCGGCCGTGGACGTGGGCGCGGCACGCTGGCGCAGGCCTTCGAGCGGCTCGGACCGGTGCGCTGCACCGCGCTGCTCAGTGCGCTGGTCTTGCGCGAGGTGCTGCCGGCCCACGGGCCGTCGCTGGAGCGGTTCTGGGATGTCGCGCACCGGCGCAGCGTGGCGATGGCCTGGCTGGCGCGCCGGCATGGCGATGTCGCCCCGGACGTGGCGCAGACCTTCGGTCTGTTCTGCGACGTCGGGATTCCCGTGCTGCTGCAGCGCTTCGAATCACCGAGCTACCGGGCCACGCTGGCCGAAGCCAATCTGGGCTTCCGTGCCTTCACCGAGATCGAGCGTGCCCG
>NZ_JBFPGY010000278.1:0-7156 GCF_041083715.1 Sphaerotilus sp.
TCGAGGTGCCAGACTTCGTCTGCCCCCCGGCCACGGCGTGTCACGAGGCGGGACTCCACCTCCTCGCTTTCGGCCAGCTTGAAGAGTTCCGCGCGCGTCAGTGGCGGCTGGACACCCGGCAAGGCCTGGCGCACCAGCAGCGGCATGCGTTGCCAGTGCTGGTGCATGAAATCAGCAGGACTCAACCCGCCCAGCAACACGGCGGGTTGATCGAGCGGAGGAACAGCTGCATCAGGGTGCAACTGTCGCGAAAGGCCGGAAGAATGGTTCATCCCTGCATTGTGCCGGCCCGCCGGCCGGCGATCGCGGGCGCGCGCGCATGAGATGATGTCAACCATGCAGATATCAGCCCCTTGCGTCGTCAGCCTGACTTGGCGACTCGAAGACGCCCATGGCCAACTGATCGACGATCTCGGCGATCCCGTCGAGTTCTATTTCGGTGGCGACGACCTGTTCGCCAAGGTCGAAGAAGTTCTCACCGGCCAAGGCGTCGGTTACCAGAACACGCTCCATCTGGAGCCGGAACACGCCTTTGGCGAGTACCACGCCGAACTGGTGTTCTTCGAAGAACGCACCATCTTTCCGGACGAGGTCTCGCCCGGCATGCAGTTCGAGGGACCACCGCCCGGCAGCGCTACCCCGGACATGCCTGCAGACGTCATCTACACCGTCACCGAGGTCTACGACACCCACGTGGTGCTGGACGGCAACCATCCGCTGGCCGGCGTCGCGCTGGTGCTGCAGCTGGAGGTCCGGGATGTGCGCGAGGCGACCGAGGCCGAGATCGCCCAGGGAAGCGTCGGCGACGGTGAAGGCGAAGGTGGCCTGTTCAGCGTGGTGCCGCCTGGCACGACCCTGCACTGACCGCCCTCGCCCGGCTGGCCACTGTCCGCTCAGGCCGATGTGCTGGCAACACCTGTTGATCCGAATCCGCCCACCCCCCGCTCGCTGGTGGCCGTGAACTCATCCACGACCACCAGCCGGGGCCGCAGGATCGGCACGAACAGCATCTGCGCAATCCGGTCGCCCGGCTGGATCACGATCGGTGCATCCGCCGGATTGCGGTTCCAGACGCTCACATAGCACTGGGCCATGTAGTCCGCATCGATGATCCCGATGCTGTTGCCCAGGATCAGTCCCTTCTTGTGACCCAGGCCTGAGCGCGGCACGATCACCGCACAGAAGGCTGCACTGTTCATGTGCAACGCCAACCCGGTAGGCACCAGTTGCGCCTGCGCCTGCGGATGGATCTCCAGTGGTGCGTCCAGGCACGCGATCAGATCGATACCGGCCGCCTGCTCGCTCTGGTAGCGGGGCAGACCCCAGGCATGCAGCCGTGCATCCAGCACCCGGACTTCGACATCGGGTCCGAACACGGTTCAGGCTCCCGTCACGAGTGCGGCAATGCCCGCGCGTGCCACCTGCGCATCTTCGCTCGACTTCACGCCACTGACCCCCACCGCCCCGACACAGAGGCCTTGCACCATGATCGGCACACCGCCTTCCAGCAGGCCCTCCACCGCAGGCGCGCTCAGAAACGAATGCCGCCCCTGGTTGATCATCTCCTCATAGACACGCGACTCGCGCTGCCCCAGTGCAGCCGTGTGGGCCTTCGCCGGCGCGATGTGGGCCGACAGTGGTGCCGCGCCATCCAGCCGTTGCAGCCACAGCAGGTGTCCGCCATCGTCGACGATGGCGATCGTCACAGCCCAATGGTTGCCTGTGGCTTCAGCTTCAGCAGCTTGGGCGATGCGGCGGGTGTCGTCGAGCGTCAATACGGGCTTGGTCTTCATGGAATCGGTCCTGTTGTCCTGATGGGGGAAACACAAAGCGTCGCACTTTACCGCGCCGCTTCCCATGGCGCACCGCCCGGAACTAAACTGACCCTGCAGGCTCCAACCACCTGCCATTCTTCTTCACATCCCTCTGGAGGCTCCATGAACGAACGCCTGCCCACCTTCCCCGGCACGTCTGGTCAAGGCGCGCTGGCTGCGCAGCAGAACCGCGTGCTGCGCAACACCTACCTGCTGCTCGCTGTCTCGATGGTGCCCACTGTGCTGGGCGCCTGGCTCGGCGTTTCCACCAGACTCATGGCCACCATGGGCAACGGTCTGTCGACGATCCTGTTCCTGACCGGCGCCTTCGGCTTCATGTTCGCGATCGAGAAGACGAAGAACTCTGCGGCGGGCGTGGGTGTACTGCTCGGTTTCACCTTCTTCATGGGACTGATGCTGTCACGCCTGCTGGCAGTCGTGCTCGGCATGGGCAACGGCGCCACGCTGATCATGCTGGCCTTCGGTGGCACCGCGGGCGTGTTCTTCGCGATGGCCACGCTGGCCAGCGTGATCAAGCGCGATCTGTCGGGCATGGGCAAGTTCCTGTTCGTCGGCGCTGTCGTGCTGGTGGTTGCCATGGTCATCAACCTGTTCGTGCAGTCGAGCGCGATGATGATGGCGCTGTCGGTGCTGGCCATCGGCATCTTCTCGGCCTTCATGCTCTACGACCTGCGGCGCATCATCGACGGCGGCGAGACCAACTACATCAGCGCGACGCTGGCGCTGTATCTGGACCTCTACAACGTGTTCCAGAACCTGCTGATGCTCTTCGGCATCGGCTTCGGCAGCGACGACTGACCCACCGCGTTTCCACAACGCCGAAGGGGCCGCGAGGCCCCTTTTTCATGCGCAGCCATCCGGCGACCGGTCAGTATTCGCCGCCGTAGCTGCCAGGCGCCAGATTCTCGAACTTGGTCAGCGGCTTCATGAACGCCAGCTTGACCGTGCCCACCGGGCCATTCCGCTGCTTGCCAATCACGATCTCCGCCACCCCCGGCTCCTTCGAGTCCTTGTTGTAGTAGTCGTCGCGGTAGATGAACATGATGACGTCTGCATCCTGTTCGATTGCACCAGATTCGCGAAGATCGCTCATCATCGGTCGCTTGTCGGTGCGTGTTTCCACCGATCGGTTGAGCTGCGACAGTGCAATCACGGGGCACTGCAACTCCTTGGCCAGCGCCTTCAGACCACGCGAGATCTCGCTGATCTCGGTCGCCCGGTTCTCGCCGCTGCTGGAACCGGAGCCACTCATCAGCTGCAGGTAGTCGACCACGATCAGGCCGAGCTGACCGAACTGCCGAGCCTGGCGTCGGGCGCGGGCGCGGACTTCCCCCGGTGTCAGTGCAGGGGTTTCGTCGATGAAGAGATGCACGCCATGCAGCAGGTCCAGCACTTCGGACAAGCGCCCCCACTCGTCGTCGTTGAGCGCACCGGTGCGCAGGTGCTGCTGGTCGATGCGGCCGAGCGAGCCGACCATCCGCAACGCCAGCTGCGACGCGCCCATTTCCATCGAGAACACCACGACGGGCTTGCGTTCCTTGACGGCCACATGCTCAGCGATGTTGAGCGCGAATGCGGTCTTGCCCATCGAGGGCCGTGCCGCCAGGATGATCAGATCGCCGCCCTGGAAACCCGCGGTCATGCGATCGAGGTCGATGAAGCCACTGGGAACACCGGTCACTTCGCCTGCGCCGCTGTCGGCCAGTTCCTGCACCCGGTCGATCAGCGACACGACCAGGTTGTCGAGCGAATGGAAGCCCTGCTTGTTGCGCGAGCCTTCTTCGCCGATCTTGAAGATCTTGCTCTCGGCCTCGTCGAGGATGATCGATACCGGTGTGCCCTGCGGATTGAGCGCCTTGGTGGCGATCTCGTCGCTGGTCTCGACCAGCTTGCGCAGGATGGCCCGCTCGCGGACGATCTCGGCATAGCGGCGCAGGTTGGCTGCGCCGGGCACGCTGTTGGCCAGTGCATTCAGATAGCCCAGACCGCCCACATCGTCCGATTTGCCCAGACTTTGCAGGTGCTCGAAGACGGTGATGACGTCTGCCGGCTTGTTGCCACTGATCAGCGCCATGATGGCGCCGTAGATCAGCTTGTGCTCGTAGCGGTAGAAATCGTTGTCGGTCAGCAGGTCACCGGCGCGGTCGGACGCGCTGTTGTCGAGCAGCAGACCGCCGAGCACGCTCTGTTCGGCCTCGACCGAATGGGGAGGCACGCGCAGGCGCGCGACCTCTTCGTCACCGCCCCGGGAGGACGGCATCATGGATCCGGATGACAGGGAAGACATCGTTCGATGATAGGTCGGGAGTCGGGGGGATGGACAGCGGGCAAGCCACAGAGCGCTGGCCGCATGAAAAAGGCCGGCATGCGCCGGCCTTCAGGAGCGCCGTGGCGAGCACGGCGCAAGCACAGGGACTGGGATCAGTCCGTTGCGCCGACGACAGCCACGGTCACATCGACCACGACGTCATGGTGCAGCGCAACCGCCACGGTCTGTGCCCCAACGACCTTCAGCGGGCCATTGGGCATGCGGACCTGGGCCTTCGACACGGCGAAGCCAGCGGCCTTGAGGGCCTCGGCCACGTCGGCGTTGGTCACCGAGCCAAACAGACGACCGTCCACACCGGCCTTCTGGGCGATGGTGAGGGTCTTGCCAGCCAGCTTTTCGCCTTCGGCCTGTGCGGCAGCCAGCTTGTCAGCCAGCACTTTTTCGAGTTCGGCGCGGCGGACTTCGAATTCCTTGATGGCCTTTTCGGTCGCGCGACGAGCGGCACCGGTCGGGATCAGGAAATTGCGGGCGTAGCCGTCCTTGACCTTGACCACGTCACCCAGGGTGCCGAGGTTGGCCACTTTTTCGAGCAGGATCACTTGCATACCGGACTCCTCAGACCTTGTGCTGGTCGCTGTACGGCAGCATCGCGAGGAAGCGCGCACGCTTGATCGCGGTCGTCAGCTGGCGCTGGTAGATCGCACGGGTGCCGGTCAGGCGGGCCGGGGTGATCTTGCCGTTCTCGCCGACGAAATCACGCAGGATGTCGAGATCCTTGTAATCGATCGATTCGACACCGGCGACAGTGAAGCGGCAGAAACGCTTGCGCTTGAACAGCAGGGATTGCTGGTTGCGCTTGACCTTGCGGTCCTTGGAAAACTTACCACGTGGCGGGGGCATGACAACCTCCTAAGTCAATACTGGAACGTTGGGACTGGTGTCGAGCTGACGGATGTGGAACATGACGCCCCGACCACTGCGCTGCTTGCCCAGGAATCCGTGGAAGACCGCGGATTCACCGACAGCCAGCTTTTCCAGCTGGCGGGCAGTGTCCCCGAGGGCCGTCGCATGGATTTCCACGCTGACCTGCCTGGGGTGTCCGGCGTGCTCGATCTGCGAGGCGTGAGCCAATCGCACATCCAGCGCCGGCAGACCTGCCGGGGTATAGCGCATGGCCGCACGCTCGATGACCTGGGCTGCAAGCAGCACCTGGTTGACCATCGGGGCGTGGCAGGCGTCTGCCATCATCAGTTGCTCGTTTCCTGCTGGGACGACGACTTGCGCGCTTCTTCCTTCTCCACGCGCTTCATCATCGACGAAGGACCGGTTTCGGCCTTGTCGCGACGAACCGTCAGGTGGCGCAGGACTGCGTCGTTGAAGCGGAAGCCGGTTTCGATTTCAGCCAGGGTTTCCTTGCTGCATTCGATGTTCAGGCACAGGTAGTGCGCCTTGGCCAGCTTGTTGATCAGGTAAGCCAACTGGAAGCGACCCCAGTCTTCGACACGGTGGATCTGACCACCGGACGCGGCCACCAGAGCCTTGTAACGCTCCAGCATGGCTGGAACTTGCTCGCTCTGGTCCGGATGGACCAGCAGCACGATTTCATAGTGACGCATGGATACTCCTCATGGATTCCTGTTGCGGAAGCCGCCCCGTCGCGTCAAGAAACGGGTGCAGCAAGAGAAAAGCCTGCCATTATAGCCCGATTCCGGAAACGGGCGTAGCCGGGCTGCTACGACCATCCCGGCGTGCGCAGACGGTCCACCACGGCCTGCTCTGCCGGCCCTGGCGGTGGCGACAGCAGGCTGGCGACCACCAGCACCAACGCGCCGGCCGGCGCGCCGAACACGCCAGCCGCCATCGGGTCGATGCCCCACCAGGCACAGTCCTGCAAGGGCCTGGCGATGCCGAATACCCGGCGCAGCAGTTCGTGGTTGGTCACCATGTAATAGGCGCACACCGCCAGGCCCGACAACATGCCCAGCACCGCGCCGGCGCGGTTGGCACGCCGCCAGAAAATCCCCATCACCAGCGCCGGAAAGAACGTCGCCGCCGCGAGCGAAAACGCCGCCGCGACGAACTGCAGGATGTCCGCAAACCGCATGGACGCGATGAACGCGGCCAGCAGCGCGACCACCAGCACCAGGAACTTCGACAGCATCACCCGCCGCATCGCCGGCGCACGCGGATTGATGAGCCGGAAATACAGGTCATGCGACAGCGCGTTCGAGATGGTCAGCAGCAGCCCATCCGCCGTGGACAGCGCCGCCGCCAGCCCGCCCGCAGCCACCAGATAGGTCACCACGAGCGGCAAGCCGCCGATCTCGGGCGCAGCCAGCACGATGACGTCCCCGCCGAGATGCAACTCGGCCAGTTGCAGCAGGCCGTCGCCATTGATGTCCTCGACCGAAACCAGCGATGGGTCGAGCTTGGACCAGCGCCGGATCCAGCCGGGCAGTTGATCGAAGGGCGTGCCGATCAGGTTGGTGAACACCTCGTACTTGACCATCACCGCCAGCGCCGGTGCCGCCAGATACAGCAGCGCGATGAAGAACAGCGACCACGCCACCGACCGCCGCGCCTCGCTGACCGACGGCGTCGTGTAGTAGCGCGTCAGCACATGCGGCATCGCGGCCGTGCCCAGCATCAGACACAGCACCAGCGCCAGGAAATTGCGCCGCCCGACTTCATAGGCTTCCCGTGCGACCGCATCTCCCCGCGGATTGCCGGCGGCAATCGGTTGCGCCTGGGGCGGCATGCCACCCAGCGGCCGCGCCCGTTGCCGGGCATCGTCGTATTCATGCTGATAGGCGATGCGGGCAGCACTTTCCGTCTGGGGGCGACTCAGCAGTCGCCGCTCGGCCTGCTGCACCCGTGCCGGCGCCGCATCGGCGACCTGCAGCGCCTTGACCTGGGCAGACAGCGTCTCGGCGTCATCGACCATCGCCTGGCGCACATCGGCAAGCTTGCGCAGCGCATCGTCCGCACGCACCTGCAGCTGCCGGATCACGGCGAGTTCCGCCGGATCGTTCTTGAGCACCTCCTCGCGCTG
>NZ_JBFPGY010000279.1:0-7152 GCF_041083715.1 Sphaerotilus sp.
GCGCCCGATGCCGGGTGACCGATGTCTTCGGCGGCATGGATCCGCCCGATCGGCGCCGAGTGGTCGAAGGCCTTGCCCAGCTCCCATGGACGGCCCTTGTCGCGCATCTTGAACTGCAGGTCACGCCGGGTCATGTCCAGCCCGACGGCATAGCCGTAGACATGGGCCAGCGCCTGCTCGACCGGGATGTCGCGCCCGCCGCGCCCGATCGCCACGACCAGTTCGATCTCATGGTGGACATTGGCCGACTGCGACGGGTAGGGAAACTCCACGGTCTGCCCCGGCGGCGCAACCACGATGCTGTTGTCGGGCTTGCAGAAGAAGAACGGCGGCTCGCGGTCCGGGTCGAAGCCCATCTCGCGGGCGTGTGCGGCGTAGTTGCGACCGACGCAGTAGAGGCGGCGCACCGGGAACAGTGTGTCGCGGCCGGCCACCGGGACGGTGACCTGGGGTTCGGGAGGGAAGGCGTAGAGGCTCATCGAATCAGCTCCTTGAGGTGCGGATGATGATGATGTCAGTTCTGCAGCGCCCAGACCAGCCGCACCGGCAGCTCGGTGCGCTTGAGCACGTCGCCGCGCGCCTCGCCCGTCGCCGGATTCACGGCCCAGCCATGCAGGAACGCCATCTGCGTGGTGTTCTCGTCGGTGCGACCGCGCAGGATGTTGGCGTAGTTGTACTGGTTGACCGGCGCCATGTTCGTGTCGATGCTGGCCGTCATGGCCCAGTGGCTCTCGGCGGGCGCGGCGGGAAACAGCACCGGGTCCAGCCCTGGCGTCGGGCCTGATCGGTGGACCAGCCGCTCCAGTTCGGTGACCCGGGGCAGCCGCCAGGCAAATCCATCCGCGTCCTTGCGGGACACCGCCAGTGCCAGCGCCTGCGCATGGCTGACGCGCACCGGCTGTCCGGTGCAGGTCCGGCCATTCCAGCGCATCCCCTCCACGCAGCGCGACCACGCCAGGCCCGTGTACGGGTCCAGGATCTGCGCGCCGTTGTCGGCGAGAACAAGGGCCGGCGCATCCGCCGGAATGGGTGCGGCCGCCTGCACGGTGGCCGCAAGCAAGGCGAAGGTCAGCACGCGCAGCGGCCGGCAAGGGAGCGGAATGGACACCATGGCTGGCTATTCGACCGCCCGGGCGGAAAGCTGAATGGCCTCCGGCATCCGGCGGCCGATCTGGCGTCCAATGGCGCCATGGAACATCCGCAGCCGCCCCAGCACCACGCCCTCGACCAGCGTCTGACCGATCTCGAGATCAAGGCCAGCTTCACCGAGGACCTGGTCGACCACCTGAACCAGATCATCATCCGCCAGCAGCAGCAGCTCGACGCACTCGCCCGCGAGATCAGCCAGTTGCGCCAGCAGAGCGGTGCCGACAGTGGCGTACCTGCTTTTCGCAGCTTGCGCGACGAATTGCCCCCACATTACTGACCTGAAATAGCCACCACCGCGGGGAGCATTTCCGCCCACCAGAACCCGACGCCCGCGACTACGCTGGCGTCCAACTGATGGGTCCAAAATGAAAAAAGATCAAGCCGCTCCAGGAATGCTCAGTGACTTCTTTCGTTACCACGGGTGGATGTCGCCCGGGGTGCGCTGGTTTCGACAGTCCAGTTTCAAGGCCAAGGCCGCCGTGATCGCACTGGTCTTCCTGATTCCGCTGACGTTCAGTCTCACGCTGATCTGGACGGACAGCGGTCAGGCCATCGCGGTCGCCCAGTCGGAACGCCAGGGGCTGGTGTATCTCCGGCCCCTCCTGGCCTTCATCCAGGAAGCGCAGGCCCGGCGCCATGCCGCCGTCCTGACTCCTGCCGAACTGCCTGCATGGCAGCAGCGGCTGAGCGCCACCACCGAGCAGATCGCGCACCAGCACCACGCCTCCGGCGCCCTCTTCAACGACCAGAAGACCTATGAAGTCTTCCAGCAGCAGCAACAGGCCTTGCAACAGACCCCAGTGGCCGCGTCGCAGGACGACACCTTCCAGGCCCACAGCGACTTGATCCTGGCCGCACTGAAGCTGATCGCCACCATCACCGACGGATCGCAGCTCAGCCTGGATCCGGATCTCGACACCTTCCACATGATGAACGTGGCGGTGCTGCGCGGCCCCCGGCAAACGGAGAACACCGCCAAGATCAGCGCGATGGGCCAGTTGATGCTGACCAACGCCGACTCCGGCACCACGCGGTACAGGCAAATGACGCAGTGGACGGCCGTACAGAAAATCCTGGATGACGATGTCGAGGCGTCCTACCAGGCCGGGATCGGCAGCGACCCGCCAACCGACCACCTGTTCGACATGAAGGGCACGGACGACGCCTTCGATGCCTTCATGTCAGCCGTCCGCGAGCAGATCATGGAAGGGCAACCCCAGGGGGAGATCTCGACCTACGCCCGGCTGGGTGACGCGATCGCGGTCAAGCAGAACACGCTGAACGGCCAGATTCTGGAAGAACTCGACCGCCGACTCCAGGCGCGCATCGACAGGCTGAGCAGCGCCCGGACACTGCAGCTGGGCATCAGCGCCCTGTTCGTGGCCATGGCGCTGTACCTGATGCTGGCGTTCTACCGGGTGATGACCGGCGGGCTCAACGAGGTGGCCGGCCACCTGAAGGAAATCAGCAAAGGCAACCTGACCACGGCACCGCGCCCCTGGGGCACCGATGAAGCCGCGCAGCTGATGATGAGCCTGCGCGAGATGCAGGCCAGCCTGCGGCGGACTGTGGGCGTCGTGATCGACAGCGCCACGCAGGTCCAGACGTCGAGCGACGACATTGCCACGGCGGCGGCCAACCTGTCGGTCCGCACCGAGCAGTCCGCCGTCAGCCTCCAGCAGACAGCCGCGACGATGGGCCACATCGCCAGCACGGCCGATCAGGCCGCCAGAACCGTGGAGGTCGCCACCGCCAGCGTGCAGGAAAACGCCAAGGTGGCCGAGCATGGCGGACAGGTCATCGCCGAAGTGGTCCGGACCATGGAAGACATCCGCGTCGCGTCGGTGCGGATCAGCGAGATCATCGGCACCATTGACGGCATCGCCTTCCAGACCAACATCCTGGCGCTCAACGCCGCCGTCGAGGCCTCGCGGGCTGGCGACCACGGCCGCGGTTTCGCGGTCGTTGCGTCCGAGGTGCGGGCCCTGTCCGGGCGTTCGGCGGCCGCGGCAAAGGAAATCAAGGCGCTGGTCCATTCCAGCCTCGCGCAGGTCAACAACGGCACCACCGTCGTGACGGATGCGGGCCAGATCATGCGGAACATCGTCGGCAATGCCGACAAGGTCTCCAAGCTGATCAAGGACATCGCCGAAACGGCCCAGCACCAGCGCCACAGCCTGCAGCAGATCAGCACCGCCGTGAGCGAACTCGACCAGGCCACCCAGCAGAACGCGACGCTGGTGGAGCAGAGCAGCCATGCCTCCGGTCAGCTGGCCAAGCAAGCCCGGCAGCTCGGCAGCGAGGTCAGCCAGTTCAAACTGGTGGCGCACTGACCCGACCGCGCAGCGGCACGCCCGGCGCCGGTACCGAATCGGCTCAGACCCGCTCGACGATCAGCGCGATCCCCTGCCCCACCCCGATGCACATCGTGCACAGCGCGTAACGTCCGCCGATCCGGTGCAGCTGGTTCACCGCCGTCGTGACCAGCCGCGCCCCACTCGCGCCCAGGGGATGGCCCAGCGCGATCGCACCGCCGTTCGGATTCACCCGCGCATCGTCGTCCGCCAGCCCCAGGTCGCGCAGCACCGCCAGCCCCTGCGCCGCGAACGCCTCGTTCAGCTCGATCACGTCCATCTGCGCCAGCGTCAGCCCGGTCAATGCCAGCACCTTGCGGGTCGCAGGCGCCGGACCGAAGCCCATGATGCGCGGGGCAAGTCCCGCCGTTGCCATGCCCACCACGCGGGCACGGGGCGTCAGGCCGTGGCGGGCGGCGCTGCCCTCGTCGGCCAGCAGCAGCGCGCACGCACCATCGTTGACCCCCGACGCATTGCCCGCCGTCACTGTGCCGTCCGGCCGCACCACGCCCTTGAGCTTCGCCAGTGCCTCCAGGCTCGTGTCGCGCGGGTGCTCGTCCTTGGTGACGAGGACCGGGTCGCCCTTCTTCTGCGCGATGCTGACCGGGGTGATCTCGCTGTCGAAGACACCCGCCTGCTGCGCCTTCACCGCGTTCTGCTGCGAGCGCAGCGCCATGCGGTCCTGCGCCTCGCGTTCGATGCGGAACTCGGTGGCCACGTTCTCAGCCGTCTCCGGCATCGAGTCCACGCCGTACTGCGCCTTCATCCGCTGGTTGACGAAGCGCCAGCCAATCGTGGTGTCGTACACCGCGTTGCTGCGGCTGAAGGCGGACTCGGCCTTGGGCATGACGAACGGGGCGCGGCTCATGCTCTCCACGCCGCCAGCGATCATCAGGCCGGCCTCGCCCGCGCGGATGGCCCGTGCCGCCGAGCCGATCGCGTCCATGCCCGAGCCGCACAGGCGGTTGATCGTGGCGCCCGGCACCTCCATCGGCAGCCCCGCCAACAGCGCCGACATGCGCGCCACGTTGCGGTTGTCCTCGCCGGCCTGGTTGGCGCAACCGTAGAGCACGTCGGTGACCGCCGCCCAGTCCACACCGGGATTGCGCGCCATCAGCGCCCGGATCGGGATCGCGCCGAGGTCGTCGGCACGCACGCCAGAGAGGGCGCCGCCGTAGCGGCCGAAGGGGGTGCGGATCGCGTCGCAGATGTAGGCATGGGTCATGGCAGGGTCCGGATCGGATCAGGTGCGGTTGAGGTCGAACAGGCTGGTGGCTTCGAGGTCGAGCACCTCGGTGTCGGCCTGGTTGAAGAGCTGCCAGCGCCAGCGCAGGAGCCCCAAGTGCGGCTGGCGCGCCGATCGGCGCGTCTCCAGCACCAGCGCCCGGGCGCGCAGCGCGTCGCCCGGACGCACCGGGTGCTTCCACTTCAGGTAGGCCAGGCCGGGCGAGGCGAAGGACTCCGAGCCGGCCAGCGCCGCGTCCGCCACCAGCCGCATCGCGATGCCGCAGGTGTGCCAGCCGCTGGCGATCAGGCCGCCGAAGGGGCCTTGCGCGGCAGCGTCGGGGTCGGTGTGGAACCACTGCGGGTCGTAGGCACCGGCGAACTGCAGCACCTCGGCCTCGGTGACGTGATAAGGGCCGGCCTCGATGACCTGCCCGGGGAAGAAGTCGGCGTATTTCATGGTGTCGGGCTCAGGCTGCGCGGCGCAGCCAGGGGCTGACCCGGTAGCGTTCGCCGCGGTACTGCGCGTCCAGCGCGTCCAGCAGCGCGATCACCTCGCCCGTGCTCCAGCGCGCGAGCCACTCGAACGGCCCTGCCGGGTAATTGACGCCAAGCTTCATCGCCGCGTCCGCCCCCGCTGGCGTGCACACACCCTGCAGCACCGCGTCGGCCGCCTCGTTGACCAGCATCGCCACCGTGCGCGCGACAACCAGCCCCGGTGCATCCACCAGCGGCAGCGGCGCGAAGCCGAGTGCGGCCAGCCACGCCGCCGCCTGCCCGCGCCACGCCGCGCAGGCACCGCCAGCCACCGCATAGGCCAGCGCGGTACCTGCCGCCACCGGCAGCACGACAGGCCGGTCAAACACGGCCACATCGCGGCAGCCGGTGTCCGCAGCGACCTGCGCGGCACAGCGGCCGTCGGTCAGCATCAGGCGGGCGCCGTCGATCTCCAGGCCGGTCCAGCCGCTGTCCGTCACCCGCGCCGGCCCCCAGCCTTGGGCCGACAACGCCGCGGTGGCGGCCTGCTCCAGCGCCTCGGCGATCGGGCCGGCACCGTGCACCGTCACCTCGCCCGCCGTGGTCGGTGCCTCGTGCACGGCCACCGGCAGCGCCGTGCCATCGTTCGGGTAGGCGTAGAAGCCGCGGCCCGACTTGCGGCCCAGCAGCCCGCCATCCACCATCTCGCGCTGCACCAGCGACGGCACAAAGCGCTTGTCGAAGAAGTTCGCCTCATGGACCGATTGCGTCACCGAGAAGTTGGTGTCGTGGCCGATCAGGTCCATCAGCTCGCACGGGCCCATGCGGAAGCCAGCCGCGCGCAGGCAGGCGTCCAGCACCGCAGGTGTCGCCGCCTGCTCCAGCAGCAGCGCCAGCGTCTCGGCGTAGTAGGGCCGGGCGATGCGGTTGACGATGAAACCGGGCGTGGACTTCGCGTGGACCGGCGTCTTGCCCCAGACCTTCGACAGCGCGAAGATCGCCTCGGCCACGGCTGGCGCCGTCTGCAGGCCGGAGACGACCTCGACCAGCTTCATCAGCGGCACCGGATTGAAGAAATGCATGCCGACCAGCCGCTCCGGGTGCACCAGGCCGTTGGCGATGGCCGTCACCGAGATCGACGAGGTGTTGGTCGCCAGCACGCAGTCGGCGGCGACGATGCCCTCCAGCTGCCGGAACAGCGCCCGCTTGACATCGAGCTTCTCGACGATGGCCTCGACCACCAGCCGCACGGGCGCGGCCTCCTCGATCGCCGTGACCGGGGTGATGCGGGCCAGCGCCTGCGCGGCGGCGTCGGCGTCCAGCTTGCCCTTGGCGACGAGCGTGTCCAGGCTCCTGGCAAGCTTGGTCTTGGCCTCGGCGGCGGCACCTGCGCGGGCGTCGTGCAGCAGCACCGGGTGGCCGGCCTGCGCGGCGACCTGGGCAATGCCGGCGCCCATGATGCCGGCGCCGATGACCAGCATCGGGGCGAGGTTCAACGGAGGAATCGAGGTCATCGTCATTGTGGAATCCAGTTCGCGGGCCGCTTGCCCAGGAAAGCGGCAAAGCCTTCGCGTGCCTCGTCGGTGCCGCGCACGCGGCTGATGGTCTGCGCGGTCAGCTCGCGGACTTCGGGGGTGATCGGGCCGACGTCGAGCTGCGCGAAGAGGGTCTTGATCTCGCGCTGTGCGTTCGGGCTGCCGGCGAGCAGCTCCTCCACGGTCGCATCCACCGTGGCGTCGAGCGCGTCGAGCGTCGTCACCTGCTGCACCAGGCCGATGGCGAGCGCCTCGGCGGCGGCGATGCGCGTGGTGGTCAGTGCCAGCCGCAGCGCCTGGCGCTTGCCGACCGCGTTCGTGACATAGGGGCCGATGACCGCGGGCAGGATGCCGAACTTCGCTTCGCTGACCGAGAAGCTGGCGTTGTCGGCCGCGATGGCGATGTCGCAGGC
>NZ_JBFPGY010000280.1:0-7115 GCF_041083715.1 Sphaerotilus sp.
CGTCGCACCATCTTCAGGCCCCAAGCGCGTGCAGCGCACAGGAATGAGGCAAGAACCGAGGGTTCCCCCCAAATGACGTTTACGTAAACGTCAATACAAAATCGCGCACATCCGAACGGAGCCACCCGATGACCGACCTGTCCGCCGACCACAAGGCCCTTGCCAGCTACCGCCCGACGAACAAGGTGCGCTTCGTCACCGCCGCGAGCCTGTTCGACGGCCACGACGCAGCGATCAACATCATGCGACGCATCCTGCAGGGCATGGGCACCGAGGTGATCCACCTGGGACACAACCGCTCGGTGGACGAGGTGGTCACCGCAGCGCTGCAGGAAGACGTGCAGGGCATCGCGGTCAGCTCCTACCAGGGCGGCCACGTCGAATACTTCAAGTACATGGTGGAGCTGCTCAAGGCCCGCGGCGGCGCGCACATCCAGGTCTTCGGCGGCGGCGGCGGCGTGATCGTGCCGGCCGAGATCCGCGACCTGAGCGGCCACGGCGTGCGCATCTTCAGCCCCGAGGATGGCCAGCGCATGGGGCTGCAGGGCATGATCGGCGAGATGGTGATGCGCTGCGACCAGGACCTGTCGAGCTACGCGCCCACCGACCTCGCCGCGCTGCAGGGCCACACCGAAGCCGCCTGGCGCTCGCTGGCGCAGCTCATCACCGCGCTGGAAAACGGCCAGGCCGATGCCAACGTGGTCGCCGCCGTGCAGGAAGCGGCCAAGGCGAGCAGGACGCCGGTGCTGGGCATCACGGGCACGGGCGGTGCCGGCAAGTCCAGCCTGACCGACGAGCTGATCCGCCGCCTGCGCCTCGACCAGGACGACACGCTGCGCATCGCCGTCATCAGCATCGACCCGTCGCGGCGCAAGAGCGGCGGCGCCCTGCTCGGCGACCGCATCCGCATGAACGCCACCGGCCCGTGGTCGAACGGCCCGCGGGTCTACGTGCGCAGCCTCGCCACCCGCGACACCGGCTCGGAAGTGTCGGCCGCGCTGCCCGAGGTGCTGGCCGCCGCCAAGGTCGCCGGCTTCGACCTGATCATCGTGGAGACCTCCGGCATCGGCCAGGGCGACGCGGCGATCGTGCCCTTCGTCGATGTGCCGATGTACGTGATGACGCCCGAGTTCGGCGCCGCGAGCCAACTGGAGAAGATCGACATGCTCGACTTCGCCGAGTTCATCGCCATCAACAAGTTCGACCGCAAGGGTTCCGCCGACGCGCTGCGCGATGTCGCCAAGCAGGTGCAGCGCAACCGCGAAGCCTTCACCGTGATGCCCGACCAGATGCCGGTGTTCGGCACCATGGCCAGCCGCTTCAACGATGACGGCGTGACGGCGCTGTACCAGGCGCTCAAGGTCCGGCTCGGCGCGCTCGGCCTGCCGCTCGGCGAAGGCCGCCTGCCGCTGGTCCACACCCGCCACAGCACGCACCAGACCCCGATCGTCCCGGCCGCCCGCACCCGCTACCTCGCCGAGATCGCCGACACCGTGCGCGGCTACAAGGCCCGGGTCCGCCAGCAGGCCAAGCTCGCCCGCGAAATCCAGCAGCTGCGCGCCAGTGCCGAGATGTTCCGGCAGTCCAACCCGGCCAAGAACCGGGGCGTCGAGGCACTGACCGATCTGGCGCAGCAGCGCGAGGAGCGGCTCGACCCGGCCGCGAAGAAGCTGCTGGCCCAATGGCCCGAGATGCAGCGTGCCTATGCCGGTGACGAGTACGTCGTGAAGATCCGCGACAAGGAAATCCGCACCAACCTGGTCCACACCACGCTGAGCGGCAACAAGATCCGCAAGGTCGCCCTGCCCGGCTACGAGTGCCACGGCGAGCTGCTCAAATGGCTGATGCTCGACAACGTGCCCGGCAGCTTCCCGTTCACGGCCGGCGTGTTCGCGTTCAAGCGCGAAGGCGAAGACCCGACGCGCATGTTCGCGGGCGAAGGCGACGCCTTCCGCACCAACCGCCGCTTCAAGCTGGTCAGCGCCGGCATCCCCGCCAAGCGCCTGTCCACCGCGTTCGACTCGGTCACGCTCTACGGCGCCGACCCCGATCCGCGCCCGGACATCTACGGCAAGGTCGGCAACTCCGGGGTGAGCATCGCAACGCTGGATGACCTGAAGGTGCTGTATTCAGGCTTCGACCTGTGCAGCCCGACGACCTCGGTGAGCATGACGATCAACGGCCCGGCGCCGAGCATCCTGGCAATGTTCATGAACGCGGCGATCGACCAGCAGCTTGAGAAGTTCAAGGCCGACAACAGCCGCGAACCGACGGCCGACGAGGCGTCGAAGATCAAGGCATGGGTGCTGGCCAATGTGCGCGGCACGGTGCAGGCCGACATCCTCAAGGAAGACCAGGGCCAGAACACCTGCATCTTCTCGACCGAGTTCAGCCTGAAGGTGATGGGTGATATCGCGTCGTACTTCGTCCACCACGACGTGCGCAACTTCTACTCGGTGTCGATCAGCGGCTATCACATCGCCGAAGCCGGCGCGAACCCGATCAGCCAGCTCGCCTTCACGCTGTCGAACGGCTTCACGTTCGTCGAGGCGTATCTGGCGCGCGGGATGCACATTGACGACTTCGCGCCCAACCTGTCGTTCTTCTTCTCGAACGGCATGGACCCGGAATACACCGTGCTCGGCCGCGTCGCCCGCCGCATCTGGGCGGTGGCGATGCGCGACAAGTACGGCGCCAACGACCGCAGCCAGAAGCTGAAGTACCACATCCAGACCTCGGGCCGCAGCCTGCACGCGCAGGAGATCCAGTTCAACGACATCCGCACGACGCTGCAGGCGCTGATCGCGGTGTACGACAACTGCAACTCGCTGCACACCAACGCCTTCGACGAGGCGATCACGACGCCGACCGAGGAGTCGGTGCGCCGCGCGATGGCCATCCAGATGATCATCAACCGCGAGTGGGGCCTGGCGAAGAACGAGAACCCGAACCAGGGCGCCTTCATCATCGACGAGCTGACGGAGCTGGTGGAGGAAGCCGTGCTGGCCGAGTTCGAGAAGATCGCCGACCGCGGCGGCGTGCTCGGCGCGATGGAGACGGGCTACCAGCGCTCGAAGATCCAGGAAGAGTCGATGCACTACGAGATGCTCAAGCACACCGGCGAGTACCCGATCATCGGTGTGAACACCTTCCGCAACCCGAAGGGCGACGAGATCCCGGAGACGATCGAGCTGGCGCGCTCCACCGATGACGAGAAGGCGTCGCAGCTCGCGCGGCTGGGCGATTTCCACACGCGCCATGCGGCCCAGGCGCCGGCGATGCTGAAGCGGCTTCAGCAGGCGGTGATCGACAACGCGAATGTGTTCGAGGTGCTGATGGATGCCGTGCGGGTGTGCTCGCTGGGGCAGATCACGGGGGCGTTGTTCGAGGTGGGGGGGCAATATCGGCGGAGCATGTGAAGGTTTGGTGCGCCAGCCATTCGCTGTAGGCAAACGCCGCCCGGGCATCGGCCACCAGCGCATCCAGCCGTGCGGCGTCGGCCATGACCGGCCGGGCTGCCTCTCTCAGCATGGGCGCCCAGTGTTGTGCGACCAAGGTTGCAGCGCCCTCCAACCAGCTCCGCGCTGCGTCAGGCGCCAGACCCAGGTGGCAAGCCGCCGCCAGCAGTTGATCGACGCTGGTGCGGGCCGACCCATCCACGCCCGTGGCCATCGACAGCAGCGGGCCGTCTTCCGGTCGGCCAGGCAGGGTGACCAGAGCCGGTGTGATGTCAAACGCCGGGGACAGGCGCCAGCCGAGCGCCGATGACCCCTCGTGCAGCACGCCGTGGTTGAGCGGGTGATCGTCCACGTTGCCCACCAGCGCATTGAAGGCCATGCGCCGCCAGACCTCGTGCAGTTGCGCAGGCAAGTCCTCGCGGTCACGCGCCCAGATCCGCAAACGGTCACCCAGGTTGAGATAAGAGCGTTGCGGATCACCGCGGACGGCACCTGGGGCCAGCCTGAGGACCGTGTGTGCGCTGGCGTAGAGGCGGCGCTGCGGCTGCCGAGGATCGCCAGCCCGGTCGAATCGCTCGACCAGCAGCACCTGGTGTACGCCGAAGGTGTGCAGTTCCACCTCGGCCACCGACAGCCCGGCCATGCGCGCCAGCCGCATGGCGACGAACTCGCGTGCCGGCAAGGCCGGTCGGTCGCCGCGCGACTGCATCTTGGCCAGCCACAGGCGCCCGTCATGCACGAGCGTGGTCTTCGGGCGCTCGCCGCCAGCACTGGTGTCGAGATCCTCGTCGAGCCGGCGCAGTGCCCGGCTGGCCGGGGCCGCGGCGTCCAGTGCCTGCGCCAGCGATTGCAACTGGTCGAGTGCCCTGGGTTGCCAGGCCAGCTTCGTCTCGATGTCGGTGCAGACCTCGATGGCGCCCACGCCGTCCGGCACACCGCGCTCCAGCAACTCCAGTGCCGTGAGCGCCCTGCCCGCCTGGGCGTCCAGACGGTCGGCGCCGTAGCCGGCCGGCTTGGCATCCCGGATCACGCCCGGTAATCCATCGGAAACCGCGAGGACCGTGCCCCTTTTCTTGCGCATCAGGCGCAACTCGACCGGATCGAGGGCCACGGCATCGGTGCGACCGAGATACTCCGGCAGGTAGGTGAAGCGGGCGCCGGGTCCAGCGCCCATCAACTCGCCCGCCTGCACGGGCTCGACACCCCCCGGCAGCCAGACCCAGACCGGCACTGCACCCATCAGTTGCCTCCCAGACGACGCTCGACGAAGTTCACCGTTTCCGGGTCGCGCTGCGGGTCCAGCCAATCCTCTGCCTGCTCTAGGAGGTTCAAGCCTTGCAGCACCTTGAGGAGGTTGCCCAGGGCCACGCCGTCAGCACCGGCCTCCAGCGACCGCACCGTGGACAGCGACACGTCCGACAGGTGCGCCAAGTCTTCCTGCGTCATTTCGCGCAGCTTGCGGGCGCGGGCCAGGCGCCGGCCCAGGCGATCGAGGCTGGCTTGTACCAACACAGGGGTGGGCTTCGATGCGCGGGATCTGGGCGTGTCCATACCCTTCAATGTAAGGTCAGATCATTGTCATCACAACGATGATCGAGTGCCTGTCATTGAAATCAGCGATACCCGCTGAACTGCTTCATCGTCGCCGCCGTGTCCTCCGGCCCGAGCCCGGCCGCCACCCAGGCGCGGTGCAGCTCGCTGACCAGCCCGCTCACCGGCAGCGGCAGGCGCGCGCCTTGCGCGAAGGCCTGCACCGCCTCCAGGTCCTTGAGCATGTTGTCGATGCGCCCGGTCGGCGTGTAGTCGCGCCGGGCCATCTTGGGGCCGAACTCCTGCAGGATCTGGCTGTCGGCGCGGCCGCCGGCCAGCGCTTCGGACAGCCGCGTCGCGTCCACCCCGCCCGCCTCGGCCAGCCGCACGGCCTCGGCCACCGCCTGGAAGCCGATCGCGCAGAGCAGCTGGTTCACCAGCTTGGTGGTCTGGCCGGCGCCGGTCGGGCCCATGTGGGTGTAGTTGGCGCAGAGGCTGTCCATCACGCGCTGCGCCTGCGCCACGTCCTCGGCGCTGCCGCCGGCCATCACCGTCAAGCGCCCGAGCAGGGCCTTGGGTGCGCCACCGGACAGCGGCGCATCGACCCAGCCCATGCCGGAAGCGTCCCGCAGTCGCTGCGCCAGCCGACGCGTGGACGGCGGATCGATCGACGACATGTCGATCAGCAGCCGCTCGGCGCTGGCCGCCTCGGCCACACCGCCCGGCCCGAACACCGCCGCCTCGACGATGGCCGCCGAGTTGAGGCTGGTGATGACGAATGCGCTCGCTGCGGTGGCCTCTGCAGCGCTGG
Source organism: Sphaerotilus sp. (assembly GCF_041083715.1). Lineage (GTDB taxonomy): Bacteria > Pseudomonadota > Gammaproteobacteria > Burkholderiales > Burkholderiaceae_C > Sphaerotilus. Next base: position 5,800 of record NZ_JBFPGY010000280.1, read on the forward strand.
CGGCAGCGTGGGCACCGAGCGCCACCAAGGCAGCGACCTTCTCGGCATCGCGGTCGTACACGGCCACGCGGTGGCCGGCTTCGAGCAGGCGCTGGCTGATGGCCGAACCCATGATCCCGACGCCGACGACGGCCACCGCAGGCAGCGGCAAGGTGGTGGTCATGGCGCCGCTCACAGGCTGGACGTGATGCCGCCATCCACGTACAGGATGTGCCCATTCACGAAACTGGAGGCGTCCGACGCCAGGAAGATCGCCGCGCCGCCCAGTTCCTCCACGTCGCCCCAGCGGCCCGAGGGCGTGTGCGCGGTCAGCCAGGCGGTGAAGGTGGGGTCGGCGACCAGCGCGCTGGTGAGTTCGGTCTTGAAGTAGCCGGGGCCGAGGCCGTTGACCTGGATGCCGTGCTTGCCGAGGTCGATCGCCATGCCCTTGGTGAGCATCTTCACCGCGCCCTTGGTGGCGGTGTAGGGCGCGATGCCGGGGCGGCCGAGTTCGCTCTGCACGGAGCAGACGTTGATGATCTTGCCGCGGCCCCGCGGGACCATGCAGCGCGCCACCGCCTGCCCGACGAGGAAGACGCTGTCGATGTTGGTCGTGGTGATGCGGTGCCAGGCGTCGAGCGGAAACTCGGCGAAGGGCGCGCGGTGCTGCATGCCGGCGTTGTTGACGAGGATGTCGATCGGGCCGACCTCCGCCTCGATGCGCGCCACGCCGGCCTGCACCGCGTCGGCGTCGGTCACGTCGAAGGCATAGGCCTGCACGTCGATGCCCTGCCCCGCCAGCGCCAGCCGGGTCTCCTCCAGCCGCTCGGCGTCGCGGGCATTGAGCACCACGCGGGCGCCCGCCGAGGCCAGTGCACACGCCAGCGCCAGGCCGATGCCCTTGCTGGAACCAGTGATCAGGGCGGTGCGGCCCGTCAGGTCAAAGAGTTTCATGGCCCAAAGGTTACCGGTATCGTTTTGTCGGGTCAACCTGCGAAAACCCTGCCGAACATCACGCCGAACGCCCGACGGAGCCGGCTATAGTTACCGATACCAACAAGGAGACAGCCCATGTCCACCCCGCCGCCCGCGCACGACCAGCCCCACGTCCTGATGACCGGTCCCTACCCGCCCTGGGACATGGAACCGCTGGCCCGGGACTACCAGCTCCACCGCCTCTGGGAAGCGCCGGACCGCGCCGCCTTCCTCGCCGAGCACGCGCCGCAGATCCGCGCCATCGCGACCCGCGGCGAGCTGGGCGCGAATGCCGAGCTGATCGCGGCGCTGCCGAAGCTGGAGCTGATCGCCTGCTACGGCGTGGGCACCGACGCCATCGA
>NZ_JBFPGY010000281.1:0-22930 GCF_041083715.1 Sphaerotilus sp.
GTGCGGTCCACCAGCCACGGCGGCATGTCCGTGCCGTAGACCGCCTTGCTGCGCTCGATCTCGGCCAGCGCGATTTCCAGCTCGTAGATCTGGTCGTTGCGGGCCTCGTCGACGCGGGGCGCCTGGCTGGTCGGGCCGATGAACATGCCCGAGAACAGGTAGCTCAGGGACGGGTGGTTGTGCCAGTAGGTCAGCAGCGAGGCCAGCAGGTCCGGCCGGCGCAGGAAGGGCGAATCCGACGGCGTGGCACCGCCCATGACCATGTGGTTGCCGCCGCCGGTGCCGGTGTGGCGCCCGTCGAGCATGAACTTCTCGGTCGACAGGCGGGTCTTCCACGCGGCGTCATAGAGGAACTCGGTCTGCGAGACCAGATCGCGCCAGCTGTGCGCCGGATGGATGTTGACTTCGATGACCCCAGGGTCCGGCGTGACCTGCAGCACCGTCAGGCGCGGATCGCGCGGCGGCGGGTAGCCTTCGAGCACGATCTGGACCCGCAGATCGGCGGCCGTGGCTTCGACCGCAGCCAGCAGGTCGAGGTAGTCCTCCAGATGCGCCAGCGGAGGCATGAACACATAGAGCACGCCCGTGGCCTTGCCGACCCCTTCGGCCTTCGGGCCATTGGCGCGGCGCGGGTCACGCGCTTCGACACACAGTGCGGTGCGGGTGATCCAGTGCGCCGACTCGAAGCGCTGTGGATGGCGGGCCAGCTCCTCGGCATTCAGCGCAGAGAGGGGTGACAGCGGAACCGCGCGTGGAACCGCGCCCGGGCCATGGCCCGCGTCGGTCGTCGGGCCCGCGCCAGAACCGGGCGTCGCTGCGTCGGCACCGAAGACATCGCCGAAGGCGTAGTCGCCTTCGGTCGGACCGCCACGCTGCAGCGCCACCGTGCCCCCTTCGGCAAAGCCGCCGCCGATGACGTGGGCCGCGTACTGGCTGCGCACCTGGGATGCCGGTGGCAGCGGTTCACGGTGGGCGAACGGATCATGGTCGATCTGGTAGGGATAGTCCTTCTTCGCCACCCAGGGCAGCGAGTCCAGCGGCAACCGGTAGCCCATCGGCGAGTCGCCAGGGATCAGGTACATGCGCTCGTCGCGGAAGAACCACGGGCCGGTCACCCAGCGCGGACCGGCCAGACCGGGTGCGCCTGCCGGCTTGAGCGGCAGCACGTAGCCGATCGGCTCGTCCAGCCCCTGCGCGAACACGCGGCGCAGGCGCACCCGCTCCAGCTCGTCCTCCAGCCGGCTGTCGAACGGATCGACGTTGACCGGCAGACGGCGTTCGCGCCACAGGTAGTACCAGGTGTCTTCAAAGCCGGTCTGCACGAACTCGTCGGTCATGCCCAGCTTGGCGCTGAGCAGGCGGATGAAACGCTGTGCATCTTCGGCCGTGTACTGGTGCGGGTCGCGCTCGTCGGCGAACAGCTCGGGGTTGTGCCAGCAGGGCTGGCCATCCTTGCGCCAGTAGATCGACAGTGCCCAGCGCGGCAGCTGCTCGCCCGGGTACCACTTGCCCTGGCCGAAGTGCAGGAAGCCGCCCTGCCCGTACTCGTCCCGCAGTCGGCGCACGAGTTCCTGCGCGTAGAGGCGTTTGGTCGGGCCAAGCGCGTCGGTGTTCCATTCGGCGCCATCCCGGTCATCGACCGAGACAAACGTCGGCTCGCCGCCCATCGTCAGGCGCACGTCGCCCGCGACCAGCTCGGCGTCCACCGCTTCACCCAGCGCCAGCATCTCGCCCCACTGGTCTTCGGTGTAGGGCTTGGTGACCCGCGGCGATTCCCAGATGCGCGTGACACGCATCTCATGGCTGAATTCGACTTCGCACTTGTCGACGGCACCGCTGATCGGCGCCGCGCTCGACGGCTGCGGTGTGCAGGCCAGCGGGATGTGGCCTTCGCCGGCCATCAGGCCCGAGGTCGGGTCCAGACCGATCCAGCCCCCGCCGGGCAGGTAGACCTCGCACCAGGCGTGCAGGTCGGTGAAGTCCACTTCGGTGCCGCTCGGGCCGTCGAGGGCCTTCACGTCCGACTTCAACTGGATCAGGTAACCCGACACGAACCGCGCCGCCAGCCCCAGGTGGCGCAGCGTCTCCACCATCAGCCAACCCGAATCGCGGCACGAACCCGACTTCAGCGTCAGCGTCTCTTCCGGCGTCTGCACGCCTGGCTCCAGACGGATGCCGTACTGGATGTCCTGCTGCAGCCGCTGGTTGAGGCCGACGAGGAAGTCGATCGTGCGCACTTCCTTGCGGTCGATCGAGTCCACGAAGGCCTGCAGGGCCGGCGTGGCAGGCTCCGGCACCAGATACGGTGCCAGCTCCTGCTTCAGCCCGTCCTCGTAGACGAAGGGGTAGTTCTCGGCGCTCGGCTCCAGGAAGAAGTCGAACGGGTTGTAGACCGACATCTCGGCCACCAGATCGACGGTGACCTTGAAGTGGCGCGTCGGCTCCGGAAAGACGAGGCGGCCCAGGTAGTTCGAGAACGGATCCTGCTGCCAGTTGATGAAGTGGGTCTCAGGCTCGACCCGCAGCGAATACGACAGGATCGGCGTGCGGCAGTGCGGCGCCGGCCGCAGGCGCACGATCTGTGGCGCCATGTTGACCAGGCGGTCGTAGGTGTAGTGGGTGACGTGACTGAGCGCGACGTGGATGGACACGGGAGAGTGCTTTCTTGGATTCAGTGAACGGCCACGAGGAAATCGCGGCTGATGCCGGCCCCGAGGTCGCCGACGCGGTCGAGGAACTGCGTCAGGTAGGCGTGCAGGCCGGTCGACAGGATCTCGTCGATGCGGCCGAATTCCAGATCCGCGTGCAGCCGCCCCGCGCGGCGCAGCGTCTCGGACGTGGCGTCGGGTGCCACCAGCTTCAGGTTGGCGACGACCTCCTGCGTGCAGGCCGCGAGCGAACGCGGCATGTCCTGGCGCAGGATCAGCAGTTCGGCCACCTTCTCGGGCTGGATCACGTTGCGGTAGACCTTGCGGTAGACCTCGAAGCCGGACACCGAACGCAGGATCGCCGACCAGTGGTAGAAGTCATATTCCTGATCGCGGGCATCGGCGGCGCCGTAGAAATCGCTCTCGACGGCGTGGAACTTGACGTCCAGCAGGCGGGCGGTGTTGTCGGCGCGCTCCAGAAAGGTGCCGATGCGCACGAAATGCAGCGACTCGTCCTGCAGCATGGTGCCGACCTGCACGCCGCGCGAGAGGTGCGAGCGGAACTTGACCCACTCGAACAGCGCGCTCGGGTCGCGCTCGAAGGTGTTCTCGCGCAACAGGCGGTTGAATTCGAGCCAGGTCTGGTTGGTGGTTTCCCAGACTTCGGTCGTCAGCGCGCCGCGGACGGCGCGGGCATTCTCACGCGCCGCCCGCAGGCAGCAGAAGATCGACGACGGGTTGCGTTCGTCGCGGACCATGTAGTCCATGACGCTCTTGGCAGTGACCTCGCCATAGCGGCGGGCGAAGTCGCCGCTCAGCTCGGAGATGCTCAGCAGGCCGCGCCAGCCCAGCTCCGAGACGGCCGTGGACTGCGGCAGCAGCGCAGTCTGGTAGTTCACGTCGAGCATGCGGGCGGTGTTTTCGGCGCGCTCCATGTAGCGCGACATCCAGAACAGGTGATCAGCAGTGCGTGACAGCATTTGGTTCAATCCTCATCAATCCTCAAGCACCCAGGTGTCCTTGGTGCCACCGCCTTGCGACGAGTTGACCACCAGAGAGCCTTCCTTGAGGGCCACGCGGGTCAATCCCCCCGGCACCATCTGCACCGTCTTGCCCGACAGCACGAAGGGTCGCAGATCAATGTGACGCGGCGCCACGCCCGATTCGACAAACGTCGGGCAGGTGGACAGGCTCAGCGTCGGCTGGGCGATGTAGTTGCTCGGATTGGCGACGAGCTGCGCGCGGAACGCGGCGATCTCGGCCTTGGTGGACGCCGGCCCGACCAGCATGCCGTAGCCACCGGCGCCGTGCACTTCCTTCACCACCAGCTCGTCGAGGTGGTCGAGCACGTACTTGTAGTCGTCCTGCTCACGGCAGAGGTAGGTCGGCACATTGTTGAGGATCGGCTTCTCACCCAGGTAGAACTCGATCATCCTGGGCACGTAGGCGTAGATCGACTTGTCGTCGGCGACACCGGTGCCGACCGCGTTCGACAGCGTCACGTTGCCGGCACGGTAGACCGACAGCAGCCCCGGGCAACCCAGCGTCGTGTCCGGGCGGAACACCAGCGGATCGAGGAAATCGTCGTCCAGCCGGCGGTAGATCACGTCCACGCGCTTCGGGCCGCGGGTGGTGCGCATGAAGACGAAGTTGTCCTTCACGAACAGGTCCTGGCCCTCGACCAGCTCGACGCCCATCTGCTGCGCGAGGAACGCATGCTCGAAGTAGGCCGAGTTGTACATGCCGGGGGTCAGCACGACGACCGTCGGGTCGTTGACGCCGTTCGGGGCGACCTCGCGCAGCGTCTCCAGCAGCAGGTCCGGGTAGTGCGCGACCGGCGCGACACGGTGGCTGGCGAACAGGTCCGGGAACAGCCGCATCATCATCTTGCGGTTCTCGAGCATGTAGCTCACGCCGCTGGGCACGCGCAGGTTGTCCTCCAGCACGTAGTAGTTGCCGCTGCCGTCCGGGTTGGCCGCCCGCACGATGTCGATGCCGGAGATGTGCGAGTACACGCCGCCAGGGACATCCACGCCGATCATCTCGGGGCGGAACTGCGCGTTGGAGAGGATCTGGTCGGCTGGAACGATGCCAGCCTTGACGATTTCCTGGCCGTGGTAGACGTCGTGGATGAAGCGGTTGAGCGCCGTGACACGCTGTCGCAACCCCTTCTCCATCTCGCGCCACTCATGGGCAGGAATGACCCGAGGGATGAGGTCGAACGGAATGAGCCGCTCGGTGCCCTCGCCGGAATCCTTGTCGCCGTAGACGGCGAACGTGATCCCGACCCGTCGGAAGATCATTTCGGCTTCTTCGCGGCGGGCATGCATCACCTCGCGCGGCTGCTGTGCCAGCCAGCGCTCATAGGTCCGATAGTGTTCCCGCACCGAAGTGCCGGTGGCATTCATTTCGTCGAACATCGGTCTCATGGGTGTGGTTGATCGTTGAGAACAGACTTAGCAATATCAGGGCCATCGGCCACCAGCGGTACAGGGTCGATCAAATGCCAGTAGCGGATGCGCTGATCCCGTGCGCACCAATGTGTCCCGTCCGCACTCTGCCAGTGCCACGCACCACATTGGGTCGTCCGGACCATCGAAATACCCTGCTTGGCATAGCGCTCCATCACCAATGGCGCTGGATGGCCATAGCGGTTGTGCCGCCCGGCTTGCACGATAGCCCAGGTCGGTTGCACTGATTTGAGAAAGTACAACACCGAAGAAGATCCGCTGCCATGGTGAGGCACCAGCAGCACCTCGGCCTTCAGGCGCTCCGGCTGGCGGATGACCAGACGCAGCTCCTGGTCGATGCCGATGTCGCCCGTGAGCAGCAGCACCCGGCCGCCACGCGACGCCACCCGCAGCACACACGACACCGCGTTGGGCCGCAGCACGGCGAGTCCCGGTCGGTCGTGGTCGGCCGCCTCCGGATGCAGCACCTCGAAACGGACGCCATCCCACTCCCAGCGCGTGCCGGCAGTGCAGCGCTGGTGGGGTGCGCGCTCGCGCAGCGGATGCCCCGGTTCCAGCGAACTCTGCACCAACCCGACCGGCAGCGCCTGCATCACCGCGCCCGCGCCACCGCTGTGGTCCGTGTCGCGGTGGGTGATGATCAGCTGGTCAAGCGCGCGCACACCGAGCGCCCGCAGCAGCGGCACCAGCACCCGCTCGCCGGCATTGCCTGCTTCCCCATGGCGGCCATACGCAGGCCCGGTGTCGTAGAGCAGGCTGTGGCGGGCCGTCCGCACCAGCACGGCGTTGCCCTGGCCGATGTCGGCGGCGAGCAGCTCGAACTCCCCATCGGGCGGCAGCGGCAGGGCGGGCCACAGCATCGGCAGCAGCAGCGGCAGGCCCGCCAGCCGCTGCACCGCGGGCAGCGGTGCGACCAGCAGCGCGGCCGCCGCGATGCCCAGCACCTGGGCCCACGCTGGTGCAGCCGGCAGGTGCACGCTCGCCCAGGGCCACGCAGCGAGCGTCTGCAGCACATGCATCAAGCCGTCAACCACCGGCAGCGCCCAGACCCACAGCGGTGGCAGCAACAGCCCGAGCAGCGCCAGCGGCGTGATCACCAGTGTGACCAGTGGAATGGCCACGGCATTGGCCAGCAGCGAAACCAGCGAGACCTGCTGGAAAAACAGCAGTGTCCACGGCGCCAACCCGAGCGTGACGACCCACTGCGTGCGCCAGAGGCTGCGCAACTCCCGCGACACGCGCCCGCGCCAGCCGGAAACCACCGCCACCTCGGACGGAGAGCCGCCCAGCATCAGCAACCCGACCGCGACGAACGACAGCCAGAACCCGGCCTGCAGCATCGCCCACGGATCCCAGGCCACCACACCTGCCGCCGCTGCCAGCAGGATGCGGCCACCCGACCAGCGCCGTGCGCCACTGCGCAGGAGCACGACGATCGCCAGCATCAGCACCGTGCGCTGCGCCGGCACGCCCCACCCCGCCAGCAGCGCATACGCCACCGCCACCGCCAGACCACCCCAGCGCACGATGACCGGCGCCGGCTGTATCAACAGCCACGCGCTGTGCAAGCGCCAGATGCGCCCGAGCGCCACACCGCCCAACCAGCCCAGCAGCGTGACGTGCAGGCCGCTGATCGACACGAGGTGTGCAACGCCCGTCGTGCGGAACACCGCCCAGTCCTCGCGCTCGATCGCCGCCTGGTCGCCCACCCCGAGCGCGGCCAGCAGCCCGGCGGCGGGCGTGTCGCCCAGGCGGCCACGCAGGCGGTCACGCAGATCCTGGCGCCACCGGTCCACCCATTCGCCACCGGTCTCGCCAAGCAGTGCAGGGACCGTACCCGCGCGGCTCTGCACCGTGCCGACGGCACCGACCCCCCGCTCGAACCAGCCCAGCGCGGCATCGAACCCATGCGGGTTGACCGGCCCGTCCGGCAACCGCAAGCGCACGGGCAGGCTCCAGCGCTGGCCGGCACGTGGCATGGTCACCGCAGTGAACGCGGCGCCATCGCCAGACGGATACCAGGACAGGCTCAGTCGGGTGGGAACGCCCTCCGGCACGGGCGGATCCGTGCGCTCGACCGCCAGTTCGAATCGGATGCCCTCGGGCCGCCACACAGGCAGCCCGGACACCACGCCGGTGACGCGCATCGGCTGCATCTCCAGCATGGGATCCAGCCGGTCAGCGAGCCGCTGGTGGGCCCGCCAGTCGGTCACCGACCAGGACAGCAGGGCGGCCGACAGCATGAACAGGACACCGGCAGACCATTGCGGCCGAATGACCGTTCGCAGCCAGAGGCACAGTGCACCAGATGCAGCCGCCAGCAGGTAGGCCTGCGGATCCGCCACGGTGGACTGCTGCAATTGCAGCGCACTTCCGCCCAGCCAGCCCATGGCCACCCACCATCCACCGCTGCCCAGCCGCGCGTTCACGGACGCTCCCTGCCTGTCGGCACCATGCCCCGCCCCCCGGAGTTTCATCTGCAGCCAGTGTAGGATCGTGCAGACACTTGGCATGGCACATTGCGATCTTTTCACTTGACCACCTGAAGATTTTCCGGAACCTCCCATGAGCATCCCCCAACGCCTCCAGGACCTGGGCATCACGCTGCCGCCCGTGGCCATTCCCGCCGCCGCCTACGTGCCGTTCGTGCGCACGGGCAACCTCGTCTTCCTGTCCGGCCACATCGCCAAGCAGGACGGCAAACCGTGGGTCGGCCAGCTCGGCAGGACCATGACCACCGAAGAAGGCCAGCGGGCCGCCCGCGCCATTGCCATTGATCTGCTCGGCACGCTGCAGGCCGCCATCGGCGATCTGGGCCGCGTGCGCCGCATCGTCAAGGTGATGAGCCTGGTCAACAGCACCAGCGACTACACCGAGCAACACCTGGTCACCAACGGCGCCTCGCAGCTGTTCGCACAGGTCTTCGGCGACCAGATCGGGGCCCATGCCCGCAGCGCCTTCGGCGTGGCGCAGATCCCGCTCGGGGCCTGCGTCGAGATCGAGTTGATCGCCGAAGTCGAATGAACGCCGCGCACATGCTGAGGCGCCACACGCGGGCAGTGCTCGTGCTGATCGCGCTGGCCTGTCTGGCCAGCGTGGGTGGCGCATTGTTCGCACAGCACCACTTCGGCATGGAGCCCTGCCCTTGGTGCATCCTGCAGCGCATCCTCTTCCTGGCGATCGCGGTCGTCGCGCTGCTGGCGGCGGCCCTGCCGGTCGGAGGCCTCGGGCGGCTGTCGAAGGTGCTGTCATCGACGCTGGTCGCAGGACTGGGCGCAGCCGGCGGCGCAGCAGCGCTCTACCAGAATCTCGTCGCCTCCAAGCTGCCATCGTGCGACATGACACTCGCTGACCGGATCATTTCAGGCCTCGGGCTGGATGCGTGGCAGCCGGAAGTGTTTGAAGTCCGTTCGTCCTGCGCCGATGCGGCGGTGTCCCTGCTCGGTGTGCCATTCGAACTCTGGAGTTTCGGCCTGTTTGCATTGATCACAGTGATCGCCGCGGGTTTGGTGCTGGTTGCCTTCATGCCAGAACCAGACAATATGTGAAATAATTTGCGGAATTTGCCTCATATTTCGCCCTTCATGTCCATTTCATCCACGCCTTTGTGCCGAGCCCCGTACTTGACGGGGCGCGTCTCTGGGGGCGTCGGCCCACAGGCAAGGGGCGGTCGCAGTCCACGGCATGGGGCCTAATGGCACCATGAGCGAGCAGGAGCAGACCAGGATGCTGGCGCAGGAACAGGCCGAACGGGTTGTCCAGCGCCTGATGCGGCGATACAGCGCCGATACGCACCGCCCCATGCCCCCGTCCACACAGGACGGTGCATTCCGTGACTGGCTAGGGCTGGCCAGCGGCATGCCACCGGCCGAGCTGACACGGGCCAGCGTCGAGCAGGCCGATACCCGCCTGATCCCGATGGACGTCAGCCGACAACGACTGTGCGTGGCGCTGCGCGCCGCGGACGGCGCGATCGCACTGGTGCTGGCCGACCCCTTCGACCGCGACCACCGCCTGTGGCTGGAGGCGCGTCTGCGCGATGCCGGCCACCCGCGCACACGCTGGTACATCACGCCGGTCCAGGCGCTGCTCGGCTTCATCGACCGGATCGAGCAGACCCGGCGAACCGATGAGGCCCTGCGCACCGGCGTACGCCAGCCGGGCCACGGCAGGCCGACGGAAACCGCTGCACTGCGCCACATCAACGACATGCTCCGGCAGGCGCTGGGCGCACACGCCACCCACCTGCACTGGCTGCAGGCCGAACCGGCGCCGGATGACAAGGTGGATCCAGCCTCCGGTGTCTGGCAGATGCGTGTCGAGGGGAGCCTGCGCCGTACCGCCGCGCCAGAGACACCGGGGCCCTCGTTCGACGCGGTCTTCGAGGCCCTGCAGGCAGCAGCAACCCGCGACGGCCACCTGCCGGTGGTGCATGCGGGGCGCCAGTGGACGGCCCACATCACGGTGCTGCAGCGCCCGTTGCCCGATGGCAACGTGCAGCGCGCTGCAGTACTGCGCCTCCCAGTGGTGGCGGTCAATCGCCACCCTCCCGGACTGGATGAACTCGGACACGACAGCGGCACGCTGGAGCGGCTGCGGCATTCCCTGCAACTCGCCCACGGCCTGTGGCTGGTGGTCTCGCCGCCAGGGGCTGGCAAGTCCGAAACCTTGCAGGCGCTGGGACGGGAGCTGGGCGCCTGCGGCCAGCGCGTGCTGCGGCTGGTGCGACCGACCGTGCCCGAACTCGCCAGCGCCCTGGCACAGGATCCGGACCGGCTGCTGATCGACGAGCTGGATACGCCGGAGGCGGCCGCCCGCCTTGTCGACGAAGCCCTGAGCGGGCGCCCGGTCGTGCTGAGCGTGGCCGCACCCGATCCATGGTCGGCACTGATGCGGCTGGAACGCCTGGGCGTGTCGGCGCCGGTGCTTGCTGTCACGCTCAAGGGCGTGCTCATGCAGAGCCTGCTGCGTCTGAACTGCCCTTCGTGCAGCCGGCCAGTGGCCTCATGGCATGCCGGTCAGCCCCCCTCGGTGCGCGGCACCGGTTGCCAGGACTGTGACCACACCGGCCACATGGGACGCCAGGTGATCAGCCGCTGGCTGGCACTGACGCCACCACTGGCCGATCTGCTGACCACGCCTGCACCACACCGGCCGCTGCAGGCCGCAGCGGGCCGGGAAGGCTACGCCGGCCTGCAGGACGCTGCACTCGAATGGGTCACGGCCGGGCTGGTCTCGCGGGAGGAAGCCCGACGTGTCGCTGCGATGGCGGTCTGAGCTGCTGCTGGAGCTGCGCATGCGGGGCTGCCAGGCCCAGCTGCTCGGCCCTGGCTGGACGCAGCAGAGCCAGGCGTCCGCCAGTGCGGGCGGCAGTGGTGGCAGCGCGTTGTCGGCAGCGCTGGCCGCGCTGCGGCTGGCCGATGTCGACACGCTGCCGTCGATCGCCCATCTGCGGGTGGCGGACGAATATGTGCTGCACCGGTTGATCGAAGGCGACGGCCCGCGGTCGGCGATGCTGGAACAGGCGCGGGCGCACTTCGACCAGGCGCTGGGCCCCGGCGAGCGCCACGTGATGCTGATGCCACTCGGTCGGCGACGCCGCCGCTGGCTGGCGAGCGCCGTCAATGCCAGTGACCTCGCCGCGTGGACCGATGCCCTGCAGCAGGCGGGGGTGCACCTGGAAGACATGCAACCGATGCTGTTCGACGAGTGGCAGCACCTGCGCGGACAGATCCGCGACGAGGATGCCGTGCTGGCGCTGTTGCGCGAGGAAGGCGCCACCCTGATCCGGCTGATCGACGGCCTGCCGGTGGATCTGCTGTGGGAACGCTTCGATCCGGGTGACAGCGCCACGCTGGACCGCCGACTGCGCGCCTTCGCACGCACACCGCAAGGCCGCAGCCTGCGTCCGGCATGGGCCCAGACCGACCATTCCGGCACGCCAGCCCCGGCCGAAGCCACCCAGGTGATCTACCTGCTGCCCGAAAGCAGGACGCTGTGCCGCTACGTCTGGGACAACGACGCGGCGCGGACCGGTCCGCTCGAGCCCTGAGGCGGATCGGCCGGATCGGACTCGGCGCCGGACAGCGCCATGCCGACCTGCACACGCAGGCCGCCCAGCTCCAGTGAGCGGTCGACCTCCACCGAGAGCTGCAGCGCCAGCGCGATGCGACGCACGATCGACCAGCCCAGGCCACTGCCCGGCCGCTCGTTGCCGAGGGCCCGGAAAAAGCGCTCGCCCAGCCGCGCCAGATGCTCCGGCGGCAGACCGGGGCCGCTGTCCTCGACCACCAGCATCACCCAGTCCGGCATCACCGGCACCACCGACACCCGCACCGTCGCCCCGCGCGGGCTGTAGCGCAAGGCGTTGTCGATCAGGTTGCGCAGCAGCACCGCCAGCAGCGTCGGCTCGGCGCGCACCCGCAGCCAGCCCTCCTCTTCGGGCGCGTCCAGCTGCAGCTCCTGGCCTTCGTCGAACGCGGCCGAGGCGATCTCGACCACCTCGTCGCGCGCCAGCACCACGAGGTCGACCTGGTTCAGGCGGGCCTGGGGTTCGGCCTCCAGCCGGGCCAGCGTCAGCAGCTGCTGCACGAGCCGGGTGGCGCGGTCGCAGCCCACCAGCGTCGCCTGCAGCGCGTGGCGCCGTGCGGCCGGATCGTGCACGGCGAGTGCAGCCTGGGCCTGGGCCCGGATGCCGGCGATCGGCGTGCGCAGCTCGTGTGCGGCATCGGCGGTGAAGCGCCGCTCGGACGCCAGCAATGCGGTCGTTCGTTCGAACAGCTCGTTGAGCGCACTCACCAGCGGCAGCAGTTCAGTGGGCGCATCGTGCATCCGGATGGGATCGAGCGCGGCCGGATCCCGGCTGGCCAGCTCCTTGCCCAGCCGGTCCAGCGGCACCAGGCCCAGCCGGACGGCCCACCACACGCTCAACCCGAGCAGAGGCAGTGCCACCAGCAGCGGCAGCAGCGAACTGCGCAGCACCGCCTGGAGAATCTCGGCACGCGAATAGCTCAGCTCACCGACCAGCACGATCACGTCGGACTGGGCCGGTCGCGCGGCGAAGACACGCCAGTCCCGGCCGGCCAGGTGAGACGCATGGAAGCCAGGCTGCAGCGGCGCGAGCGGCTCGGACGGGGCATTCCACGAGTGCATGTCCAGCTGCCCCGCACGCCAGACCTGGAAAGCGACCCGCGGCGAATAGCGGTGCAGGTTGTTGGCCGGCGGCAGCAACACCTCGCCACCGTCCTGCAACTGCAGGGCGACCAGCAGCGCCGCCGACTGCGCCAGGTGACCGTCGAGCAGATCGTCCAGCTCGCGCCGCGTATCGGCCCACGCCAGCACCGCGGCCAGCAGCCACAGCAGCGACACCCCCGCCAGCACCCGCCGCAGCAGCCGCGTACGCAGCGAACTGCTGGCGACACGGGTGGTCACAGCGGCGCGAGACTGCTGTCCGGGCCAGCGTCGGTGGCCGCCGGGCTGGACTGGGCCGCAAATGCATAGCCGACACCACGCACTGTGCGGATGCGGTGCGAGCCGAGCTTGCGGCGCAGGTGGTGGACATGCACCTCGATGGTGTTGCTGCCCACTTCCTCGCCCCAGCCGTAGAGGTGGTTTTCGAGCTGTTCGCGGGTCAGCACACGACCCGGACGCAGCATCAGCACGTGCAGCAGGCTGAACTCGCGGCTGGAGAGCTTGACCACCTCGCCATCCGCCCAGACCTCGCGCGAAGCTGGCTGCAGATCGACACCATTGCAGCTCAGGCGGTCCTGCGCCTGGCCATGGGAGCGACGCACCAGTGCCCGCAGCCGGGCCGCGAGTTCATGCAGGTCGACCGGTTTCACGACGTAGTCGTCTGCGCCAAGATCGAGCGCCTGGATGCGCTGGGGAACGGCGTCGCGGGCCGTCAGCACCAGCACAGGCGTCACCACGCCGCGGGTCCGCAGGTTGTTGAGCACATCCATGCCATCGACACGGGGCAGGCCCAGATCGAGGATCGCCGCGGTGTAGGTCTGGTTCAGCAGCTCGCGCTCGGCAGCCACGCCATCACGCACCCAGTCCACCTGAAACCCCAGGGCCTTGAGCCCTGCGCGCAGACCATCGCCCAGCAAGGGGTCGTCTTCTGCCAGCAGCAATCGCATGATTTGAAAATATCCCTCAGTGAATCCCTGATGCTAACGGTTGGGGATGAAGGCCGCCTTAGTCTGAAACAATTCCTGCCCCGGAAAAAAGAAGGCCCGGCCAAGAATGGGCCGGGCCTGAAAGCCCGCGCCACCTGAGTGGCACGGTGCGGGGGAACTGGAATCAGACCAAGGATCGACCACCGGCGCGACAACTGTAGAAAGTTGGGACACCACAACCATCAGACAGCTCCATTGGCCCAAGGCACCGGGAATATTTGGCTCACGACAGTTACGATTCGATCACAATCCAAGTCGCCAAAACAACGACAGGTTACACAGACAACCTTAACTGAGATTAACCAAGGCTGTTTTTTATCAATTGCGGCCCAGCAATATCAACTCAACCAAATGGCAATATGCGGCCAAGAATGGCCGCACTGCTTGATCGGGCCATTCAAAAGGCAGCGATACCCTGAACCTTGATGGTCGTGTCGATCGCGCGTCCCTTGCGCGCACGTCGGCCGACATGGGTGGCGAGCGCCGCTGGTCGCAGGTCCTCGTCGCGGGCCTTGGCACCACGCCCTACCCCACTGACCCGCAGCCCGGTGGTGAAGGGCACCACCATCCGCAACGGATCGACGGTGTCGACCTCCATCAACACCAGGCCACGCCCGCCGTTGGGTTGGTGCTTGAGTTCCCCCAACCCGAACACCAACAGCCGCCCACCGCCCGCCAGGCAGGCGATCTGCGTGTGCGACGGTGCCACCGTGACAGGCGGGAACCACTGCTCGCCAGGCTCCAGGGTCAGATAGCTCTTGCCGCCCTTCTGGCGGGTGACCAGATCGCCGAGTTTCGCCAGCAAGCCCGTGCCGCCGCTGTGCGCCAGCAGCAGCATGCGGTCCGCGGGTCCAGCCAGGTAATGCAGGATCTGCGTGCCAGACTCCAGCTCGATCAGCGACGTGATCGGCGCCCCATCGCCGCGCGCCCCCGGCAGCGCGCTGACCGCCACCGAGTAGACACGCCCATTGCTGCCGCAGACGATCAGCGGATCGACCGTGCGGCACTCGAAGGTGCCGTACAGCCCGTCGCCGGCCTTGAACGCGAACCCGGCCGGATCGTGCCCGTGGCCAGTGCGCGCACGCACCCAGCCCTTCTGGCTCACCACCACCGTCACGGGCTCGTCGATCACCTTGACTTCGGCAACCGCCCTCTTCTCGGCCTGGATCAGCGTGCGGCGGTCGTCACCGAACGCCTTGGTATCGGCCTCGATCTCGCGGATCACCAGCCGGCGCAGCGAATTCGGGTTGCCGAGGATGTCCTCCAGCCGCCCCTGTTCGCCGCGCAGCTCCGACAGCTCCTGCTCGATCTTGATCGCCTCCAGCCGAGCGAGCTGGCGCAGGCGGATTTCCAGGATGTCCTCGGCCTGCCGGTCGCTCAGGCGAAAACGCGCGATCAATGCGGCCTTCGGCTCGTCGCTCTCGCGGATGATGCGGATCACCTCGTCGATGTTGAGCAGAACGGTCTGCCGCCCTTCGAGGATGTGGATCCGGTCCAGCACGCGTGCGAGCCGGTGCTCGGTGCGCCGGCGCACAGTGGCCAGCCGGAAGCCGATCCACTCGGCAAGCATCTGGCGCAGGCTCTTCTGCGTCGGCCGGCCGTCGGCGCCCACCATGGTCAGGTTGACCGATGCGGAGCTTTCCAGGCTGGTGTGCGCGAGCAGCGTGGTGATGAGTTCCTGCTGGTCGATGGCGCGGCTCTTGGGCTCGAACACCAGCCGCACAGCCGCGTCCTTGCTCGACTCGTCGCGCACGCCATCGAGCACCGACAGCACGGTCGTCTTGAGCTGCGTCTGCTCGGGTGTCAGCGCCTTCTTGCCGGTCTTGATCTTGGGATTGGTCAGCTCCTCGATCTCTTCGAGCACGCGCTGGCTGCTGGCGCCTGGCGGCAATTCCGTGACCACGAGTTGCCACTGGCCGCGCGCCAGATCCTCGATCTTCCAGCGGGCGCGCACCTTCAGCGAGCCACGGCCGGTGCGGTAGGCATCGCGGATGTCGCTCTCGCTGCTGATGAGCTGACCGCCACCCGGGTAATCCGGACCGGGCAGCAGCGCGTGCAGCGCATCGTCGCTCAGTGACTCGTCGCGGATCAGCGCCACCACGGCGGCCGACACCTCGCGCAGGTTGTGGCTCGGAATCTCGGTGGCCAGGCCGACCGCGATGCCGGACGCCCCGTTGAGCAGCACGAACGGCAGCCGGGCCGGCAACTGGCGCGGCTCTTCGGTCGATCCGTCGTAGTTGGGGATGAACCCGACCGTGCCTTCGTCGATCTCGTCGAGCAGCAACCGCGAGATCGGGGCCAGCCTGGCTTCGGTATAGCGCATGGCCGCGGCACCGTCACCGTCGCGCGAACCGAAGTTGCCCTGGCCATCGATGAGCGGGTAGCGCAGCGCGAAGTCCTGCGCCATGCGCACCAGGGCGTCATAGGCAGCGGTGTCGCCGTGCGGGTGGTAGCGGCCAAGCACGTCGCCGACAACGCGGGCGCTCTTGACCGGGCGGGCGCCGCTGGTCTGGCCGCTGCTGCTGCGGGAGGTGGTCAGGCCCATGCGCTGCATCGCATAGAGGATGCGGCGCTGCACCGGCTTCTGGCCATCGCAGACATCGGGCAGTGCCCGGCCCTTGACGACGCTGAGCGCGTATTCCAGATAGGCACGCTCGGCGTAGTGCGCGAGGGTCAGGGCGTCATCGCCGGAGCCGGCATCACCGGCGGGAGCGGAAGAGAAATCGATCGTGGTCTGGTCCATCTTGCGGCAGTCGGGTCACGGCATGGCCCGCTGCCCAGTGGAGACCGGCGCGGGTCAGCTCAGGCGCAGTGGTGCACCCGCGGCGCGATTGTGCAGGACATCGCTGCGAACGCCGAACGGGTCCGCCGGAGCCGACCAGTCGGTCAGACTGAACCGGGTGATCGGCGCCTGGCCCATGCCGGACTCCACCTGGGTCCAGTCGGCACAGGTGTCGGCGAAACAAGGCGGCAGAAGTTCCTCGGACACGAGGTCTGGTGCTTCACGGACCGGCGCGCGTCGCACCGAGGGCGGCAACTCGACCCGTGCAGGCGCAGCAGGCAAGGCGGGCGCCGACGACCGGCCCGGTGGCGCCGTGACACCGGGAGGGGCGTCACGCCGATCACGGCGGATCCGCATCCAGCGCCGCCCGGCGAACAAGACCACCAGGATGAAAATCAGCAGCAGTTGCACCAGGATGGAGGCCGTACCGAGTTCCATGTGCGGATCCTTCAGGTGTCCGTCAGCAGCCTGCCCCCTGTTTGCAGCCCATGCCTGGGTCGAAATGAAAAGTGCCACCCAGACTGGATGCGAAGCAATTGTTCATTGTTTTGAGTTCGTGCATTCGATTCGAATTGACCTTCCCCCATGACAGTTGTCTTTTTTGAAAAAAGACCCTCCCTGTCAGTTGTAGTTCCCTGCGGGCCATCCGCGGGGGGGAGGATGTGCGGCCCGCCAGCGCATGGTAGGCACGCCTGCTCCGGGCAGTACCGGACCGAGGTCCGGGGCCGGCCTGTACCAAAGTCGGGTTCGCTGCGCTCGGATGCGACAGGGGATCACCAGGCGGCTTGATAGGACCGCGGATTGAAGCGCGGATGGCGCGTGATGGCACCGATGTCGACAAACTCGAAGTCGTTGAGCTTCATGCGCTGGATCTGCCAGATCGTCAGACGACCCCAGCGCTCGTCTGGATCGCCTTGAACGTAGAAGTCCGAGCCGATATCGGCCACGTAGAGACCGTACTTCTGCATCGCCCGCGCCAGCACCTTGGCTTGGGCTGTCCACCAGAACGGGATGTCGAAGTCCGCCTTCAGACGCAGCAGCGCGCCGAACGGAATGCCATCGGCCCGGGCCGTTCCAGCCGAGTGGCTGGCCGGCCAGGTGTGGCGCCGGTCGAGCACGGCGTCACGGAAGGTCACGCGCAGCGCATGGGGAATCACGCCGGCCTCGACCTCGTCGGCGCGCGCCAGCAGCGGCAGGATGGGCAGGCCGGCCGCATCGGCGGAGGTCCAGCCATCGGGCCGCATCTCCATCGACTTCAGGTCCCAGGCGGCCGTGGAGTAGGCACTCCAGTGGCCGTTCACCTGGTAAGTGAAATAGCTTTCCCAGAGGCGGCATGCTCCCTGCTCCAGCACCAGCACGTGCCGGTCCCCGCAGGCCGCCGGGTCGTTGCACAGGCCATGCTCGGCCTTGAGCAGCGCGTCATTGGGATACGGAAAGCGCCGGCGCGACGGGATCAGGCTGTCGCAGCCACGCTTGAGCGCAGGCAGGCCCTGGTCACCGACCGCACAGTCGCTTTCCGACGGCACACCGCTGCCGTTCGAATCGCGTGCATCCTGGATGGAGTGGCTGACGAGCGGCCACCGGGTCGTGGCTGGCGTGCCGTCGACCACACTGACGGGAATGCCGTAGTAGTGGCTGGTCTGCACGGGATCGACCGTGCGACCCCAGTCGGCGTGCAGCTTGCGCCCCAGACCGATGGAGCCCAGCCAGGCGGCGCTGCGCTCGTGCGGCGGAAAGCGCTGCACGTCGTCGATGCGCTGGCTGAAGACGGCGCTGGAGGGGAACAGCTCGCAGCCGGCCAGTGCCGGCGCGGCCTGCACGGCAACGCCTGACAGCGCACAGAACGCCATGGATGCGACGAGCACGCTGGCGCGGAAACAGGAATGAACGGACATGGGATCGGGGCAGCAGCCGGGTGGAGACATCGATCGCCCAGTATCGATGCATCACCGCCTCCGCCCACACTGGATCCTGGTCGCAACCCCGGGTGAATCTGGCAGATTCCGGGTTTCACGGCTTTCAGTTGGCCGGCACCAGCTTGTGGCGCAAGGCGACGAGCACCGCCTCGGTGCGGTTGCTCACGCCGAGCTTGCTGAGGATGTTGGTGATGTGGAACTTGACCGTCGGCAGCGCAATGTGCAGCTGGTCCGAGATGTCCTGGTTGCTCAGGCCGCGGGCCATCAGCGCCAGCAGCTCGCGCTCGCGCTGGGTCAGGTCGGCGCCGGGGGCGGCATGCTGCGACACGCTGATCAGCGCCTCGGTGGCTTCGGGCGACAGCACGCGGCGACCGCTGAAGGCAGCGCGGATCGTGTTGACCAGCTCATGCGCCGACGCGGTCTTGGTGAGGTAGCCCACGGCTCCCGCCGCCAGCGCCCGCTGCACCTCGCCAGGCTCGGTCAGGCTGGTGAGGATCAGGAAGCGCGTCTGCGGCGCCAGTGGCCGCAGCTGCCGGATGGCCTCGATGCCATCCATCTGGGGCATCAGCAGGTCCATCAGCACGATGTCCGGCTGCAGCGTCGGGATCATCCGCACGGCGTCCGCGCCATGCCCGGCTTCGCCGACACAAAGGAAGTCGCTCTCACCCGCGATCATCCCCACCAGACCGGCGCGGATCATCGGGTGGTCGTCGACGATGAAGACGCTGACGCGTGCCGGATGAGCGTCGCTCTTGTGGTCGTTCTTGTTCATGGCAGTTCCAGCCGGATTTCGGTGCCCTCGTCCGGTCCCGAGGTGATGTTCCAGGTCGCGCCGATCTCGGCCGCCCGCTCGGCCATGTTGCTCAGACCGAAGTGGCCCGGTGGCGATGCACCGGGGTCGAAGCCATGCCCGTCGTCGGCGATGCGCAAGCGTCCACCGGTGCCGTGCTCGGGCACGATCCATTCGATCACGGCATGGCGTGCACCGCTGTGGCGGCCGATGTTGGACAGCGCCTCCTGTGCGATGCGGTAAATATGGATGCGGCTGGTGCCAGGCAGCCGGTCTTCGTGCGCCAGGCGGTGCGAGACCTCGATCGTGCCTCGGCTGGCCAGTGCGTCGATCGCGTACTGGAGCAGCTCCGCCAGTGGCAGGTGCTCCAGTGCATCGGGACGCAACTCGAACATCAGCAGCCGCATCTCCGACAGCGCGCCCTTGTTGAGCCGCTCCAGTGCCTCGGCCTGCTGCTGCAGCGCAGCAGCTCCCGCGTCACCTCCGGCCAGCCGGGACGCCAGCCGACCCAGCGTGCCCGCGATCACATTGGCTGCGAACAGGGTCTGCGACACCGCATCGTGCAGATCGCGGGCGATGCGGTTGCGCTCGGCCACCACGGCCTGGTCCTTCTGCTGGGCCAGCAGCTGTGCGTGGCGCATGGCCAGCCCGGTCTGGCTGCCGACCGCCGTGAGCAGGCGCACCCGCTCGGCGTCGAAGAAATCCGGCTCCTGGTGGTCGACCCGCAGCACGCCCATCACCGACTCGCGCGACTTCAGCGGCACCGCCATCCAGGCCTTCGTGCCCCGGTACAGGCCCGACGTGCGCGCATCGTCCGACAGCCAGGACCACAGCCACGACAGCAGGCTCTGCCGCACGCGGTTCTCGACAATGGCCGCGCCTTCACGCTCGATGTGCTCGTAATGCTGCAGATTCGAACGCGACAGGCGCATCCCGGTCAGGTCATCGGCGGGCAATGGCCCGGCATCGTCGTCGTTCTGGCGGTAGCCCATCAGGACGACCTGCCCGCCTTCGTCACGCGCGGTGCGTGACCAGACCGAGGCGCTGGTGTAGGCCATGGTCTGCTCCAGCGCGCCCAGCGCCTCGGCGACCAGTTCATGCAACTCCGTCTTGCTGGCCAGTCCGATCGAGAGGTCCTGCAAGGTGGAGAGTTCATGCGTGCGCAGCTCCAGGCGCCGGCCCAGGATCTCGGTCTGCGCGATCAGTTCGCGCTGTCGCCGACGCCAGACTTCGATCAGCCGGCGCAGACCCGCGCTGGCACGCTGCAGCTCGGCGCTGCAGGTCTGCAGCGGCAGATTCACGTCATCGAGCGGGGTGCTGCGGCGCACGATCCGGGTGGCCGCGATGAGCTGGCGCAGCGCGCGGCCCACACGGTGGGCCAGCAGCGCGCTGACCACGGTCGACAGCCCAGCCGTGGCCAGGACCGCACCGACAAGTTCCGGTGCCACCCGCAACCCCCAGTGCAGGATGGCAGCCACCAGCAGCGCAGGCAGCAGGATCACGACCGCGAACTGCCACGCCAGCGGGCGGCTGTCGAAATGGCGGCGACGCAGTCGGACCCACATGCCGTGCTTGGTCCGCGCTCAGTCCGGAAACTGGATGGGCGGCGTGTCCGACGGCGGCGGCTCGGTGCGCAAGGCCTGCACGGCTTCTTCCAGCAGGCGCCCCGCCACATGGCGACCGCCCACCCCCACGGCGACGGCCACGCCCACCGCGATCGCACCCACCACCGAGCCGAAGGCGATGCCGACGATGTCCCCCGGCAGTCCCGCCTGGCGCAGCGCCAGCGCAGCGGTGAAGAACAGGATCGCGCCACGCACCAGGTTCGCCAGCGCTGGCGCGTTCACCGCCGAACCCGCGCGGATCAGGCCGGCGACCCAGTTCGACAGCCAAAGCCCGCCGATCATCACGACACCGGCGACCGCGACGCCCGCCATCACGGCCCCCAGATTCACCACCAGTTTGGTCAGGATCGCGAAGCCCAGCACCTCGCAGGCCTGCATCACCGCGACGATCACGATCGCGAACATCACGACCGAGCCGGCCAGCTCCGACGGCGAGCGCGCACCAGCGCGGCCCATCTCGCCCAGACCGAGGTGTTGCGACAGCTTGTTGAACCCCATGCCGCTCAGCACGCCAGTGGTGATGCCCGCCACCGCACGCCCG
Organism: Sphaerotilus sp.; assembly: GCF_041083715.1. Classification (GTDB taxonomy): domain Bacteria; phylum Pseudomonadota; class Gammaproteobacteria; order Burkholderiales; family Burkholderiaceae_C; genus Sphaerotilus. The sequence goes on from NZ_JBFPGY010000281.1 coordinate 20,951, forward strand.
ATCAGCGCAGCGACCGCGACGATGACCGCCGAAGCGGTGATCTTCGGGATCAGCGCGATCACCGTGTCGAGCAGGTTGCTCACCGGCTTGGTGACAGCATCCAGCCCGAGCGGCTCCAGCGCTGCGGCCAGCACCGGCAGCATGATGAAAGAAAAGACCAGCGAGCCGACCAGTCCGGCCAGCCCACCCTCGCCCAGCGAGGTGGTCAACCCCATGCGCTCGGCCACCCTCTCGGAACCAGCAGCACGCAGCATGCCGGTGACGATCTGGCGCACGATGCGCGCCACCAGAAAGCCGATACCGAACACCACGATGGTGCCGACCAGATTCGGCACGAACCCCATGATGCGCGACATCATGACGTTGACCGGGTCGAGCAGGCCCTTGAGTTCGAGCGTCTCCAGCAGCCCCGGCAGCGTGAACAGCCAGACCACCCCGACACCGACATTGGCCAGCATCGCCGAGAAACCCGGCGACTGCAGCTTCTCGTCGAGCTGGCGCTTCTGGCACAACCGCGTGACTGCCGTGCGCACCAGCCGACTGCCGATCCACGCGACCAGCAGCATCACCAGCGCGCCGATCACCTTGGGCGCGTACGGCCCCAGTCCGGCCGCCACCGATCCCACCACACCCTTGAACTGCTCCATCTCTCCACCCCCATCACCGGCCTGCAACCGGTCAGACTTCAGACATCCACGTCCACGGCATCGCCGTGCAGCTCCATCAGTTCGCGCCGGGACGCCGCCTCGCCCTTGCCCATCAGACGGGTCAGCGCAGCGGTCGTCTCGGTCACGCCCAGTGCACCGCACTCCACCCGCATCAGCCGGCGCGTGTCCGGATTCAGCGTGGTCTCCCAGAGCTGCCCAGCGTTCATTTCGCCCAGCCCCTTGAAACGGCTGATGCTCCAGGAACCGTCGCGCGCCCCTTCCTTGCGCAACTTGTCAAGTATCGCCTGCAATTCACCTTCGTCGAGTGCGTAAAATTTCGCGGCTGGCTTCTTGCCGCGGGCCAAGGCATCCACGCGGTACAGCGGCGGCTTGGCGATGTAGACATGGCCGTTCTCGACCAGCTGGGGGAAATGGCGGAAGAACAGCGTCAGCAGCAGCACCTGGATGTGCGAGCCGTCCACGTCCGCGTCACTGAGGATGCAGACCTTGCCGTAGCGCAGACCCGACATGTCGGGTCGGTCGTTCGGACCGTGCGGATCCACGCCCACCGCCACCGCGATGTCGTGGATCTCGTTGTTGGCGAACAGGCGGTCGCGCTCCACCTCCCAGGCATTGAGCACCTTGCCCCGCAGCGGCAGCACGGCCTGCGTTTCCTTGTTGCGGCCCATCTTGGCGCTGCCACCTGCAGAATCGCCTTCGACGAGGAAGACCTCGTTCATCGACAGGTCGCGGCTCTCGCAGTCGGTCAGCTTGCCGGGCAGCACGGCCACGCCCGAGCCCTTCTTCTTCTCGACCTTCTGCCCTGCGCGCTGGCGGGCCTGCGCCTGCTTGATGACCAGTTCGGCCAGCTTCTTGCCATGTTCGACGTGCTGGCTCAGCCACAGCTCCAGCGTCGGTTTCACGAAGGACGACACCAGCCGCAGCGCGTCGCGGCTGTTCAGGCGCTCCTTGGTCTGGCCCTGGAACTGCGGATCGAGCACCTTGGCCGACAGCACGAAGCTGGCCCGTCCGAACACATCGTCCGGCATCAGCTTCACGCCCTTGGGACACAGCGCGTGCATCTCGACAAAGCCCTTGACCGCCTGGAACAGGCCGTCCTTCAGGCCCGCTTCGTGGGTGCCGCCGGCGATGGTCGGGATCAGGTTGACGTAGCTCTCGCGCAGGTTGGCGCCCTCTTCGCTGAAGGAGACGCACCACTCGGCGCCCTCGCCCTCGGCGAAGGTCTCGTCGGCAGCGGCGCTGGCGTACTGCGCGCCATCGAACAGCGGGATCAGCGGCTCGCCGTTCAGGTGCTGCGCCAGGTAGTCGCGCA
>NZ_JBFPGY010000282.1:0-7034 GCF_041083715.1 Sphaerotilus sp.
GAAACCGGCATCAAGGTGATCGACCTGATCTGCCCGTTCGCCAAGGGCGGCAAGGTGGGTCTGTTCGGTGGCGCCGGTGTGGGCAAGACCGTGAACATGATGGAACTCATCAACAACATCGCCAAGGCCCACAGCGGTCTGTCGGTGTTCGCTGGTGTGGGCGAGCGGACCCGTGAAGGCAACGACTTCTATCACGAAATGGCCGATTCCGGCGTCGTGAACCTGGAGGATCTGGGCAAGTCCAAGGTCGCCATGGTCTACGGCCAGATGAACGAGCCGCCGGGCAACCGTCTGCGCGTGGCCCTGACCGGCCTGACCATCGCCGAGTCGTTCCGCGACGAAGGCCGTGACGTGCTGTTCTTCGTGGACAACATCTACCGCTACACGCTGGCCGGCACCGAAGTGTCCGCGCTGCTGGGCCGGATGCCGTCCGCCGTGGGCTACCAGCCGACGCTGGCCGAGGAAATGGGCCGTCTGCAAGAGCGGATCACGTCGACCAAGGTCGGCTCGATCACCTCGATCCAGGCCGTCTACGTCCCTGCGGATGACTTGACCGACCCGTCGCCTGCCACGACCTTCGCCCACCTGGATGCCACCGTGGTGCTGTCGCGTGACATCGCTTCGCTTGGTATCTACCCGGCCGTGGATCCGCTGGATTCCAACAGCCGCCAGGTCGACCCGAACGTCGTCGGCGAAGAGCACTACAACACGACCCGTGCGGTGCAGCAGGTTCTGCAGCGCTACAAGGAACTGCGCGACATCATCGCCATCCTGGGCATGGACGAACTCGCGCCGGAAGACAAGCTGGCCGTGTCCCGTGCACGGAAGATCCAGCGTTTCCTGTCGCAGCCGTTCCACGTCGCTGAAGTGTTCACCGGCTCGCCGGGCAAGTATGTGCCGCTGAAGGAAACCATCCGTGGTTTCAAGATGATCGTGGCTGGCGAATGTGACCACCTGCCAGAGCAGGCGTTCTACATGGTCGGCACCATCGACGAAGCCTTCGAAAAGGCGAAGAAGATGCAGTGAACTCCGGTGGGCTGCGTGCCGCATGGTGTGCTGCCCCTGGTTTGCTGACTCCTCTTCAACCCCCTACGAAGGAAGAACATGGCAACGATCCACGTTGACGTCGTCTCGGCAGAACATTCGATCTTCTCGGGTGAAGCCAAGTTCGTCGCGCTGCCGGGCGAGAACGGCGAGCTGGGCATCCTGCCCCGCCATACGCCGCTGATCACCCGCATCCGCCCCGGTGCCGTGCGCATCGAGCGTGCCGACACTGGCGAGGAAGAGTTCGTGTTCGTGGCTGGCGGCATTCTCGAAGTGCAGCCGGACCGCGTGACCGTGCTGGCCGACACCGCCATCCGTGGCCGCGACCTGGACGAGGCCAAGGCGGTCGAAGCCAAGCGTCTGGCCGAGGAAGCGATGAAGAACGCCAAGAGCGACATCGATCTGGCCCGTGCCCAGGGCGAGTTCGCCGCCATGGCTGCCCAGATCGCTGCGATCCAGAAGTTCCGCCGCAAGTAAGCAGCTCCGCTGCCGACGCGCACCACCACGCCCGCCCAGGTTCATGCCTGAGGCGGGCGTGGTCTTTGTGTCTGCGTCAGCGCAGGTCGGCCTGGTTCGGCAGTTCGTTGGGATTGCGCTGGTCGCCGCGAACGGGAAACCAGTGGCGCAGCGCCTCGTCCAGTGCGGCAATGGTTTGCTGCAGCGCGGCTTCATGCCGGCCTTCGCGCAACAGCGGCTCCATCGACCGGATCAGCGCCTGCCACTGGTCCGGGTCGATGTGTCGGTGCAGTCCGCGGTCGGCCACGAGTTCCACGGCGCGGTCGGCCAGCAGCAGATAGACCAGCACGCCGTTGTTGTGCTCCGTGTCCCAGACGCGCAGCTTGCCGAACATCGACAGTGCCCGTTCGCGCGGACTCGCACCTTTGTGCAGATAACGCCACGGCAGTGCAGCCTCGACGCACAGCCGGATCTCGCCGGAGTGGTGGTGCTCGCTCGCGGTGATCTGTGCTTCCAGGCGAGCGAGGGCCTCGGTGTTCAGCACGCGGGCGATGTCCGAGCGGTCGGACCACAGGTGGCGCAGCCACTGGCGCCAGGCACGGTGAAATCGGTCAGTGGACATGTCGTGTCTTGTTCATGGATCCGCTCACCAGCCGCCGGACGCACCGCCGCCGCCAAAATCACCACCACCGCCGGACGAGAATCCGCCGCCGCCCGAGGAGCCGCCGCCGTGGCCCCATCCGCCACCGCCGCCCCAGCCACCGGGGATTGGCAGGGAGCGGCCGCGGCTGATGCTTGGCGAGAGGAAACCCATCACCGCCATCACCAGCGCAACGACCAAGCCGATGACGGCGGCCAGACCTGCCACGGCCAGACTGGCCGTCATCAGCCATGCGAGGCCGCCAGCTCCAGCGCCGGCCAGCAACGGGCCGAGCCTGCGGCCGAAGATTCCGACGAGGACGCGCGCGAACATCGGCAGCATGACCACGGTCAGCAAGATCCACCCCATCGGGTCCGGGCTGTCCTGGGTGGTGGTGCCCTGGTTGGCGGCCGGTGGTGCCGGCAGGCCCTCGCCCTTGATCAGCCCACCCAGCACACGCACTGCCGCCGACAGCCCGCCCGCGTAATCGCCCTGGCGGAAGGCTGGCGTGATCTGTTCGTTGATGACGCGCTTGGCCATCAGGTCCGGAATGGCGCCTTCGAGCGTCTTGGCCACCTCGATGCGCACCTTGCGGTCCTGCGTGGCGACGACGATCAGCAGCCCGTCGCCGACGGTGCGCCGGCCGATCTTCCAGGCGTCACCCACGCGCTGGGCATAGGCGGCGATGTCTTCGGGCTGCGTGCTGCGCACGAGCAGTACGACCACCTGCGCACCGGCCTCGCGTTCCAGCGTCTCCAGCTGGGTCGCCAGTGCCTGGTGCTGGTCGGGCTGCAGTGTGCCGGTCTGGTCGATCACCCGGCCATTCAGCGGTGGCACGGGCAGGATGTCCTGGGCCGCGCTGCCGAAGACCACCAGCAGCCAGAGGCCCAGTGTCAGCAAACCCCGCAGGAGGATGGTCATGGTGCGCGGTACCGGTGGTGTCGGGTCACTTGGCCGCGGGCTTGTCGAAGCTCACGGCTGGCGGCTGGCTGATCTGCGCCTCGTTGGCCACGGCCAGATTCGGCTTGACCTCGTAGTGGAAGACCATCGCCGTCAGATTGGTCGGGAAGCTGCGGGCCAGCACGTTGTACTGCTGCACCATCTTGATGTAGCGGTTGCGCGCCACGGTGATGCGGTTCTCGGTGCCTTCGAGCTGCACGCGCAGGTCCTGGAAGCCCTGGTTGGCCTTCAGATTGGGGTAGTTCTCGGTGACGACCAGCAGCCGGCTCAGCGCACCACTGAGTTCACCCTGGGCGGCCTGGAACTTCTTGAACGCCTCGGGGTTGTTGATCAGCTCCGGCGTGGCCTGGATGCTGGTGGCCTTGGCACGGGCCTCGATCACCTTGGTGAGCGTTTCCTGCTCGAAATTGGCTTCGCCCTTGACGGTGGCGACGAGGTTGGGCACCAGATCGGCGCGGCGCTGGTACTGGTTGAGCACCTCGGACCAGCCGCCCTTCACGTCTTCGTCCAACCGCTGGAAGTCGTTGTAGCCGCAGCCGGTCAGCGATCCCAGCGCCAGCGCGCCCACCACCATCCAGCACCATGCGCGCAGTCGTCCCAACATGTCGAATCCTCCATTGAATGATCAGGGCGTGTCGAAAGTCACGGATCGACACGGTGGAAGGTTACCTCAAACACCGTGCAGGTGCGCGTGGGGTATGCAGTGCGGCCTCCTACAATCGCCCCATGTTTGCCCCACTTCAAAACGACACCTTCCTGCGTGCCCTGCGCCGTCAGCCCACCGACCACACCCCCGTCTGGCTGATGCGCCAGGCCGGTCGTTACCTGCCCGAGTACTGCGCCACGCGCGCCAAGGCCGGCAGCTTCATGGGCCTGGCGACCAATGTGGACTACGCCACCGAGGTCACGCTGCAGCCGCTCGAACGCTATCCGCTCGACGCTGCGATCCTGTTCTCGGACATCCTCACCGTGCCGGACGCGATGGGCCTGGGCCTGAGCTTCGCGGTGGGGGAGGGGCCGAAGTTCGCCAAGGTCGTGCGCGACGAGGCAGCCGTCGCCGAACTCGCCGTGCCGGACATGGACAAACTGCGCTACGTCTTCGACGCCGTGACCTCGATCCGCCAGGCGCTGAACGGCCGCGTGCCGCTGATCGGCTTCTCGGGCAGCCCGTGGACGCTGGCCTGCTACATGGTCGAAGGCGGCGGCAGCGACGACTACCGGCGCGTCAAGTCGCTGATGTACAGCCGCCCGGACCTGATGCACCGCATTCTGGCGATCAATGCCGACTCGGTGGCGGCCTACCTGAATGCCCAGATCGAGGCCGGCGCGCAGGCGGTCATGGTGTTCGACAGCTGGGGTGGCGTGCTGGCCGACGGCGCCTTCCAGGCATTCAGCCTGGCCTACACCCGCCGTGTGCTGGCCCAGCTGAAGCGCGAGCACGATGGCGTGCAGATCCCGCGCATCGTCTTCACCAAGGGCGGCGGCATCTGGCTGGATGAGATCGCCGATCTGGACACCGACGGCATCGGCCTGGACTGGACGATGGACCTGGGCAAGGCGCGCGCGCGTGTCGGCCACAAGGTCGCGCTGCAGGGCAATCTGGACCCGAACGTCTTGTTCGCCAGTCCGGCGCAGATCGACGCCGAAGCCTGCCGCGTGCTCGACCGCTTCGGCGCGCACCCCGGCCACATCTTCAACCTCGGCCATGGCATCAGCCAGTACACGCCGCCCGAAGCGGTCACGGTGCTGGTGGAGGCGGTGCATCGCCATTCCCGTGCGATCCGTGCAGCGGCGGCGGCCCGTGCGGCGTGAAATCCTGGACTGCCTGTTTTTGAGGCAATCTAGGAAATCTCCTTGTGTGACAGGCACTTGACAGTGCTCTGACCAGCTTGCCCACAACGTTATCCACAGCTTCGGTGGACATCCTTGCGCCGCTCGCCGCACACCGGCTGCGCGTGCTGGTGGATCTGCCCCGACACAGCCGGTTGGACGCGGTGCTGGACTACCTGGCGCCCGAGCCGTGGCCAGCCGGCACGCTGGTGCGGGTGCCGCTGGGCAAGCGCGAGGTCTGCGGCATCGTCTGGGGGATGGCAGAAGCGCCGGATGGCTGCGGCCAGGAGGCAGACGCTCCGGTCCTGCGCAGCGTGGCGCATGCGCTGACCGCGCTGCCGCCGTTCACGGCCGGCTGGCTGCAGCTGGTGGCGTTCGCGGCGTCCTACTACCAGCGCAGTCCCGGTGAGGTGGGCCTGAGCGCCTTGCCTCCCGATCTGCGTGACCTGGATGCCGTGCAGCTGGCCCGCCGGCTCAAGCGCCTGGACAAGGCGATGGCCGCGGCGACCCAGGTGGCGGCGCAGGCGGTCGTGCCCGAGCGACCCGCGTTGTCGCCGGAACAGCAGACGGTGCTCGACACGCTGGCCGATGGGTCGCCGCAGCCCAGCCTGCTGTTCGGTGCCACCGGCAGCGGCAAGACCGAGGTCTATCTGCGCGAGGCCCAGCGGGTGCTCGCCGCCGGACGGCAGGCGCTGGTGCTGGTGCCCGAGATCAACCTGACGCCGCAGCTCGAAGCCCGCTTCGCCGAGCGCTTCCCCGACCGCTGCATCGTCTCGCTGCACAGCGGCCTGACCCCGGCGCAGCGCCTGCAGCACTGGCTGTCGGCGCATGTCGGCCGGGCTGATCTGGTGCTGGGCACGCGCATGGCGGTGTTCGCGTCCATGCCAAGGCTCGGGCTGATCGTGGTCGACGAGGAACACGACCCGTCCTACAAGCAGCAGGAGGGGGCCCGTTATTCGGCCCGCGATCTGGCGGTCTGGCGCGGGCGCCACGAGCAGGTGCCGGTGCTGCTGGGCTCGGCCACACCGTCGCTGGAGAGCTGGTACAACGCCGGCCCGGCCGACGCAGGCGGTGGCCGCTACCGCCGGCTGGCGATGCCGAGCCGCATTGGCGGCGGTGCCTTGCCCGCCGTGCGCGTGGTGGATCTGGCCCGCATCGCTGCGCAGTTCGGCAAGCAGGCCCTGCGCGCGCACCCGCTGGCGCCGCCGCTGCTGGACGCGCTGCGCGAGCGGCTCGACCGCGGCGAGCAGAGCCTGGTGCTGCTCAACCGCCGTGGGTATGCACCCGTGCTGCACTGCACGAGCTGCGGCTGGAAAAGCGCCTGCCCGCACTGCAGCGCCTGGCGCGTCTTCCACAAGCTCGACCGCACGCTGCGCTGCCACCACTGCGGCATCACCGAGCGCGTTCCGCGGGCGTGTCCGGACTGCGGCGATCCGGACATCCAACCCATGGGCCGCGGTACCGAACGGTTGGAAGAACAGATGGCCGAGTTGCTGCCCGGCGCCCGCATCGGCCGCATCGATGCCGACAGCACCCGCGGCAAGGGCAGCCTGGAGCAGCAGCTGGCCAGCGTGCATGCGGGCGAGGTTGACGTGCTGGTCGGCACGCAGATGGTCGCCAAGGGCCACGATTTCCGGCGCATGACGCTGGTGGCAGCAGTGCAGGCGGATGCGGCCTTGTTCTCCAGCGATTTCAGGGCGCCGGAGCGGCTGTTTTCCTTGCTGATGCAGGCGGGCGGGCGGGCGGGGCGGGATGCCGCGCTGGCCGGGCGCAGCGAGGTCTGGATCCAGACCTGGCATCCCGAACACACGCTCTATGCGGCGTTGCGCCAGCACGACTACGCGGCATTCGCCGCGTCCCAGCTCGCCGAGCGGGAGTCGGCGGGCATGCCACCGTTTTCATTCCAGGCGCTGCTGCGGGCCGACGCACGCACGCCCGAAGCCGCGCTGGCCTTTCTCGACGCGGCCGCGCTGCAGGCCCAGGGCCTGCCGGGCGCGCAGGAGGTGCTGATCTATCCGCCGGTGCCTGCGCCGATCCACCGGGTCGCCGATGTCGAGCGGGCGCAGATGCTGATCGAAGCGTCCGGGCGCGTTGTGCTGCACCG
>NZ_JBFPGY010000283.1:0-22898 GCF_041083715.1 Sphaerotilus sp.
ACATATTCGGCGGCCAGGCGATCGCTCAGTTCACGGCGGCTGTAGTCCATGGCTCAACCCTGCGGTCCGTGGACGGTGGCAATGGCCGGACCGAAGTCCCTGCCCAAGCCCGTCCGCTCCAGGCAGGTGCGCAGGGCCAGCAGGCCGCGGCGCACCCAGCTCTTCACGCTGCCCAGCGGCTGCGCCATCTGGTCGGCCACCTCGGCATGCGACAGGCCCTGGTAGAAGGCCAGCGCCAGGCTCTGTTTCTGGTCGGCGCTCAGGGCGTCCATGCAGACGCGCACCGCGCGTGCTTCGACGGCGTTGCTGAACAGCGTCTGGGGATCGGGGTCATCGGAGACAAAATCCTGCAACATGTCGTGGTCTTCCTCATCCTCCCTCCCTGGGCGGTGGGTGCTGATGGTCTCTGGTTGGGTCTGGCGCCGGCGCAGGCTGTCGATGGCACGGTTGCGCGCCACGCTCGACAGCCAGGTCAGCGCCTGGGCGCGGCTGGCATCGAAGCCCGATGCGCTGCGCCAGACGTTCACATAGACCTCCTGGAGGAGATCTTCGGCGAGATCTCTCTGCCGTTGAATACGCAGGATCACCCCGAGCAGATGCGCGCTGGTGCGCTGGTAGAGCGTGGAAAAGGCGGTTCGGTCGCCCAGACCCGTCCTGGCGAGGAGGTCTGCCAATTCCTGCGCACGTTCTGGGGAAGTCGCTGCCATTCGGTGGTCCTCGTCGAAGTCGGCGGATTCTAGAGGCCACACGGTCGCCATGGTGGCTGCGTAGAATCCGGGCCACCATGCCGATGTCACGTGATTTTGTCCTTACCCTCTCGTGTCCCGATGCCAAGGGCATCGTCCACGCCGTCTCCGGCCTGCTGTACCAGGCGGGCTGCAACATCATCGATTCGCAGCAGTTCGGCGATGTCCTCGGCGAGGAGGCGACCGGGCTGTTCTTCATGCGGGTCCACTTCGATGCGCCCGAGCACCTGGGCGATGCCGCGACGCTCGACCGCCTGTTCAGCCACACCCGCCAGCAGTTCGGCATGACCGCGCAGGTCCGCAGCCTGGCGCGCAAGCCGCGCCTGATGCTGATGGTCAGCAAGCACGGGCATTGCCTCAACGACCTGCTGTTCCGCTGGAAGAGCGGACAGCTTGGCGTCGACATTCCCGCCATCGTCTCGAACCATCCGGACTTTGCCGATCTGGCCGCCAGTTACGGCATCGCCTTCCACCACCTGCCGCTGCCTACCGGCAGCGGCGCGGTCGCCAAGCGCGAACAGGAGCAGCAGATCGAGGCGCTCTTCACCCGCGAGGACATCGACCTCGTGGTGCTGGCGCGCTACATGCAGATCCTCAGCCCCGAGTTCTGCGCCTTCCTGCAGGGGCGTGCGATCAACATCCACCACAGCTTCCTGCCCAGCTTCAAGGGCGCCAAGCCGTATTACCAGGCGCATGACCGTGGCGTGAAGCTGATCGGGGCGACGGCGCACTATGTCACCGCCGATCTGGATGAGGGTCCGATCATCGAGCAGGACGTCGAGCGCGTGGACCACACGCTCAGCCCCGAGGATTTCACCGCCGTCGGGCGCGATGTCGAATGTGTGGTGCTGGCGCGTGCCGTGCGCTGGCATGTCGAACACCGTGTGCTGCTCAACGGTCGCAAGACTGTCGTCTTCCGCTGAAGGAGCCCCATGCCCCGCGTCAAGCCCCTGCAGGCCGCCCTGATGGCCACTCCCGACGAAACCGAAGCCCAGTTCTACGAGGCCCTGCAGCACGCGGACCTGGAACGGGTGATGTCCGTCTGGTCCGATGACGAAGACATTGCCTGCATCCACCCGGGCGGGCCGCGGCTGGTCGGCGCGCAGGCGATCCGTTCGGCCTTCGAGAGCCTGTTCGCCAATGGCAGCGTGGATGCCCGCGTCTCGCAGGTGCGCCGCATCGTGGCGGGGGGCTTCGCCGTGCACCATGTGCTCGAAGAGATCCGTGTGGCCACGCCCGAAGGACCGCAGCGTGCCTACGTGCTGGCCACCAACATCTTCGTGAAGACGCCCCAGGGCTGGCGGCTGCTGGCCCACCATGCCAGCCCGGGCAGTCCACGCCAGGTGCAGGAGTTCAGTGACGAACCGTCGATGCTGCACTGACTTGACCCTCGACCCCGCTCCCGGCTGGCTGCCTGGCGGGCAGGCCCAGACGGTCTGGCCGGCCTTGTTCTCGCGCAGCCATGACACGGCCGCTCCGGTGGTCTATCGCCGCGAGCGCCACACCACGCCCGACGCCGATTTCATCGACATCGACTGGCTGGATCCGGTCGACTCGGCCGGCGCTGCAGGCGAGGGTGCCGGCCTGCTGGTGCTGTTCCACGGGCTGGAAGGCTCCTCGCGCAGCCACTACGCGCTGGCCTTCGCCGACTGGGCGCGCCGCCATGGCTGGCGCTATGCGGTGCCGCACTTCCGCGGCTGCTCCGGCGAGCTGAATCTGGCGCCGCGTGCCTACCACTCGGGGGACCATGCGGAGATCGGCTGGATGCTGGACAAGATCCGCAGCTCGCACGGTGGCCGCGGCCCGGTTGTCGCGGTCGGTGTCTCGCTGGGCGGCAATGCGCTGCTGCGCTGGGCGCAGGAGTCGGGCACGCAGGCGGGTGCCGTGGTGCACGCGGTGGCGTCGGTGTCTTCGCCGATCGACCTGGCCGCAGCCGGCCATGCGATCGGGCGTGGCCTGAACCGCCACCTCTACACGCCGATGTTCCTGCGCACCATGAAGCCCAAGGCGCTCGCCAAGCTCGCGCAGCACCCCGGTCTGTTCAACGCGGACCGGCTGCGCCAGGCGCGCACGCTCTACGAGTTCGACAACCTCTTCACGGCGCCGCTGCACGGCTACCGCGACACCGAGGACTACTGGCGTCGCGCCTCCGCCAAACCGCGGCTGGCTGACATCCGCATCCCTGCGCTGGTCATCAACGCACGCAACGACCCGTTCGTGCCCGCCGAGAGCCTGCCTGGCGCCCATGAGGTCGGTCGCCATGTCACCTTGTGGCAACCAGACCATGGTGGCCATGTCGGGTTTGCTGCCGGGCCGCTGCCTGGGGATGTGCGCGGCTTGCCGCGGGCCGTGATGGGCTGGATGCACGAGCAGCTCGGTGCCCGCTGGCCCACGCCAGCGCGTTGAGGCAAGATCGGCCCATGGACGACATTGTCAAGGCAGCCCTGAAGAAGTGGCCCAACGTACCCGACTGTCGCGGCTGGCTGGCGCTGGATGCCCGCGGCGATTGGTACATGCGCGACGACCGTGTGCAGGCGGCAGGCCCGTTTCCGTTCGTCAAGGGGAGCCGGATCCTGCACGACAAGTTGCGCGCGTTCATCGGTCGCAACTACGAGGCCGATGCCAGCGGTGGCTGGTTCTTCCAGAACGGTCCGCAGAAGGTGTTTGTCGAGCTGGAGGCCGCGCCTTGGGTGTTCGGCGTGCAGCGACTGGACGGCGAATTCCGTGTCGAGACACAGACCGGGCGCCCGGTGCCGTCGGTGGGCGAGGCGCTGGTCGACGAACTGGGGCGCCTGTTCCTGCACACGCCGATCGGTCTCGGGCTGGTGCGCTCGGCGGACATGGACTCGGCCGCAGATGCGGTGGTCGGTGGTGTGTGGATGCCGCAGGACGTGCTGTTTGCCGATTTGCCGGTGCGCTTCGGCTACGACTTGAGTCCGCAGCGCCGCCGGTCTGCCTGAAGGCGGACCGGACATGAAAGAAGCCGGTCATCGACCGGCTTCTGTCTACTCGGCGACTGTCTCGGCAAGCCGAGGGCGCGCGAGTGGCGGGATCACTTCGAAGCAGCGTCTGCCGGTGCGGCGGCAGCCTTCGGTTCCTCGAACTTGGCGCCGCCGGCATTGGCCATGTAGACCACGGCACGACCGACTTCCAGATCGCTGAAATCACCACCGCCCTGTGCGCCCATGGCGCCCTTGCCCTTGAGGGCCGAGGTCAGCAGTGCTTCATAGCCCTTGCCGATGCGCGGACCCCAGGCAGAGGCATCACCGAACTTCGGCGAGCCCGCCAGCCCAGCGGTGTGGCAGGCTGTGCACTGGCCCTTGAACACTTCTTCGCCGGTCTTCAGCGGACCGCCTTCGAGCTTGATGGTCACGGCGCCAACAGGCTGGATGCGCGCGGCCGTGGCTTCTGCGCTCAGGGCGTCGGCGCCTGCGCCGGAGCGGGTGTCACTACCGACGTTCTTCACCAGCAGGACAATGGCGAAGATGGGCACCACAAAGGCAAAGATCACCGCCAGGATGAGTTGCTTGGGGGTCTTGATCGGGCTTTCGTGCTCGTCGTGGGCTTGGCTCATGGATTCCTCAGGGCTGTTGAACGCGGTGTGGGCACTGTTCGCGTGCAGGGCAGGCAGGGTGCGCAAAACCGTCGAATTATAAGGGCCGGATGCATCTCGCCCGTGTTGCGTGCATGCCGCGTTCCGATAACTGCTAGAATCGCATTCGCTGCGCCCGTAGCTCAATGGATAGAGTATTGGCCTCCGAAGCCAAGGGTTGCTGGTTCGATCCCAGCCGGGCGCACCACCCGATCCGTGAAACGCCAACCGACACCGGTTGGCGTTTTCGCTTGTGAGGAGGTTGTTCCTGCGATGGATGCGATTCCGGAGTGTCTGTGATGCCTGTGACAGCAGCAAAGCGTCTTGTCTGTGTGGCCGTTCTGGCTGCTGCACTGAGCGGGGTGACCGCACCGGTCAGCGCCGCACCCTACGACCACATCGTGGTGGTGGTGCTCGAAAACCGCTCGGCCGACGCTGGTGGTGGACAGCGCATCTGGGGCAACCCGGCGATGCCCTTCCTCAATGGTCTCGCCAACGATCCGCAGCACGGCGCGCGGTTCTCCAACGCCTATGCCTCGGAGACGCCGTACCGCCGCATTCCTGCCGGCTTCAAGGGGCCGCTGTCGGCACGGCCGAGTCAGCCGAACTACCTCTATCTGTTCTCGGCGAGCCACCAGGGGGTGCTGCCGGCGTGGTTCCTCGACCCCACGTCGCCCTACCGTGGTGAGGTGCGCATGGCCCGCAACGGTGACGCGCTGCCGGGCCAGCGCGACGACCAGCCCGCCGGCATCGGCAACCGGCTCGTTCCCGCCGAGCGCCGCCCGTTCAGCACGGCCAACCTGGGCGCTGCGCTGCGCCAGGCCGGCAAGACCTTCCTGAGCTTTTCCGAGAGCCTGCCGCACCCGCTGTGGGATGGCGAGGGGGACCTCAACCCGCTCACCGACCACTACCGCCGCAAGCACAACCCGGTGATCAACTGGATGGACTTGGGCTCGACGCACACGCCGCGCGCTGTGCCCGAGGCGCAGCGCAGGTTCCTGCTCCCTGTGGACGTCAACCTCGGCTTCCGTGCCACCGAAGACCCGACCGGTCGCCGCTGGCGTGGCTTCGCCGAAGACGACCATGGCCGCCCGCTCGACTTCTCGATGCTGCCTGACGTGTCCTTCGTCGTGCCCGACGAGCAGCACGACGCCCACAGCGCTCCGCTCGCCGATGCCGATGACTGGCTGCGCCGCCACATCGGCCCCTATGCCACCTGGGCCCGCACGCACAACAGCCTGCTCATCGTCACCTTCGACGAGGATGGCTCCACCGACACCTCGCAAGGGGATGGCTACCGCACTGGCCGCCACTCCATCGCCACGCTGTTCCACGGCGCCGGTGTGCGCCCCGGTGTCTATGCCGAGCGCATCGACGCGCTGAACGTGCTGGCCACCGTGCTGCACAGCCAGGGTCTGCTGGAGACGTTCCGCCGCGACTTCCTCGCTACCTGTGTCGAGGACCGGGTCACCTGCGAACGCGAACACGCCAATCTGCGCCCGATCACGGATGTGTTCGGCCGCGGCGAACCCCTGGTCGAGTTCTCCGCCCGATGACCGACCCCCCCACTGCGTCCTGTCCGACCGGTCCTATACCGCGGTATGGGGTTGATTAAGGTGAAACAAGTCACGCTTGTCAGGTGAACGCAGTGCGTCTAACCTGTGTGGACGCGCCGCGAAGGCACGTTGTGTTCCCACCGATGCAGAAGCAGAAGGAATCAAGACCATGGGATTGATGAGTTTCATCAAGGAAGCCGGCGAGAAGCTCTTCGGCAGCAACAACCCGGAAAAAGCAGCCGCCGAAGCCGCGACCGCTCCGGATCCGGTGGCCGCGCAGGAAAAGCTCGACGCAGCCAATGCGGGCGCGGCGGCTGCGATCGAGAAGTACATCGGTGCCCAGGGCCTGAACGTCGACGGGCTGCAGGTCGCCTTTGACGGCACCACCTGCCAGGCCACCGTTTCCGGCTGTGCGCCCGACCAGGCCACCAAGGAAAAGGTCCTGCTGTGCTGCGGCAACGTCGCTGGCGTCACCGCTGTCAACGACATGCTGACCGTCACCGAGCCGGCCGACGAATCGCGCTGGCACACCGTGGTCCGTGGCGACACCCTGTCGGCCATCGCCAAGGCCGAGTACGGCAACGCGAACCTCTATCCGAAGATCTTCGAGGCCAACAAGCCGATGCTGGGCCATCCGGACAAGATCTATCCGGGCCAGGTGCTGCGCATCCCGGCCTGATCCTGGCCTGAGGCGGACCTTCTTCTCCGGGTCCTGCCCGCTGCACCACGGCGACCGAGTGATCGGTCGCCGTTTTTCATGGTGCCGCACGGTGACGGTGTAGGCGAATGCGCAGCGCCAGGCCGTGCAGATGTATGCATCTCCAGTCATAAGGGAACACCACCTGACCAGAACCTGACGGCTCTCCAACAATGGTCCGACCGGACACAGCCATCTTCCGCTGCTGTGCCACCGTGTTTCACAGGAGACAAGCGTGGGCATTCCCCTTTCCCTCACCGTCAATGGCCAGGTGGTCAATGTGGACGTCGATCCGCGCACGCTGCTGGTCCAGCTGTTGCGCGAGACGCTGCAGCTCACCGGCACGCACGTGGGCTGCGACACCGCCCAGTGCGGCGCCTGCACCGTGCACCTGAACGGCCGGGCTGTGAAGGCCTGCTCGATGCTCGCGGTCCAGGCGCAGGGAGGGGTGGTGACCACCATCGAAGGACTGTCTCAGGATGGCGCACTGCACCCGATGCAGGCGGCGTTCCGCGAGTGCCACGGTCTCCAGTGCGGGTTCTGCACGCCGGGCATGGTGATGGCTTCGGTTCAGCTGCTGCAGGACAAGCCCGCCGCCAGCGAGCAGGAGATCCGCGAGGGGCTGGAGGGCAACCTCTGCCGCTGCACCGGCTACCACAACATCGTCCAGGCCATCCAGTTCTGCCAGCGCGGCAGTGTGGCCGCCAGCGCCTGACCGCCCGCACGAGGAGCCCACCAGATGTCCGACATGTCGAATTCCCCCATCGGCAAGCCGCTGCGGCGCCGCGAGGACGAGCGTTTTCTCACCGGCGCTGGCCAGTACACCGATGACGTGGTGCTGAACCGCCAGACCTACGGCGTGTTCCTGCGCTCGCCCTACGCCCACGCCCGCATCCGCTCGATCGACACCACCGCCGCGCGCCAGGCGCCGGGCGTGGTCGCGGTCTTCACCGGTGCTGATCTGGCCGAGGCCAAGGTCGGCGGTCTGCCCTGTGGCTGGTTGATCCACAGCAAGGACGGCACGCCGATGAAGGAGCCCGCGCACCCTGTGCTCGCGCAGGGCAAGGTGCGCCATGTCGGGGACCAGGTCGCGCTGATCGTCGCCGAGACCACGCTGCAGGCCAAGGACGCCGCCGAGCTGATCGAGGTGGACTACGATGAACTGCCCGCCGTCGTCAACATCGGCAGTGCCGACGGTGCCGCCTCGTCCGTGCATGACGACGTGCCGGGCAACGTTTGCTACGACTGGGGCCATGGCAACAAGGACGCCGTGGACGCCGCCTTCGCCGTCGCCGCCAAGGTGAGTTCGCTGGAGTTCGTCAACAACCGGCTGATCCCGAACGCGATGGAGCCGCGCGCGGCCAACGCCTCGTACACCCGCCACGACGACAGCTACACCCTCTACGTCTCGAACCAGAACCCGCACGTCGAGCGGCTGCTGATGTGCGCCTTCGTGCTCGGCATTCCCGAGTCGAAGATGCGCGTGATCGCCCCGGACGTGGGTGGCGGCTTCGGTTCGAAGATCTTCCTGTACGCCGAGGAAACCGCGCTGGTCTGGGCCAGCAAGCGCGTGGGCCGCCCGATCAAGTGGACCGCCGACCGCAGCGAGTCCTTCCTGGCCGATGCGCATGGCCGCGACCACGCCACCAAGGTCGAGCTGGCGATGGACGCGCAGGGCAACTTCCTGGCGATGCGCGTCAAGACCATCGCCAACATGGGCGCCTACCTGTCCACGTTCGCGTCGAGCGTGCCGACCATCCTGTACGCGACGCTGCTGGCCGGCCAGTACAAGACACCGGCCATCTACGCCGAGGTCAAGGCCGTCTTCACCAACACCGCGCCGGTCGATGCCTACCGCGGTGCCGGCCGCCCGGAGGCTACCTACGTCGTCGAGCGCATCGTCGAGACCGCCGCGCGCGACCTCGGCGTCGATCCGACCGCGCTGCGCCGCCAGAATTTCATCACCACCTTCCCGTACCCCACGCCGGTCGGCCTGACCTACGACATCGGCGACTACAGCGCCCACCTCGACAAGGCACTGGCACTGGCGGACGTGGCCGGTTTCCCGGCGCGCAGGGCCGCGTCCGAGGCGGCGGGCAAGAAGCGTGGTCTCGGCTACAGCTGCTACATCGAGGCGTGCGGCCTGGCGCCCAGCAACATCGCCGGCGCGCTCGGGGCACGGGCGGGTCTGTTCGAGGCCGGCGAGGTGCGTGTCCACCCGACCGGCACCGTCACCGTCTTCACCGGCTCGCACAGCCACGGCCAGGGCCACGAGACCACCTTCGCGCAGGTCGTCGCCGGCCGCCTGGGCATCCCGGTCGAGAGCGTCGAGATCGTCCACGGTGACACCGGCCGCATCCCCTTCGGCATGGGCACCTACGGCAGCCGCTCGCTGTCGGTGGGTGGCACCGCCATCGTCAAGGCGGTGGACAAGGTCATCGCCAAGGGCAAGAAGATCGCCGCGCACCTGCTCGAAGCGGCCGACACCGACATCGAGTTCGACAACGGCGAGTTCCGCGTGGCCGGCACCGACCGCAAGATCCCGTTCGGCGCCGTCGCGCTGACCGCCTACGTGCCGCACAACTACCCGCTCGAAACCCTGGAGCCGGGCCTCAACGAGAACGCCTTCTACGACCCGACGAATTTCACCTACCCGTCGGGCACCTACGTCTGCGAGGTCGAGGTCGATCCCGAGACCGGCAGGACCCGCGTCGAGCGCTTCACCGCGGTGGACGACTTCGGCAACATCGTCAACCCGATGATCGTCTCCGGCCAGGTCCACGGCGGCATCGCCCAGGGCCTCGGCCAGGCGATGCTCGAAGCCTGCGTCTACGACGAGGCGTCCGGCCAGCTGCTCACCGGTTCGTACCAGGACTACGCCATGCCACGCGCCGACGACCTCCCGAACTTCACGGTCGACCACACCGTCACGCCCTGCACGCACAATCCGCTGGGCGTCAAGGGCTGCGGCGAAGCGGGCGCGATCGGCTCGCCTCCGGCCTTCATCAACGCGCTGACCGACGCGCTGGGCGTGCGTGACATCGCGATGCCGGCCACTGCGGAGCGTGTCTGGCGCGCCGCCAACGGCCTGTCCTGAACGGCATCGCCCCGCAACGCACAGCACAGGAGACTTCCTCATGTACACCTTCGACTATCAGCATCCGACCGACCGCGCCGGGGCGGTGGCCGCCTTCGACGGCGACACGCGCTACCTCGCGGGCGGCCAGAGCCTCGTGCAGGCGATGAAGCTGCGGCTGGCCATGGCCGAGCGGCTGGTGGACCTCTCCGGCGTGGCCGACCTGAAGGGCATCACGGTCGATGCCGGCAGCGTCACCATCGGCGCGATGACCACCCACGCCACGGTGGCGAATTCGACCGCGGTGCGCGCCGCTCTCCCGGCGCTGGCCGAACTGGCCGGGGGCATCGGGGACCAGCAGGTGCGCAACATGGGCACCATCGGCGGCTCGCTGGCCCATGCCGACCCGGCTGCCTGCTACCCGGCGGGTGTGCTCGGGTTGGGTGCGACGGTCCACACCGACCGCCGCTCCATCGCCGCGGACGACTTCTTCCTCGGCCTGTACGAGACTGCGCTCAAGCCGGGCGAGCTGATCGTGGCGGTGCAGTTCCCGATCCCGACCCATGCCGCGTACATCAAGTACAAGCAGCCGGCCTCCCGCTTCGCGCTGATCGGCGTGTGCGTGAGCCGGTCGGCGGCAGGCGTGCGGGTCGGCGTGACCGGTGCGAAATCGGCGGCCTACCGCGAGGCGGCGATCGAGGCCGCACTGAACGCCAGCTTCACGCCCGAAGCGGCCAAGGCGGTGCAGGTCTCGCCGGACGACCTCAACGGCGACATGCATGGCTCGACCGCCTACCGCGCCGCGATGATCAGCGTGATGGCATCGCGGGCGGTGGCTGCCGCGCTGGCCCGTTGACCCGCAGCGCCGGGGTCGCGGTGGTCTTGCCGGACTCGGTCGAGGCGGTGGTCGAGGCGCTCGCCGGGCAGGACTATGTCTGTGACCGGCGGCTCGCCACCGCGCTGTTCCTGAGTCTCAAGCTGCGCCGGCCGCTGTTCCTGGAAGGCGAGCCCGGGGTCGGCAAGACGGCGCTGGCGCAGGCACTGGCTGGCGCGCTCGGGGCGGAGTTGCTGCGGCTGCAGTGCTACGAGGGGCTGGAGGTGGCGCAGACGGCCTACGAGTGGAATGTCGCGCGCCAGATGATCGAGATCCGCCTCGCCGAGGCCGCGCACGAGGTCGATCACGACCGGCTGGCGCGGCACCTCTACGCGCGCGAGATGCTGATCGAGCGCCCCTTGCTGCAGGCGCTGACCCGCCCGCAGACGCCGGTGCTGCTGATCGACGAGCTGGACCGGGCGGACGAGCCGTTCGATGCGTTCCTGCTCGAGGTGCTGGCGGAAAACCAGATCACGATCCCCGAACTCGGTGTCGTGCGCGCCGAGGCCCCGCCGATCACGCTGATCACCAGCAACCGCACGCGCGAGGTCCACGACGCGCTGCGCCGGCGCTGCCTCTACCACTGGGTCGAGTTCCCGAGCGTCGAGCGCGAACTCGACATCGTGCGGCGCAAGGCCCCTGGCGCGTCCGAGCGGCTGTCGCGCCAGGTGGTCGAGTTCGTGCAGCGCATGCGCACGCTGGACCTGTTCAAGATGCCCGGCGTGGCCGAGACGATCGACTGGACCAACGCGCTGGTGGCGTTGAACGCGATCCGGCTCGACCCGGCGGTGGTGCAGGACACGCTGGGCGTGCTGCTCAAGCACCAGGACGACATCGCCAAGCTGCAGGGCGGCGACACCGCGCGGCTGCTGGACGAGCTGCGTGCCAAGGGCGTGCTGGAACTGACCGGGGCGGGCGGGCCGTGATCGGCGAGAACCTGGTCCATTTCGCGCGCGTGCTGCGCCGCGCGGGGCTGTTGGTCGGGCCGGACCGGGTGCTCGCAGCGATGGCGGCGATCGAGGTGGTCGGGGTCGAGCGGCGCGAGGATGTGCACGCAGCGCTGTCGGCGGTGATGATCGACCGGCGCGAGCAGCAGGTGCTGTTCGACGCCGCATTCGCCACCTTCTGGCGCGATCCGAAGCTGCTGGAACAACTGATGGTCCTGCTGCTGCCCAAGGTCACGGGCCGTGGCGAGAAGCAGCGCCCGCCGCGCAGCAACCGCCTGGCCGAAGCGCTGGCCGCCCAGCGCGAAGCCGCCGCGAAGACGCCCGACGAGCAGAAAGCGGCGTCGGACGAGATCACCTTCGAGACGACCTTCACCTTCTCCGAGCGCGAGCGGCTGCAGACCACCGACTTCGAGACGATGACCACTGCCGAGTTCGAGCGGGCCAAGAGGCTGGCCGAGCGCGCGCCGCTGCCGTTCCAGCCGGTGCGCCGACGCCGGCACGAGCGGGCGGCACGCGGCACGATCGACCTGTCCGCGACGATGCGGCGCATGGCGCGCGAGCCGAACCTGCTGCTGCCCGTCTACAGCCGGCCGCGCCGGGAACTGCCGCCGCTGGTCGTGCTGCTCGACGTGTCGGGGTCGATGGACCGGTATGCGCGGCTGTTCCTGCATTACGCCCACGGCCTGACGCGCCGCTACCTGAAGGTCCACACCTTCACCTTCGGCACCCGGCTGTCCAACATCACCCGCTGCCTCGCCCACCGCGATCCGGACGTCGCGCTGACGCAGGCCGGTGCGCAGGTGCAGGACTGGAAAGGCGGCACCCGCATCGGCGCCTGCCTCGACGACTTCAACCGCCACTGGGCGCGCCGCGTGCTCGGCGGCAACGCGGCGGTGATGCTGGTCACCGACGGTCTGGACCGCGACGACGGCGGACAGCTCGCCCAAGCTGCTGCCCGGCTGCACCGGCTCGCGCACCAGGTCGTCTGGCTCAACCCGCTGTTGCGTTTCGACGGCTTCGAACCCCGGGCGGCGGGCGTGCGTGCGCTGCTGCCGCACGTCGATCGCCTGCTGCCGGTCCACAACCTGGCCAGCCTCGCCGATCTGGAGCAGGCGCTGCGCCGCCCCGCTTCTCTCCCAGCTCAAGGAACTCCACCATGGAACTCAAAGGCGAACGACTGATTCCCGCGCCGGTCGATGTCACCTGGATCGCGCTGAACGATCCCGAGGTGCTCAAGGACTGCGTGGCCGGCTGCGACTCGCTGGAGCGCACGGCCGAGGATGCGTTCCATGCGCTGATGTCGGTCAAGATCGGCCCGGTCAGTGCGCGCTTCAAGGGCAATCTGAAGCTCGCTGACGTGAACCCGCCGACGAGCTACACCATCCATTTCGAAGGGCAGGGCGGTGTTGCCGGCCACGGCAAGGGCTCGGCGGACGTGACGCTGGCGCCGTCGGTGGATGTGGAGGGTCACACGGTGCTGACCTACATCGCCCGGGCGCAGGTCGGTGGCAAGATCGCGCAGATCGGCTCGCGGCTGGTCGATGCGGCGGCGAGCAAGATCGCGGAAGAGTTCTTCGTGGCCTTCGAGGCACGCTTCCGGATTGAGGTACCGCCAGAGCCGGCGCCCGCGTCCGGGCCGGACAACGTGGAAGGCAAGTCGACATCGTGGCTGCCGTGGCGGCGCGGCGGATGATGCGCCTCGCCCTGAGACGTGACCGAGGAGTTTGGTGATGGACAGCCTTGATCTGCAGGTGCTTCAACAGGCACGCGACTGGCGTACCGCTGGCCATGCCGTGTGGCTGGTGACGGTGATCGAGACCTGGGGCTCGGCGCCACGCCCGCCCGGCGCGCTGCTGGCGGTGTGCGACGACGCGCAGGTGGTCGGCTCGGTGTCGGGTGGCTGTGTCGAAGACGACCTGATCGACCGCGTGCGCCGTCAGGAGCGGGTCGCGTGGCCGGCGTTGATGACCTACGGCGTGACGAAGGAGGAGGCTGCCCGCTTCGGTCTGCCCTGTGGCGGCACGCTGCGGCTGGTCCAGGAGCCGCTGGGCGACACCGCGTGGATCGACGACCTCCTGCAGCGCACGGCGCGGCACGAACTGGTCGCCCGGGTGCTCGACCTCGACACGGCCGCGGTGGCGATCGAGCCGGCGGCGCGTGGCGAGGCGTTCACGTTCGACGGGCACCGGCTGCGGGCGCTGTTCGGGCCGCGCTGGCGGATGCTGATCATTGGCGCGGGGCAGCTCTCGCGGGCGGTGGCGCAGATGGCGCTGATGCTCGATTTCGAGGTGATCGTCTGCGACCCGCGCGAGGAATACCACCTGAGCTGGGACGTGGCCGGTACCACCTTCAGCACGGCGATGCCCGACGACCTCGTGACCGAGCTGCAGCTCGACCCGCACAGCGCGGTGATCGCCGTCACGCACGACCCCAAGCTCGACGACCTGGTGCTGCTGGAGGCGCTGAAGTCGCCGGCCTTCTACATCGGCGCGCTCGGCTCACGGGGCAACACCGCCAGGCGCAAGGAGCGGCTGGCGCTGTTCGACCTGTCGGCGGCCGAGATCGACCGGCTGCACGGCCCGATCGGGCTGGACCTCGGCAGTCGGACGCCGGCGGAGATCGCGGTGTCGATCGTGGCCGAGGTGGTGGCGGTGCGCAACGGGGTGCTGCTGCGGCAGAAGAAGGATGGATCGGCGGCACCGCTTCCCGACACGGGGTGCACGGTGCCGGCCCGGTGAGCTGCCGATGGTGCGCCAGACAACCCACCGCCACGGCAGGCCTCGGGCATGGACGACCTGACGCCCCTGCTTTCGACTGGCGACCGGGTGCCGGTGGCCGGGCTGCTGCTGGCGGCCGGCCGAGGCGAGCGTTTTCGGGCTGCGGGCGGCAAGGACAAGCTGACGGCGCAGCTGCCCGACGGGCGGGTCGTCGTGCTCGAAGCACTGCGGCGGTTGCAGGCAGCGCTGGCACCGTCCGGCGAAGGACCGGTGGTCGCGGTGGTGCGTGCGGGGCGGGATGATCTGGCCGACCTGCTGCGGGCCCACGGGGCGGCGGTGGTTGTCAGTGCACGGGCGGAGCGTGGAATGGGCGCGAGTCTGGCCGATGGCGTGGCGGGCTGGCCGGACGGGCGGGCGGTGATCGTGGCGCTGGGCGACATGCCGGGCATCGCACCGGCGACGCTGGTGGCCGTGGCCGAGGCACTGCACGGCGGCGCGTCGATCGTGCGGCCGCGGCACCGGGGGCAGGGCGGTCACCCGGTCGGATTTGCGCCTGTGTGGCTGCCGGCGCTGAGGGCGCTGGATGGCGATGCAGGTGCGCGGGCGGTGCTGCAGCGGCACCGGGAGACTGTGCGGTGGCTGGAGGTGCCGGACGATCCGGGTTGCCTGGCGGACGTGGACACACCCGCCGATCTGGTGGCCGGTGTGCCGGTGTCCAGTCGTTAACGCGCGGGCTGCTCCTTGCGGCCGTCCGCATGCCGTGCGAAGCGTGCCGGGTCGTTCCCATGCACCGGCGCCGCGTCCGGCCACTGCCAGCCGCCGAACTGTGTGCGCTGGTAGTCCATGAACGCCTGCCGGATCTCGGCCTCGGTGTTCATCACGAACGGTCCGTACTGGGCGACGGACTCGCCGATCGGGCGGCCCTGCAGCATCAGCAGCTCGGCGGGCGCCGCGCCGCTGTTGACGATGTGGACGGCCCGTTCGGCCGGCACGTCGATCGCCGCATGGCCCGGTACCGGTTGATCGTCCACCGTGAGCGTGGCGCCGCTGTAGAAGTAGAGGCGCCGCTTTGTCGTCGCGCCGCCGCGTGCGGCCGGCAGCGTCCAGCGTGCCCCCGGCGCCATCTGCAGCGTCCAGATTGCCACGTCGGCGGCCGGGTCGCTGGCCCACGAATCCGGCGGCGGGCCGGGCGGCGTGGCCATGCCATCGGGCGCGCCAGCCACGCAGACCAGCTCGGTCGTGGCGCCGGCCGCATCGGTGTCGGTGCGGCGCGGGATGTCGCCGGCCCAGAGCATCGTGAAGTGCGGCGCAGCGAACTTCTTCCGGGCTGGCAGGTTCAGCCAGATCTGGAACAGGTCGAGCGGATTCGGCGCGGTGGTGGACAGCAGCGGGAACATCTCGGCGTGCTGGATGCCGCGCCCGGCCGTCAGCCACTGCACGTCGCCATCGCCGTAGCGGGCGGCGGCGCCGAGCGAATCGGCGTGGTCGATGCGGCCGGTGCGCACCAGCGTGACCGTTTCGAAGCCCCGGTGCGGGTGGGCGGGGAAGCCGGGCACGGACTCGCCGTGGTACATGCTCCAGCCGTCGCGGTAGGAGAAGTCGCTGCCGATCTGCCGGCCGGCGAGCGACGCGGCGGGGCCGTACTGGCCGTTGCCTTTCGGGTAGCGGTCATCGTGGTGGACGCAGAACAGGAACGGATCCTGCGTCGGCCAGGGGAAGCCGAGCGGGTGGAGGGTCAGGGTCGCAGCAGACATGGTGGAATCGGCCCTCAAGCTGCCTGCACGGCCTGCAACGGCGCGATGTCGTGCACGACCACCCGCGTCCAGAACGCGCTGCACACCTGCACGAACCGGGCGTGGTCGGCGCACCGGGTCTGGTAGAACGCGTGGTCTTCCATCGACTTGAAGACGAAGCAGGTCGCGTAGTCGAAGGTGTTGTCGGTCACCGGCCGCCGCTCGGTGGCGGCGGCCGGGCCGGCGTAACCCCGCTCCAGGTACGAAATGGCCGCCAGGCGCCGCAGCTCGGCCTCGAACAAGGTCCGTTGCCCGGGCGAGAGATCGTCCCGCAGCCAGAACAGCGCGCTGTGAATCAACATGGCAAAAGCTCCTTGAACGTGCGCATCACCCGATCAGGCTGTCGCCAACCAGTCCCCTGCCAGCGTCACCCCGGCTTCGCCCCGGATGTCCCGCGATGAGGCCCCGGCCCGCAGCGTGAATGCGCCCGCCTCGGCGATCCAGCCGCCGCGTGCCGTGTCGAACCATGCGAAGGCCCGCATGCCGAGCGTGATCGTCGCTGTGCCGGTCTCGCCGGGTTGCAGTGCGAGCTTGGCGAAGCCCTTGAGTTCCTGCGCTGGCCGGCTCGCGCCGCTGACCGGGTCGCTCACATAGAGCTGCACCACCTCGGCGCCCGCCCGCGGGCCGGTGTTGGTCACGTCCACCGAGACGGTGACGTTGCCACCCGCTTCGACCTCCGTGCGATCGACGCACACCTCGCCCCAGGCGAACGAGGTGTAGGACAAGCCGTGCCCGAACGGGAACATCGGTGCGACCCCGTGCGTGTCGTGGTGCCGGTAGCCGATGAACACGCCTTCGTCGTAGACCACGCGCCCATCCACACCGGGGTAGCGCAGCGGATCGCCATTCGAGGTGACCACGTCGGCGAGCCGCTTCGGCCACGTCTGCGGCAGCCGCCCGCCCGGCGCGGCGCGGCCGGTCAGCACGTCGGCGATTGCGTGGCCGCACTCCTGGCCGGGATACCACGCCTGCAGCACGGCCGGCACCTGGTCCAGCCACGGCAGCTCGACCGGCGCCCCGGTCTGCAGCACGACGATGGTGTTCGGGTTCG
The DNA here is from genome assembly GCF_041083715.1 of Sphaerotilus sp. Taxonomy (GTDB): domain Bacteria; phylum Pseudomonadota; class Gammaproteobacteria; order Burkholderiales; family Burkholderiaceae_C; genus Sphaerotilus. The sequence goes on from NZ_JBFPGY010000283.1 coordinate 17,050, forward strand.
CGGCGACGACGCGCTCGACCAGCGCGTTCTGCTGGTGCGGCAGCGCCATGTCGGGGCGGTCCAGTCCCTCACAGTCCCACTCGGCGTTCAGGCCGATGAAGACCACCGCCACGTCTGCCTGACGCGCCGCCGCTTCGGCCGCCGCCAGATCGGCCTCGCCCCGCGGCAGATGCACGCCCAGCCGCAGCGCCTTGAACGACACCGGCACGCCGGTCGGCGACGAATACTCGACCGTGATCGTCACCGGCACGCCTGCCTGCAGCCGGTGGCTGACCACCCGCTCGGTGCAACCGAAGGTGAAGTAGGTGTCGCCCTGCGCCCAGCTCTCCCACGCCTCGACGACCTGCACGCCATCGAACAGCACGCGGCTGAGGCCCGCGCTGGTGATCGAGACCTGGTAGTCGCCATCGGCCGGCGGCACGAACTCGACCGTCGCACGCGCCGAGAAGTGCATCGGGTCGATGCCGTCCTCCACCGCGCCGGCCCAGAGCTTCTCGCTGCTCGGATAGACCGCCTGCACCGCCGGCTCGCCGCTCAGGTCGGTCGAGGTGTAGAACGCCACCGCCATCGGCTGGTTCAGCACCGGCACCCAGCGGTAGTTGTCCGCGCCGGGTGTGCAGACCAGCGCGGCGTCGGTCTGCGCGGCCAGCCCTTCGTGCGGCGTGATGCGGTGCAGCGCGTTCACGTTGGCGCTGCCGCCGCCCATGATCTGCGCGGTGTCCACGTTCGGGCCGATCAGCGCGATCGTGCGCGCCGAACCAGCCAGCGGCAGCAGGCCCCCCTCGTTCTTCAGCAGCACCGCGCCTTCCGCGCCGAGGCGGCGGATCAGGGCACGGCGCTCGGGCGCGTCCTCCGAACGCTCGTCCGGGATGCCAGGCGACGCGAAGCCGCCGACCCGCTCGACCAGTTGCAGCACCCGCCCCGCGCAGGCACGCACGTCGTCGGCCGACACGCGCCCCTCGCGCACCGCCTGCACCAGCGCCTCGCCCCGGTGGCGGGTCGTGCCGGGCATCTCCAGGTCCATGCCGGCGGTGGTGGATTTGTGCGTGTCGTGCTCGGCGAACCAGTCCGACATCACCAGCCCGTCGAAGCCCCACTGGCCGCGCAGGATGTCGCGCACCAGCGGCGCGTTGTCGCCCGCGAAGTCGCCGTTGATGCGGTTGTACGAGGTCATCACGGCCTGCACGTTCGCTTCCTTGACGGCCTTCTCGAACGGCACCAGGTACAGCTCGCGCATCGTGCGTTCCTCGACCACGGAGTCGATCGACATGCGCTCCACCTCGCTGTCGTTGCAGACGAAGTGCTTGATCGTCGCGGCCACGCCGTTGTCCTGCAGCCCGCGGATGTAGCCGCAGGCGATCTCGCCGGTGAGGAATGGGTCTTCCGAGTAGCACTCGAAGTTGCGGCCGTTGAGCGTCGAGCGGTGCAGGTTGACGGTCGGCGCGAGCAGCACGGTGGCGCCCTTGAGCTTGGCCTCGTCCGCCAGCGCATGGCCGGCTTCGGCGATCAGCGCCGGATCCCAGGTCGCGCCGAGCGCGATGGCGGCGGGGAAACACGCGGTCTGCGGGCCGCCGTTGAAGATGCCGCCGCGGGCGCCGTTCGGGCCGTCGGTGACCTTGATGGCGGGGATGCCCAGCCGCGGGATGGCGACCGTACACCAGAAGTCGGCGCCGGTGAGCAGGCTGACCTGTTCTTCCAGCGTCAGGGCGTCGAGCAGGGCGGGGATGTTCGGGGTGGTCATGGCAGTGGGGTTCGGGTTCGGTCGTCCGGTTCAGGACAGTTCGGAGGGGAGGTCGGTCCACGCACCATCACGCGACGCGCTGGCGAGGACCGTTTCCACGAAGGCGAGGCTGCGCACGCCGTCGTCCACGCCGGGCACGCTGGCCGGGCGGGCGAGGTCGCGCAGGTCGCCGGCGAAGTCGCGGTAGAGCTGGGCGAAGGCTTCGAGGTAACCCTCGGGGTGGCCACCGGGCGTGCGGGTCGCGGCGGCGGCGACGGCGGGCAACGACGCCATGCCGCGGGTCAGGCGCTGCGCGGGCTGGCCGGCCGGATGCCACGTCAGCTCGTTGGGCGATTCCTGGTCCCAGTGCAGCGCCGCCTTCGTGCCGTAGACGCGCAGGCGCAGGTGGTTCTCCTCGCCGGTCGCCACCTGGCTGGCCCAGAGCAGGCCGCGGGCGCCGCTGGCGTAGCGCAGTTGCACCTGCACATGGTCATCGACACGCCGGCCGGGCACGAAGGTGGTCAGCTCGGCGCTGAGCTGCTGCGGTGACTGGCCGGTGATGAATTCGGCGAGCTGCGCGGCGTGCGTGCCCACGTCGCCGAGACAACCGGCAGGGCCGGCCTGCGCGGGGTCGGTGCGCCACGCGGCCTGTTTCTGGCCGGAGTCTTCGAGTGGCTGGGCGAGCCAGTCCTGGGCGTACTCGACCTGCACGATGCGCACGTCGCCCAGCTCGCCCGCCGCGACCAGCGCCCGTGCGGCGCGGACCAGCGGATAGCCGCTGTAGTTGTGCGTCAGGCACAGCCGCACGCCGTGTTGCCGCACAAGCGCCTGCAGGTGCTGCGCGTCGGCGAGGTTCGTCGTCAGCGGCTTGTCGCAGACGACGTGAAGACCCGCCTCGATGAAGGCGCAGGCGACCGGGAAATGCAGGTGGTTCGGCGTGACGATGGCGACGGCATCGATGCCATCCGGGCGAGCCGCCTCGGCGCGGGCCATCTCGCGGAAGTCGCTGTAGCAGCGCGCCGGGTCGATGCGCAGTTCGGCCCCGCTGGCGCGGGCGCGTTCCGGGTCGGACGACAGCGCACCGGCCACCAGTTCCCAGTCGTCATCAAGCCGCGCTGCGATGCGGTGCACGGCGCCGATGAACGCGCCTTGCCCGCCGCCGACCATGCCCAGCCGCAGGCGGCGCGGCGCGGAGAGCGGCGCGTTCATGCGCGTGGCTCCAGGCCGAGCATCCGGCGGTTGGTGGCGTCATCGGTCGCGCTGGCCGCGAAGTCGTCGAAGGCGCGCTCTGCCACGCGGATCAGGTGATCGCGGATGAACGGTGCGCCCTCGGCGGCCCCTTGCTCGGGATGCTTGATGCAGCACTCCCACTCCAGCACCGCCCAGCCCGTGTAGCCGTACTGCGTCAGCTTGCTGAAGATGGCGCGGAAATCCACCTGCCCGTCGCCGAGCGAGCGGAAGCGGCCGGCGCGGTCCTTCCATGCCTGGAAACCGCCGTAGACCCCGAGCCGGCCGGTCGGGCGGAACTCGGCGTCCTTGACGTGGAACGCCTTGATGCGCGCGTGGTAGCAGTCGATGTAGGCGAGGTAGTCGAGCTGCTGCAGCACGAAATGGCTCGGGTCGTACAGCAGGTTGGCGCGCGGGTGGTTGCCCACGCGCTCCAGGAACATCTCGTAGCTCGCCCCGTCGCACAGGTCTTCGCCGGGATGGACCTCGTAGCAGACATCGACGCCCGCCTCGTCGAAGGCATCGAGGATCGGCCGCCAGCGCGCCGCGAGTTCGTCGAACGCGGCTTCGATCAGCCCGGCTGGGCGCTGCGGCCACGGGTACAGGTAGGGCCACGCGAGTGCGCCGCTGAACGTGGCGTGTGCGGTCAGGCCGAGGCGCTGCGACGCCTTGGCGGCGAAGTGCAGCTGCTGCTTGGCCCATTCGGTGCGCTCGGCGTACTGGCCGCGCACCGCTTCGGGCGCGAAGGCGTCCATCGGCGCGTCGTAGGCGGGATGCACGGCGACGAGCTGGCCTTGCAGGTGCGTCGACAGCTCGGTGATCTGCACGCCGTGCGCCGCCAGCCGGCCGCGCAGGTCGTCGCAGTAGGTCTGGCTCTCGGCTGCCAGTGCGAGGTCGATCAGCCGCGTGTCCCAGCTCGGGATCTGCACGCCCGCGTAGCCGTGGCCCGCGGCCCAGCCGGCGAGGCCGTCGAGCGAGTTGTATGGCGCCGCGTCGCCCGCGAACTGCGCCAGGAAGACGCCGGGGCCGCGGATCGGGGAGGTGGTGGTCATGGTGGTACCCCGCTGGGTGCGCAGGTCAGTTGGCGATCAGGTGCTGGTGCATGAACTCGAAGCTGGTCCGGAGCATCGCCGCGTGGTCCTTGGGCTTGTCGTGCTCGAGCACGAACAGGCTGACCCGCTTCTGCAGGTCGGCGAGCAGCGCCGCCCACGGCACGATGCCCTGTCCCAGCGCACACCAGCCATCTTCGTCAGCGGCAGTGCCTGGCGTCGCGATGTCCTTGGTGTGGATGGCCACGAGGCGGTCGGCGTAGGGCTCGATCGCGGCCAGCGGATCCAGCCCGGCGCGGGCGACCCAGCCCAGATCCGCTTCCCAGCCGAGCTGCTTGGCGCTGGCGGTGCTGAAGATCCAGTCGAGCGCCGTGCGTCCGCTGTAGTGCAGGAACTCGAACTCGTGGTTGTGGTAGGCCAGCCGCAGCCCTTCGGCATTGAGCGTGTCGCCGATCCTGGCCAGCCGGGCACCGAGCGCCTGCCAGCCGATGGCCGTGGCCGGGCGCTCGCCCATCGGCAGCCAGGGCATGATCGCGAGCCGGCAGTCGGTGGCGTGGCAGGTCTCGATCACGCGGGACAGCTCGTTTTCGACCATGGCCAGGCTGACGTGCATCGACGACACGCGCAGGCCATGCGCGGCCACCTTGGCGGCGAACTCGTCGGGCGGCAGGCCATGGCTGGCCACCGATTCGATCCACTTGAAGCCGGCGGCACGGGCCAGTGCGAGCTGGGTGTCGAGGTCGCCTGCATCGCGCAGGGAATAGATCTGGACGGAGAGTTTCATCATCAGGCTCCTAGAACAGCTTGCCCGTCAGCGGTGCGGGGCGCTCGCAGCGGGTGGTGAGGGTGACGGCTTGCCTGGTGCGGCCGGCGTCGAGGGCGCGGTCCATGATTTCCAGGACGTGCAGCGCCATCTCCGCGCTGCAGCGGTGAGAGCGGTTTTCCTGCAAGGCCAGCGCCATGTCAATCAGACCGATGCCGCGGCTGTTGGTGGTGTAGGGCCTTCCGCCCGGTGCACGCGCGAACTCGCCGGTCTGGCGGTTGTGGCGCACGGTGCCGCCGAACTGGTTCGGGTCGGCGCCGAGCAGGGTGCCGTCGTCGCCGTAGAGTTCCATCGGCGTGTGCGTGTGGCGCCAGACATCGAAGCTGGAGGTCAGCACGATGTGGGCGCCGCTCTCGAAGGTGAGCTGTGTCACGACGTGCGTCGGCACCGCCACCGGGAGCTGCTCGCCGGCCCGGTCGCCGAGCGGGATGGTGCGCGGGTTGTGCGTGGTGTGGCTGGTCGAGGCAAGGCGGGCGACGGGGCCGAGGTGGTGGACCAGGTGCGTCAGGTAGTAGACGCCGACATCGTGCAGCGGCCCGCCGCCCGGCTGGTAGAAGAAGGCGGGGTTGGGATGCCAGTGGTCGGGGCCGTGGTTCATGAACTGCGCCGTGCCGTGGCGGATCGCGCCGACGGTGCCGGCGTCGACCAGCGCACGCAGTGCCTGCCCGGCCGCGCCGAGGAAGGTGTCCGGCGCGCAGCCGACCCGCAGGCCCTTGGCGCGGGCCAGCTCGACCAGCTCCAGCCCTTGCTCGAAGGTCGCGGCCAGCGGCTTCTCGGTGAAGAAGTGCTTGCCGGCGTTCAGCACGCGCAGGCCGACCGCGTGGTGTGCCTGCGGGGGCGTGAGGTTGAGGATGATCAGCGCCTCGCTGGCGAGCAGGGCGTCGATGGACAGCGCGGTCAGGCCGTGTTCGGCGGCGCGGCTGGCAGCGAGTTCGGCGTTGGCGTCCGCGATGGCGACGATGCGGACGCGGCGGCATCGGGCCAGCGTTCTCAGGTAGGCCGGGAAGATGTTCCCGCAGCCGATGATGCC
>NZ_JBFPGY010000284.1:0-7019 GCF_041083715.1 Sphaerotilus sp.
GACTGGAGTCACGCGACAGCGCGATAACGTCAATGGGTCGATGCTGGTGAGTTCGGGGATTCACAGGGTCGATCAGGAGTACCGCCATGCTGACCATCGCTTCCATCCAGAACCGCGAACACTTCGATCGCCCTCGTGCCGATCCGTGTGCACCACCCCAGGTCCACAGTGCCCAATGGCTGCTGCACATGCTCACGGGCGCGCTGGATGAACTGGACTACGGCCTGCTGATCCTCGACGCCGCCGGGCATCTGATGCAGGCCAACCAGATGGGCCGCCAGCACTGCACCGCCCTGCACGGTTCCTGCCGCCTGCAGGGCAGCCAGTTGCACGCGCGCACCAGCGTCGACGAGCCGGTCCTGCTGCGCGCACTGGCACAGGCCGCTGCCGGCCGCCGCAGCCTGCTCAAGCTCGGCGAAGGGCCGCATGTGGAAACGGTGGCCGTCGTGCCACTGGGCAGCCCGCTGGGTGACCACGCCGACGGTGCGATCCTGCTGGTCTTCGGCAAGCAGCAGGTCTGCGAGGCCTTGAGCGTCGAGCACTTCGCCCGTGTGCACAACCTCACCCATGCGGAAGGCATGGTGCTCACGGCACTGTGCAGCGGCGACGACCCGGGTGCCATCGCCCGCCGCTTCGGTGTGGCCGTCTCCACCGTGCGCACGCAGATCGCCAGCGTGCGCCAGAAGACCCAGGCCGCCAGCATCCGCGACCTGGTGCGCCAGGTGGCCATGCTGCCTCCGATCGTGTCGATCCTGGGGCACGAAGCGGCGCACTGAAGAGGTGCTGCGGCACGGACGGGAGATATTCGCACTTGCAGTTGCTTACTGCATGTCCTATCGTGAAGGTCGATGCCCAAAGCGACTCGAACGGCCCCATCCGCAGACCCCACGCTGGACGATCTGCAACTCTCACCCGCTCTGCTGGCCCTGGCACGGCGGGCGGTGCCACGCCGTTACCGCAAGGGCGTCATCCTGATCCAGGAAGGCGAGCCAGGTGACACGCTCTACATCGTGCTCTCGGGCCGGATCAAGGTCTTCTCGATGGGTCCGAACGACCGCGAGATCACCTTCGGCCTCTATGGCAGCGGTGAGTTCGTCGGCGAGATGAGTCTGGATGGCGGCCCGCGCGCGGCCAGCGTGATCACGGTCGAGCCAACCACCTGCGTCGTCATCACCCGCCTGACGCTGCGCGAACACATCGCGCAGTACCCGGAGTTCGCGTTCGAGCTGCTGTCCAAGGTCATCACCCGCGCCCGCACCGCCACCCGCGACGCGCGCAACATGGCCCTGATGGACAGCTATGGCCGCCTCGTCGCGCTGATCGAGGAACTGGCCGTGCGGCAGGAAGACGGCACGCGCCGCATCCTCAGCCGCGTCACCCATGCGGAGATCGCCAGCCGCATCGGCTGCTCGCGCGAGATGGTCAGCCGGCTGCTCAAGGACCTGGAGCGCGGTGGCTACACGGCCACCATCGGCCGTGGCCTGCACATCCTCAAGCCACTGCCCAACCGTTGGTGACCTCGGCCCGCGCGGGTTTCAGCCTGCCGTGCTGTGCAATGCCGGCGGGCCGAACACCCTCGGAGGACGCGGCGCACGGGCATAGAGCGGCTCGACCTTCGGCAGGTTGGCTTCGATGTCCTGGATGCGGGTGCTGCTGGACGGGTGGGTCGAGAGGAACTGCGGCGGCGCACCCTTGCTCGCTTCGGCCATCTTCTGCCACAGCGACACGCCGGCACGCGGGTTGTAACCCGCACGCGCCGCCAGTTCCATGCCGACCAGGTCGGCCTCGGACTCGTCCTCGCGGCCGAACTTCAGCGTCAGCAACTGCCCGCCGATGTCCGCCGCCGAGCGCGCCAGATTGCCCAGGCCAAAGATCGCCGCCCCCAGCTCGATGGCACCGCGGGTCGCCGTCTGCTTGCCCATGCGCTCGCGGGCATGTTCGCGCAGCGCATGCGCCATTTCGTGGCCCATGATCATCGCGACCTCGTCGTCGCTGAGCTGCAGCGTCTGCAGGATCCCGAAGTAGAACGCGATCTTGCCGCCCGGCATGCAGAACGCGTTCAGCTCCTTGCTGCCGATCAGGCTGACCTGCCAGGTCCAGCTGCGGGCCCGCTCGTTCCACTCGTAGGTGTAGGGGATCAGCCGGTCCGCGATGGCCTGCAGACGCTGCTGCTGCGGATGGTTCGCCGGGGCCAGCGCGTGCTTGCTGCTGGCCTCCTGGCGCAGCTGCAGGTACTGCTGCTGCGCGGCGGACTCGACCTGCTCGGCCGACACCAGCTTGGCGAACTTGGAGTTGCCGCCCACGTCCACACCCTCGCGGGCCAGCGCTGGCCAGACCGCCGTCACGGCCGCACCGCCCAGCAGACGGGTGAACAGGCGCCGACCATGCAGCGCGCAGCTGCAGCCCGGCCGGTGCAGATCGATGCGGGTGGTGATGGTGGCGTCTTCGACAAGGTCCTGGCGCATGGTGATGGGCATCAAAGTTGAAAAGACACGACCGGATTCAGTCGTCGAGGCCAACCGTGGCCGGATCGACCTCCAGTGCCTGCACCGTCGCGCGCAGGCCCCAGAGCATCCACAACGCCGGCAGCGCGGCCAGCGTGGACACGATGAAGAAGCTCGGCCAGCCGATCGACTCGGCCAGCACCCCGGCCAGCGGCCCGACCCAGACCCGGCCGACCGAAGCGAACGCCGACAGCAGCGCGTACTGCGTGGCGGAAAAACGCTGGCTGGTCAGGCTCATCAGGAAGGCGACAAACGCCGCCGTGCCCATGCCACCGGAGAGATTCTCGAAGGCGATCACCATCAGCAGGCCGCCATCGACCGGCGTGGCCTGCGCCAGATGCAGGAAACCCCAGTCGAACGCCGGCACCGTCAGTCCCGGCAGCACGCCCTTGCCGTTGACCGCCAGCCACCAGAAGCCCATGTTGCTGACCATCTGCAGCACCCCAAACAGCAGCAGCGCCCGCCACAGCCCGAGCCGGATCATCAGCGCCCCGCCCAGCAGCGCGCCGCCGATCGTCAGCCACAGCCCGAGCACCTTGTTGACCACGCCCACCTCGGCCGAACCGTAGGCCATCGCCTTGAGCAGGAACGGCGTCATCAGCGAGCCGGCGAAGGCATCGCCCAGCTTGTAGAGCACGATGAAGCCCAGGAACGCCCACGCCCCCGGCTGGCTGAAATAGCTCTGCAGCCCGCCCAGCAGCGTGTCGAAGCGCGCCTTGCGCGCCGCCCACGCCGCCAGCGGCAGCGTCACGCCGATGCCCAGCACAAGGCCCAGCAAGTCCACCCAGCGCTGGCGCAGCGGCGCCGGCAGCGTGGTGTGCTCCAGCAGCGGCTGCAGCAGCGCGCTCGCCAGGGAACCCAGCACCCTGTCGGTCAGCACATACCCGGCGGCCACCGCGGCCAGCACCGCCACGAAACCGATCAGGTCGTTGCGGGCCACGCTCTCGGGCCGCACCGTCCCCTTCAGCCGCGGCATGGCCAGCGCCGACACCACCGCCGCGCCCACCATCAGCGCGGCCATCAGCCGGTAGACCTCGGGCCAGGTCCAGCTCGCCGCAGCCCCCACCGCAACGCCGGCGACCACATTGGCCGGATCGGTCCAGATCAGCGCCACGCCGCCCGACAGGATCATCGCCAGCCGGTACCCCAGCACCGCCAGCGACGACCCCAGCCCGCGCTCGGCGGCCGGCAGCACGTCGGTGCGGTAGGCGTCGATCACGACATCCTGCGACGCCGACAGGAAGGCCACCGCCACCGCGAGCAGCGCAAACGCCTGCATCGAGGTCTTCGGCGAAGTGTCCGCCATCAGCACCAGCACACCCGCCAGCGCGAGCTGCGTCAGCACCAGCCAGCCGCGGCGGCGCCCGAGAAAGGGCGGATCGAACCGGTCCATCAGCGGCGCCCAGAGGAACTTGAAGGTGTACGGCAGTCCGACCAGGCTCAGGAAACCGATCGTCGCCACATCCACGCCCTCCAGGCTGAGCCAGGCCTGCATGGCCTGCCCCGTGAGCGCCAGCGGCAGCCCCGAGGCGAAGCCCAGCACCAGCACCGCCAGCAGGCGCCACCAGCGCAGCAGCCACTGGGTGGCAGAGGTGGCGCCGGGCAGACGGGCGGGCGGCGGGGAAACGGAAGTGGGGCTGGCCATGGAGCTGGATTCTAGAAGGCGGGCATCCCATCCTGCGGACGCAGGACCGGGGGTAATCGCTGACAATCCCGGCCATGCAAGCCTCCCCCTTCACCCGGCAGGATTTCCGCGCAGCGCTCGGCCTGTTCGCGACCGGTGTCACCATCGTCACCGCCCGGGCCGCCGACGGCACCCCGGTGGGGCTCACGGCCAACTCGTTCAACTCGGTCTCGCTGACGCCGCCGCTCGTGCTGTGGAGCCTGGCGCTGCAGGCCGGGTCGATGCCGGCCTTCGCCACCGGCTCGCACTACGCGATCCACATCCTCGCCGCCGAACAGCGCGCGCTGGCCGAACGCTTCGCCACCCGTGGCGCGGACCGCTTCGCCGGCCTCGACTGGCGCCCCGGTGTCGGCGGCGTGCCGCTGCTGGACGGCGCCGCGGCGGTGCTCGAATGCCACAACCGCAGCCGCTACGAGGAAGGCGACCACGTCATCTTCGTCGGCGAAGTCGAGCAGTGCCGCTACCGCGCCGAGGCCTCGCCGCTGATCTTCCACGGCGGGCGCTTCTACACCGAACTGCCGCTGTAAGCCGCGACGCCGGTCCGGCGTCAGCCCCACCAGCGCAGCAGCCACGGCACCGCCAGCGGCATCAGCACCGAGGACAGCAGCGCCTGCAGGCTCAGCGCCAGCCCGGCATAGGCACCCGCTTCCGGATGCACCTGCATCGCCCGGGCGGCGCCGATGCCGTGGGCGGCACTGCCCAGCGCGAAGCCACGCACCGCCCAGTCGCGCAGCCCCATCGCGTCGAGCACGGACTTGCCCATCAGCGCCCCGGCAACCCCGGTGATCAGCACGAACGCCGCCGCCAGCGCCGGCACCCCGCCCAGCCGCTCGGCGATGCCCATCGCCACCGGCGCCGTCACCGACTTGGGCGCCAGCGAACGCAGCACTTCGCTGTCGAGTCCCAGCAGCGCCCCGAGCCCCACAGCGCTCACCGCCGAGGCCGTGCCACCCGCCAGCGCGGCCAGCACCAGCGCCACCCCGCGGCGGCGCAGTGCCTGGCGGCGCTGCCACAGCGGCCACCCCATCGCCACCACCGCCGGCCCGAGCAGCACATGCACGAACTGCGCGCCGGCAAAGTAGGTGGCATACGGCGTGCCCGTCATCCACAGCACCGTGCCCAGCAGCAGCACCGAGCCCAGCACCGGATTTGCCCACGGCGCCCCACCCAGCCGCTGCGACAGCGCATGGGCGGCGACATAGGCCACCAGCGTCGCCGTCAGGCCGAACAGCGGACTCGCCGCCAGATACACCCAGAGCTGCACCACTTCAGTCATGCGCATCTCCATGCCCGGCCGGGTGACCGGAGGCCGTGTCGTGGCGCAGCAGCGCGTCCAGCACCCACCCGGTCACCGCGATGCCGACCGCCGTGGACACCAGGATCGTGACCATCAGCGCCACCCCGTAGCGTGCCAGCAGGCCCAGGTGGACGGTGATGCCCACCCCCACCGGCACGAACAGCAGCGACAGGTGCCCCAGCAGCGTCGTCGCCGCCGCCTCGACCGGCTGGCGCAGCGGCGCCCAGAACAGCGCCGCGAACAGCAGCAACAGCCCCGTCACGGGCCCCGGCACCAGCAGCCCGAGCCCGCGGGTCAGCGCATCGCCCAGCGCCTGGCACACGAGCAGCAGGGCAAATCCTCTCAAGGCGGTCATCGGCAGCGCTCCGGTGCATCAGGTGGAATCCATTGGAACAGAGCCTCGCCGTCGGCGTCTGCCCCGTCCGGCCTTGAAACCACCCGGCTCGGCCCAACGTCTGGTCGGCATACACCAACCCGTATGCACCACGGCACCGGAGCCCCCACCATGCACATCGCCTGTCCCCACTGTCTGGCCGTCAACCGCGTTCCCGACGAGCGCCTGCGCGACGACCCCACCTGCGGCCGTTGCGGCAAGCCCGTGCTGGACGGTCACCCGGTCGCGCTGAACGACCAGACGCTCGCCACCCTCGCGGCCAAGACCGAACTGCCCGTGGTCGTCGACTTCTGGGCGCCGTGGTGCGGACCCTGCCGCCAGATGGCGCCGCAGTTCCAGGCCGCCGCCGCGCAGATGAAGGGCCGCGTGCTCTTCGCCAAGGTCAACAGCGACGACAGCCCGGATGCGTCGGGCCAGTACGCGATCCGCAGCATCCCGACGATGGTGCTGCTGCACGGCGGCCGGGAGGTGGCACGCCAGAGCGGGGCCATGGGCGCGGGGCAGATCGTGCAGTGGCTGGCATCCCACGTCGGCTGACTCGCCCACGGCACTGCGGTTTGCCAACAGTTGCCGGATTGTTCAGATTCGACTTTGGGTACTATTCACACCCTTCAATCGCGGGAGATACGATGGGGATCAAACAGCAGTAATGCCTTGACAGACGGCAATACCCCGCTTTGATCCCCCCCAGGCATGCGAATCCATCCATGCCGACCACAACAATAAAATCATGTCATGCATCCCAACCTCCCTTGAATGCGGGGGGTCCCCCTCCTCCGATTCAGCGACGCCTGCACGCCGAAAGCTGGGCAAGGTGCCACCCATGCCTCCCGGCCTGGTGGGCAGTCGCTCGATCACCTGCAGCCTGTGCCAGCGCAAGATCCTGTCGAGCCTACTGCTCGCGCACAAGCAGGAATCCCACGGCGACGCCATCTACAGCCGCACCGCCACCGGCCGCCCCAAGAGCATCTGGTTCCGCCCGCCGCCGCAGACGCCGGCCCCCGCATGGCGTCGGCCTGCAGCACTGCGGCCGGTATTCAGCCGCTGAGTCCTGTGGACGTCTGAACCAATTCAGGTCCTGAACCAGGCCTCGGCGAGTGCCTTGGCGCGCGTCAGTCCTTCGGGGGTCAGGTGCACCGA
>NZ_JBFPGY010000285.1:0-22734 GCF_041083715.1 Sphaerotilus sp.
GGCACTGCGTACCAGACCATCCAGCACCGGGTCGGCCGGCGTGTCGAGCACGTTCAACCCGGTCAGGGTCTGCAGACGCGCCGATTCGTTCGGAGGAAATGGTGCCGGTTTCATGCCGGACTGCCTGCTTCGTCTGCGTCGTGCGGCCCGGTGGCGGGCCGCTGAACAGCCGTCCACCAGCGTGTCAGCACGCTGTCCAGTTCTTCCCAGGCCTGCACCCGCTGGTGGCCTGGAACGGTTCGGGCATGGTCGTCGAACACCAGCACCTCGGTGACTGGCGCCACACGCGCCAGGTGCCGGACGACCGCCGGTGCGAAAGCACCGTCGACCACCAGGTCCAGCACCAGCAACTGCGCCGGCTTGCGGGTCAGGCGCAGCAGCGCCTCCACCACGCTGTCGGCGATGTCCACCCGTCCGCCCGGCATGACGCGGCCCAGCGCCGCACGCACCTCGGCCAGCCGGCGCTGCGAGCCGACAACCACCAGCACGCGGCAAGGAGATTCAGACTCCAGAAGGGACAGGGACACACCGGCACTCCCGCCGGAGTGGTGCCGGAGCGGCACCAGAGTGACTTCCAGCGTGCCGGTACTCTAGAAGTGCCCATCGGTGGGGTCTGCGGGGAGTTCTGGATGGTCGGTGCCGTCAATTGCCGTCAGTGCCCTGCACGCCATGGAACGAATTCACGGTTCGGCCGCATCGATCAATCCGGCACGAATGGCCAGTCGCACCAGCGCCGGCACGTCCGACACACCCAGCTTGCCCATCAGCCGGCTGCGGTAGGAATCGACCGTCTTGGGCGACAGGTGCAGCAGCGCGCCGATCTCGGTGCTCGAATGCCCGCGCACGACCATCCCGATGATCTGCCGCTCGCGCACCGACAGCCCTTCGAGCGCGGAGGGTTCGTCGCGGGCCGTCAGACCCTGGACCGCCAGATCGGCCACGTCCGGGCTCAGGTGGCGCCGCCCCTGCAGCACAGCGTCGACCGCCCCCAGCAATTCGCTCGACGGCGACCCCTTGAGCACATAGCCCATCGCACCCAGCCGCAGGGCTTCGGCCACATGGCGGGGCTGCGCCGACATGCTCAGCACAATGGTGCGGACCGGCAACCGGCGGCGCTGCAACTCGCCGAGCAGTCCCAGCCCGGAGTGCTCGCCCAGGTGCAGATCCAGCAGCAGCAAGGCCGGCTGGAGCTGCTGCAACTCGGCCAGCGCCACCGTCGGCTCGCCCGACTCGCCCACCACCCGGTGGCCTGCCGCCTGCAGCACCGCACGCAACCCGTCGCGCATCATCGCGTGGTCATCGACCAGATAAAGCTCGCTCATGCCTTGCTCGCCTGCCAGCGCAGAGTGACCTGCGTCCCGCCATCCGGACCAGGCCCCACCGAGAACCGGGCACCGATGGCAATCGCCCGCTCGCGCATGCCGACGATGCCGAGGTGGCCGGGTCGGCCCTGCTGCATGGGTGCGGGAATGCCGTGCCCGTCGTCCAGCACGTCCAGCGCCAGCCCGTCGGTGCCGGACCCGGTGTCTGCGCCCAGGATCACGCGGATCAGGCTCGCGCCCGCGTGCTGGCGGGCGTTGGCGATGGCCTCCCGCGCCACCATGAACACCCCGTATTCGACATCGGCCGGCCAGCGCCGGGCCGCCACCTCGTCGCTGACCTCGATCAGCACGTCCACACTGGCGTCACCGCCTACCCCGGGCAACACCCGCGCGCGGATCTCGTTGTCGATGGCCGCCACCAATCCCTGTGCCTCCAGCAGCGGCGGACGCAGATCGACCAGCACCAGCCGCACCTCGCGCACCACCTGGTCGAGCATCTGCGCCAGGCCGCTGCAGGTCTGCTTCAGACCGGCAGGCATCAAGGCGCCATAGGTCGCCTGCGCTGCGTCCAGATTCAGCCGAATCACCGCCAGCGTCTGGCCGACATGGTCGTGCAGCGACTGCGCCACACGCTGGGTGGTCTGCTTTTCCTGCTCCAGCAGGCGTTGGGTGAGTTCGGACAGTTCCAGCTGGTAGGTCAGCAGCGCCTTCTCCGAAGCCCGCCGCCCGGTGATGTCGCGCAGCACCTGCACATGGCGCTGCCCGTCCAGCGATCGCACGCTGACTTCGGCCGGGAACTGCGTGCCGTCGCGGCGCCGGTGTTCCCATTCGTCCAGGTACGTCCCCCCCGACAGCAGCCGGACCCGCTCGGCCTCCAGCCGCGGGCGCTCGTGTCCAGCCAGCAGATCATGCAGCGACAGGCGCAGCAGTTCCGCGCGGGTGTAGCCCAGCATGGCCAGTGCCTGCGGGTTGGCATCCAGCACCATCAGCGTGTTGTCGATCAGCAGCACCCCATCGGCCAGCTGCTCGAACACCAGGCGCCGGTAGGCCTCGGACTCGCGCAGCGCATCCTCGGCGCCCTTGCGCTCGGTGATCTCGAAGGTCGTGCCAGCCATGTAGATGGCACGGCCCTGCTGGTCCCACACGGCTTGTCCCTGGGTGTGGAACCAGCGCCAGGATCCATCGGCATGGCGCATGCGGAATTCCAGCCGGTAACGCGCCTGTCGCCGCAGGTGGGCCGTGAGCGCGGTGCGGAAACACGGCAGATCCTCCGGATGCAGAGACGCCTCGAACTGCCTCAGGCTGTTGTCCGATGTCGGGACAGGCAGGCCCTGGGCATGCCAGAACTCGGGAGCCACGATCAGCTGACCGGTGTCGGCGCTCCAGTCCCAGACCTGCCCGTGGCTCGCCGCCAGCCGATAGCGCTGTTCGCTGACCTGCAGTGCACGCTCGGCAAGCCGGCGTGGCGTGATGTCGCGCGAGATGCCGTACATGCCGGTGACCTGACCGTCGGAGCCCCGCAGCGGCCCCTTGAGTGCCTGGAAGGTTCGCTGGCCAGCGACCGTGTCGAGCACCTCCTCGAACGTCAGATCCTGTCCCATGGCCATGACCTGCTGGTCGTTGGCCAGCACCATCGCCGCCTGGTCTGCGTCGAACAGCGCACGATCGTCCTGGCCGATCACCTGCGCAACCGGCTTGCCGACGAGACGGGCAGCCGCCTCGTTGAACAGCTGGTAGCGTCCTGTCCGGTCCTTCACGAAGATGGCATCCGGCGATGCATCGACCAGGGACTGCAGCAAGGCCATGGCGTCATCGCGCTGCCGCCAGGCGGCACGCTCACGGTCGAACGCCCGGTGCCCGCGCTCCACACTGCGCAGCAGCAGACCATACAGGGCCACCGCCGTGACACCGATGAACACCCAGCCCTTGAACGTCCCGGCCACGGCACGCAGGACAGGGTCCGGCAGCAGCCACTGGACAAGGGTATCGGACAGGATGATCCAGAGAACCGATGCCAGCGCGTAGAGCATCACGACCCGCGAGACCTCCTCGCGGGATTGCTGGCGGGTCGGCGTTCCCGGGCTGGCCACGGACCCCGGATCGGGCTTGGGCGGGGCGTGCATGGCGAGGTCCTCTTCAGAGGATGCGCGCCACCTGCTCGAATTCCAGACGTGGGCCACGCGGACGATTGCCCGCCGGATCGGCATACCCCAGGTTGACCAGCAGGAAGGACTGGAAGCGTCCGTCGGGAAAGAACGCAGCGTCCACCTTGACCCGGTCGAAGCCGCCCATCGGGCCGACATCGAGGCCCAGCATGCGGGCGGCGAGGATCAGATAGCCGCCCTGCAGCGTCCCGCTGACACGCCCGACCTCGGCCGCCATCGCCGGACTGTCGGCGAAACGCTGTGCCGCGGCGGCACCACCAGACGGGAACTGGCCGGGCAGATGCTCGTGGAATGCCGTGTCGACGGCCAGGATGGCCGTCACCGGGGCGGCCATGGTCTTGTCGAGGTTGCCGGGCGACAAGGTGTCCTTCAACAGGGCCTTGGCCTCGGCGCCACGCACGAAGACCAGCCGCAGCGGCTGGCAGTTCATCGAGGTCGGACCGAACTTGCACAGGTCGTAGAGCGCGTGCAGCGTCGCGTCGCTGACCGGCTCGGCGGTGAAGCGGTTGGCCGTGTGGGCGTGGAAGAACGTCTGGTCGAGGGCGGAAGAAGCAAGCGCAGCGGTCATCTGGATCAGCCTGGAATGATGCAAACCCTCAGATTACAGGCTCGGACCGTGTCCTTGGTGGCGCAGGGATACGGGCCCGGACCCGGAATGCCGGCAGCACGATGCGGAATACCGAACCTTTGCCCGGCACGCTGTCGATCAGCAGCTCGCCGTCGTGGCGCTGCACCACATGCTTGACGATCGCCAACCCCAGTCCGGTGCCTCCGGTCTCGCGCGAGCGGCTGCCGTCGACACGGTAGAAGCGCTCGGTCAGGCGGGGAATGTGCTCGCGCTCGATGCCGGCACCGGTGTCGGTCACCCGGAACTCGCCCGTGCCATCCGCGCGCAATGCCCACTGCGCCGTCACGCTGCCGCCCGGCGGTGTGTAGCGCAGTGCATTGCTCACCAGGTTCCAGAAGGCGCTGAACAGCTCCGGCTCGGTCCCGCCCAGTTGCGCCGGCTCGCCGGCCTGCAACTCGAAATGGTGGCGATCTCGGTCGGACGCCCGCGCGCTGATCTCGATCTGCGACATCAGCTCGCCCACATCGGTCCAGGTGTCCGACAGCGGCCGCGGCGCCCCTTCGATCTGGGCCAGGGCCAGCAGGTCGGTGACGAGGTTGCGCATGCGGTCGGTCTGCTGGCGCATGAGCACCAGCACTCGCTGGCGCTCCGCCCCGGTCAGCGGCAGATCGGACAGCGTCTCGATGAAGCCCGCCAGCACCGTCAGCGGGCTGCGGATCTCGTGCGAGACATTGGCGACGAAGTCGCGCCGCATGCGGTCGCTGCGCTCGCGGGCGGTGATGTCCTGCGACAGCACCAGCTTCATCGAATCGCCATAAGGCCGCACGGCCACCGAGAGCATCGTGTCGCCCCGTGGGCTCGGAAAACTCACGCCCTCATCGAAACGCCCGGTCTGCAGGTGTTCCACGAACGCCGGCGAGCGCACGAGATTCGTCACCCGCTGGTCGCGGTCCCGCTGCACATCCAGGCCGAAGTGGCCGGCCGCGGTCTGGTTGATCCACTGGAGATGGTCCTGGGCGTCGAGCAGCAGGATGCCGTTGGGCGAGGCGTCGATGGCGGTGAGGAACGAGTCCAGCCGCCGTGCCTGCCCAGCCTGGGCGGACGCGCCGGCCCGCAGGGCACGCTCGACCCGCTGACCGATCTCGCCGATGGAACCGGGCAGCAGCGGCGCGTCGGTCTCGCCCATGCCCGCCGCGGTCCAGCGCAGCAAGCGCTGCTGCCGCCGCCACAGCCCCGCCGCCACCGCCGAAGCGACCAGCGCCACCACGCCACACAGCAGCAGCGCCCAGGTCACTGCGCCGCCTGGCTGGACAGGTTCGGTCGGGCCAGACGGTAGCCGGCGCCACGCACCGTCTCGATCAGGTCGGCACACCCGGCCGGCGCCAGCGAGGCCCGCAGCCGCTTGATGTGGACATCGACCGTGCGCTCCTCGATGAACACATGGTCGCCCCAGACGCGGTCCAGCAGCTGGTTGCGGCTGTGCACCCGCTCCGGATGCGACATCAGGAAGCGCAGCAGACGGAACTCGGTCGGACCGAGCGCGACCTCCTCCTGGCCATGCCAGACGCGGCGCGTGGCCGGGTCGAGCCGGATGGGGCCGGCTTCGATCGGTGTGTCCAGTGCCTCGGGCAGCTTGCGGCGCAGCACCGCGCGGATGCGCGCCAGCAGCTCGCCGGTCGAGAAGGGCTTGGTCAGGTAATCGTCCGCGCCGGCGTCGAGCCCCTGGATCAGGTCGCGCTCTTCCGAGCGGGCCGTCAGCATGATGATGGGCAGCTCCCGTGTGCGGGCATCGGACCGCCAGCGGCGCGCCAGCGACACCCCCGACTCGCCCGGCAGCATCCAGTCCAGGATGACCAGTTCGGGCAGTTGTTCGGTGACTTGCCGCACCGCGGCGTCGGCCGTGCCGGCCACCCGCACGTCATGGCCTTCGTAGCGCAGATTCAGCGCGATCAGCTCGGCGATGGCCGGCTCGTCCTCGACGATCAGGATGCGTCCCATGGTCTTTCAGTCCCTGCTGTGGCGGTTCACTTCACCACCGTCTCGACGCTGTCGAGCGGCGAGTGGCGCACATCGGCGCCCTTGACGACGTAGATCACCTGTTCGGCGATGTTCTTGGCATGGTCGCCAACACGCTCCAGCGCCTTGACGACAAAGACGAGGTCGATGCAGGCCGAGATGGTGCGCGGATCCTCCATCATGTAGGTGATGAGCTTGCGCATCAGTCCGTCGAACTCGGCGTCGATCTCGCTGTCTTGCTTGATGACCAGCAACGCCTGCGGTGCATCCAGCCGGGCGAAGGCATCGAGCGCCCGGCGCAGCGAGGTGACCGCGAGTCCGGCCTCGAACGCGACGTCGGCAATCGGCAGACGGCCGGACATGCCGAAGGTCATCACGCGCTGCACGGTGCGCGCGATGCGGGCGGCCTCGTCGCCGACACGCTCCAGATTGCCGATGGTCTTCGAGGTGGCGATCAGCAGGCGCAGGTCGCGGGCGGTCGGCTGGCGGCGCGCGATGACGGTCGAGAGATCGCGGTCCATGTCGATCTCCATCTGGTTGACCCGGTGCTCCTGGCGGATCACCTGTTCGGCCGTCACCGGGCTGAAGTGGGTCAGCGCATGGACTGCCTGTGCCACCTGGGCTTCGACCAGACCACCCATTTCGAGGACCCGGGCCGAAATGCCGCTGAGTTCAGCGTCGAACTGGCTCGAGAGATGCTTGTCGCTCATTGGGGGATCCTCCCTGGAATGGGGCCGGAATGGCCAGTAGCGGGAACGTCACCACTGTAGGTGGCCACTGTGAAACCTTGGTGACAACGGGCGTCATGAACGAACGTCATGGCACTGAGCTGAAGCGGTAGCCGACGCCACGCACGGTGCGGATGACATCGCCTGCGCCGGCATCCTCCAGGCAGCGGCGCAGGCGCTTGATGTTCTGGTCCACGGTGCGGACATCGACCTCGCTGCCCTTGCCCCAGACGGTGGACAGGATGTGCCGGCGTTCGATCGCATGGTCCGGCCGCGCCATCAGGCACTGCAGCAGCTTCAGCTCCACCGGCGCCAGCTCGACCGGCGTGGCACGCCCCTGGCGGTTCACCGTGATCAGGTGCCGCTCGGCATCGATCACGATCGGCCCGGCACGCAGGCGCTGCGGATCGCGCCGCAGCAGCCGCACCACCTCGCCCACCAGTTCGCGTGGAGCGAACGGCTTGTACAGCTGCAGCGCCGCACCGCATCCGGTCGACGACTGCGCGGAGACCAGCACCAGCGGCAACGGCGGCACCGCCTCGGCTGCGAAGCCGGTGTCGGCGGTGGCCGGCGTGTCCGGGTCGACCAGCACCACATCGGGACGCACTTCGCCCGCAAGCCTCCGTGCCTCGACAGACGACGCCGCCAGCATCGGAAAGAACCCGGCGAACCGGAAATGGACTGCGAGCAGTTCGCGGATCACGGTCTCCTCGACCACCACAAGAACGGTCCTGTGGGGTGGGCGCGGCGCTGGAACGGCAGGTTCATGCATGGGATCGACTCACCGGAAGGCCAGAAGCGGAACTGTCATGGTCGCGCCGCCATGTGACAGCGTTTTGACAGACCGGCTCCAGCAATGAAAATCGCGCTGAAAAAGATCCATATTTCCAATATGATGGAATAATGGAAGAATCAACTGCCACCACTGCACTGGCCGCGCTGGCCCAGCCGATGCGACTGCGCGTGTTCCGGGTCCTCGTCGGCGCCGGCCCGGACGGCATGACCCCCGGTGCGCTCGGCGCGCTGCTCGACGTCCCGGCCTCGACACTGTCCTTCCACCTGAAGGAGCTGGTGCATGCCGACCTCGTCAGCCAGGAGCGCGATGGCCGCAACCTCATCTACCGCGCCGCGATGGCGCAGATGAACGCCCTGCTCGCTTACCTCACCGCACACTGCTGCGAAGGCGCAGCCACCGCCTGCGCCACCACCACCGCCCCCGACTGCGGCACCACCTGCTGCACGCCGGCCTCGCGCGGCAACCCGACCGGGATCCCGGTCAAGTCCTCCGGCTCTTCCTGCTGCTGATCCCCATGACCACCCACGTCCTCATTCTCTGCACCCACAACTCGGCCCGCAGCGTGCTGTCCGAGGGCATGCTGAACCACCTGGCCGCCAGGCTGGGCAAGGATGTCCAGGCCCACAGTGCCGGCAGCGCGCCGAGCGGCCGCATCAACCCGCACGCACTCCAGGCACTCGATCACGCCGGCATCGACACCAGCGCCTGCCGCAGCAAGTCCTGGGACACGTTCACCACGCCCGAAGCGCCGCCGCTGTCGATCGTGATCACCGTGTGCGACGCCGCAGCGGCCGAGTCCTGCCCGGTGTTCTTCGGGGGTGCGGGCCAGCAGCCGGTCAAGGTGCACTGGGGCTACCCCGATCCATCCAACGCACCCGAGGCCGACCAGCCACGCGCCTTCGAGCTGACCCGGCAGGCCATCGGCTACCGGATGCTGCAACTGCTGGCCCTGCCGCTGGAAACGATGGACCGGGCCGCGCTGCAAGCCGCGCTCGTCGCCATCGGCCGGAGCTGACGCGATGTCCACACTGCCTCGGCGCCTGGGCGCGGAAGCCCTGGGAACGGCCCTGCTGCTCGCGATCGTCATCGGCTCGGGGATCATGGCGGAACGGCTTTCGGGCGGCAACATCGCCGTCGCACTGCTGGCCAACACGGCGGCCACCGTCGGTGGACTGTATGTGCTGATCGAGGTCTTCGGGCCCGTCAGCGGTGCGCACTTCAACCCTGCGGTCAGTGCCGCGATGGCCTGGCGCGGCGATCTGGCGGCGGCCTGGCTGCTGCCGTACGTGCTGGCGCAACTCGTCGGTGCCATGGCGGGCGCCTGGCTGGCCCACGCCATGTTCGACCTGCCGGTGCTGCAATGGTCGACCAAGGTACGCACCGGTCACGGCCAGTGGCTGGCCGAAGCCGTCGCCACGGCAGGTCTGCTGCTGGTGATCCTGCGCGCCGGGACGGGCAAGGCCCCGTCGCTGGTGGCCGCCTACATCGGTGCGGCCTACTGGTTCACGGCCTCGACGTCCTTCGCCAACCCGGCTGCGGCCTTCGGTCGGATGTGGAGCGATACCTTTGCCGGCATCGCCCCTGGCAGCGTGCCAGGGTTCGTGGTGGCGCAGTGCGCTGGCGCAGTCCTGGGAATCGGGCTGGACCGGCTGCTCGGCCACCCGACGCCGGCACCGCTCAGCGGCAATCCATGACCTTGAACTCGACGCACCGACAAGCCCGGCGATGAGCGAAGTGGTCAACACAACCATGGACCTCGCTGGCGACGCCAACCCGCACGCACAGGCCACGACAGGTACCGCGCTGGCCCATGCGATGAACCTGGATTGCCACTGCCTGACGCTCGACCGGAACGCCCTCGCCCGCGCGCTGGATGCGGAGCTGGGCGCACCCGGCTTGTCGGCGCTGGTGCGCGAGCGCTGCCCCTTCGTCTTCGCTGCGCAGCCGGTGTTCGTCGCTGGCACGCACCTGCAGCGCATGGCCGAGGTCGTCCACGCGGTCGAATCGGTCGTCACCCGACCCGCATGGCGCGAGCGCGTGCTGGCCACCGCCTCCGAGACCGCGCGCGTGCCGGTGCCGGCCGGGCAGTCGCTGCCGCGCAGCGTGTTCTTCGGGTACGACTTCCACCTCGACCGCGACCAGCTCGGCCTGATCGAAGTCAACACCAACGCCGGCGGTGCGCTGCTGAATGCCGTGCTCGCCCGTGCCCAGCGCACCTGCTGCCCCGGGATGGCCCTGCTGGTGCCAACGGTGGCCCATGCCGCGGCGTTCGAGGCCGCGATCGTCGCCATGTTCCAAGCCGAATGGCAGCGCACCGGCCGCGCCACGCCCCTGCGCACGGTCGCGATCGTCGACGAAGCGCCCGCGCAGCAGTACCTCTACGCCGAATTCCTGCTCTTCCGCGGGCTGTTCGAGCGCCACGGTCTGCAGGCCGTGGTGGCAGATCCCGCCGAACTCGACTGGCACGCCGGCCGCCTCTGGCACGGTGACACTGCAATCGATCTGGTCTACAACCGACTGACCGACTTCTACTTCGAGCAGCCTGCCAGCGCCGCGCTGCGCCAGGCCTGGATGACGCAGACAGCCGCCATCACGCCCCATCCGCAGGCCCACGCGCTCTACGCCGACAAGCGCCACCTGGCGGTCTTCAGCGACGAAGCCGAGCTGATCGCGCTGGGGGTGGCGGCCGAGACACGGGCCGTGCTGCTGGCACAGGTGCCGCACACCGAAGTGGTCACCGCGCTCCACGCAGCGCGGCTCTGGGAGAGGCGACGCGGGTTGTTCTTCAAGCCGGCCAGCGGCTACGGCAGCCGTGCGGCGTGGCGTGGCGACAAGCTCACCCGGCGGGTCTGGGACGAGATCCTCGCCCGCGCAGGCGACTATGTCGCCCAAGCACTCGCCACCCCCGGCCAGCGCCATCTCGCCGCGGACGAGACCCAGCGTCCGATGAAATTCGACCTGCGCGCCTACGCCTACGACACGCAGGTACAGTGGGTGGCCGCGCGGCTCTACCAAGGGCAGACGACCAACTTTCGCACCGCGGGGGGTGGCTTCGCACCGGTCTACAGCGCTTGCTGAGCCGTACTTCGGTCGGGGGACCGGCGTGTTCCGGGGCCGCAGAATCACCGCATGAAGCCCCCACGCCCCACCCCGCCAGCTTGCGCCCGCACCGGCCGAGAGGCTTTGCCTGCACGGGCGTGCGGCAGGCGCTCGCGGCACACACGCCGCTACGTCACCTCGCTCATCCACCTGGCACGCGCGATGGACATCCACGCGCTCGAACGCCTGCGACTGCGGGCCCTCCGGTCGGACAGCCGCGGCGTGCTCGGGCTGAACGCGCTGACCGAGACGCTGATCCTGCCCGCAGTGTCCAGCCCGTAGTCCGGCACCTCGCCATGCCAGGATTGCACCGCTTCGGCAGCAGAGTTCACCTGAACATTTCACAGAAATGCGGCAGACTCGGCACCCCCGCTATTCGGGCTGCAGGCCACCGGACGGATGACCATCGACTCACAACATGCACTCCCTGGCGAGAACCTCTATGGCAGTGACCCGGCCGGGCTGATCTGGGGCTTCCAGTTTGCCGCGCCAGCCGTTCTCGCCGATGCGCAAGCGTCGCTGCAGGCCAGGCCAGTCTCGTCCACGCAGGCGCAGCAGTGGCTGGCCGACCATCCGGACGAGGCCGAGGACACGGCCGAAGCCGGTCTGCTGTGGCTGCATGTCAACCTGGCCAACAACGCCACCGAACGCTGGCTGCGGGACCATGCCGATCTCCCCGAAGCGTTCTTCGAATCGCTGCACGGTGGCCTGAACTCCACCCGCGTGGAACGGGTCGAGCAGGCGCTGCTGGCAGTCGTCAACGACCTGCAGTTCGACTTCTTCTTCGAGCCGACCGACACGGCCACGCTGTGGATCTGCCTGAATCGCCGCTTGCTGGTCACCGGGCGCCGCAAGCCGCTGCGCTCGATCGACCAGCTGCGCGTGGCGGTGCGCGATGGCGAACCGGTGCGCTCGACCGCCGACCTGCTGGCGCAACTGCTGCGGCACCAGGCCGACATGCTGGTCGATCTGGTGCGGCGGGCCACGCTGCAGATCGATGACGTGGAAGACCGGCTGCTCGCCGGACGGCTGAACCACAAGCGCTCGCGCCTGGGTGCCATGCGGCGGTTGCTGGTGCGGCTGCAGCGCCTGCTACTGCCAGAGCCGGCCGCGCTGTTCCGGCTGCTCCAGCACCCGCCGGTGTGGATGGCCGATCTGGACGTGCAGGACCTGCGCGATGCCACGGAAGAGTTCTCCGTGGTGCTGCGTGACATGGTGTCGCTGCAGGAGCGGGTGAAGCTGCTGCAGGAAGAAGTGGCCGCCCAGATCAACGAGCAGACCAACCGCAGCCTCTTCGTGCTGACCATCGTCACGGTGCTCGCACTGCCCATCAACATCATCGCCGGCCTGCTGGGCATGAACGTCGGGGGCATCCCGCTGGCCAACCACCCGCACGGATTCTTTGTCGTGGTGAGCATCGTGATCGCGTTCACCATCGTCGCGGGGTGGCTCACGTTCCGACGCAGGGACGACGGCGGATGACAGCCTCCGCCCAGTCCTTCGACCTCCTCGCTGCCAGCGGCCTGCCTGCACGCTGGCGGCACCGCGAACACATGGTCGTTCTCGACCTCGGCACCGGCGCATCCGCGCGGCTGCGCACCGTCTGGTGCGCCGATCCGCTGCGCTGCGAGCGGTTGATCGTCCTGGCACTCGGCGGCCCGGACAGCGTGGACTTCGAAGACGGTCGGGTGCAGTGGATGCGGGTGCCCGGCGAATCGGCGGACGTGGAGACCCGCCTGCGCGGACTGCAGGCGCAGGTGGACACCTTCCTCCTCGACACCGGCATCCCGCTGACACCCGATCTGCTGCGGCGGCTGAACCGGCTGGCTGCACCCGGAGCCACGCTGGTGACGCCGCGGACCGATCCCTCGGTGCGGAACGACCTCGCCCGACACGGATTCGTGGCGGACACCGCGGAGACCGGCGGCACGCAGGCCCGCTTCGCGCCACGTTTCACCCTTCCACAACCGGCAGCGTTTCGCCGGCGGCACCCAGGGCCGCGCGAGGCCCTGGTCATCGGCGCCGGACTGGCCGGATGTGCCGCCGCCTGGGCGCTGGCACGCCAGGGCTGGACTGCGACCGTGCTGGACCGGCAGACCGCCCCGGCGCAGGAAACCTCGGGCAATCCCGGCGGCCTGATGCACGGCACCTTCAACGCCCCCGACAGCCTGCATGCACGCTGGTTCCGCGCCGCATCGCAGCTGACGGCCCGACTGGCACGTCCGGCGATTGCGTCGGGCGCCGTGGCAGGTGACCTGCGCGGATTCGTGCGGCTGGAAGATCGGCTGGAGGCAGAACAGGCCGCCGCACAGCTCGCCCGGGTCGGTCTGCCAGACACCTATGTGCGCTGGGTCACGGCGGCCGAGGCGCGTGGCCACACCGGCCTGGATGTGGCCACCGGCGGCTGGTTCTATGCCGATGCGGGCTGGCTGTCGCCGGGCGACTGGTCGCGCTGGCTGCTGGCGCAGGCGGTGTCGGCGGGACAGGCACGGTTCCAGGGACACGCCGAGGTCACGGCGCTGCGCTACAGCCCGTCGGGCGCTTCGGGCGACTGGCAGGCGCTGGACCACCGCGGGCAGGTGCTGGCACAGGCACCGGTGGTCGTGCTGGCGAATGCGGTTGCGGTCGATCGGCTGCTGGAGCCGCATGCGCCATCCCTGCGGCTGCAGGCCGTGCGGGGACAGACGACGCTCCTGCCGGGCAACACGCCGGGGCTGTGCCCCCCGCGCATGGCCTTGTCGGGACAAGGCTACGGCCTGACACTGCCGGACGGCCGGGTGCTGACAGGCGCGACCAGTCAGGCCGAGGACCGGGACGGCACTGTGCGGCTGGCCGACCACCAGCACAACCTGGCGCGCGCCACCCGGCTCGGAATCTGCCTGCCGGGCACGGCGGCGCTGGAAACCATCGAGCCGGAGGGCCGCGTCGGCTGGCGCGCCACCACCCCGGACCGCCTGCCCATGATCGGCCCGCCGCTCGACCGCACTGCCTGCGACGCCGCGCGCCAGAGCGGCCGGATCCGGCTGGACCAACTGCGCCACGTACCGCGCTGCCATGGCCTGTTCGTCTGCAGCGGTCTCGGATCGCGGGGCATCACCAGCGCCACGCTCGGCGCGCAGGTGCTGGCCGCGTGGATCACCGGATCGCCCTTTCCGGTCGAGGCAGCGCTGCGGGATGCGCTGGACCCAGCGCGGTAGCGACACGACGGACAATTGGTCGAAAAAAAAGGCGGCTCCGAAGAGCCGCCTTGTCAAGCGACGGAGGTTTCAGGACCAACTCCTCCATCGAATGGAAGAACGGGCATCGACTGCGGACAAAATCGGTCCTGAGCCTACGCACTTTGCCCTGCGCCGAACAGGGCACCTGCCCACGCAATTGGAGACACCCCCTTCAATCGGGGGGTGAACCGGCCGACAGCGCTGGCGGCCCGTCTGCGGGATCCAGCGACTCCACGGCGCGCAGCTGCCGCGCCATCGCCCGCGTGCGCACTTCCGCGGACTCGATCGTCTGGCTGGCCTCGTGCAGCTTCTTGCGGGTCTTCTCCAGCACCTCCCCGAAACGCGCAAATTCGGTCTTCACCGCGCCCAGAATCTTCCAGACCTCCGCGCTGCGCCGCTCCAGCGCCAGCGTGCGAAAGCCCATCTGCAGGCTGTTGAGCATGGCCAGCAAGGTGGTCGGCCCGGCCAGCGTGACGCGGTGCTCGCGCTGCAGCCGCTCGTTCAGACCGGGGCGGCGCAGCAGCTCGGCATACAGGCCCTCGGTGGGCAGGAAGAGCACGGCGAAGTCGGTGGTGTGCGGCGGCGCAAGGTACTTGGCGGCGATCGTGCGGGCCTCGTCGCGCACCCGCAGCTCCAGCGCGCGGGCGGCCAGCTCGGCGGCGGGCTTGTCGGCGCGGTCCTGCGCGTCCAGCAGGCGTTCGTAATCCTCGCGTGGAAACTTGGCGTCGATCGGCAGCCAGACTGGTGCATCGAGGCCCTCGGCACCACGTCCTGGCAAGCGGATCGCGAACTCCACCCGGTCGTTGCTGCCCGGCACGGTGACCACGTTGGTCGCGTACTGCTCGACCGTGAACACCTGCTCCAGCAGCGCTGCAAGCTGCACCTCGCCCAGCAGGCCGCGTGTCTTCACATTGCCCAGCACACGTTTCAGATCGCCCACGCCCTGGGCCAGCGTCTGCATCTCGCCCAGGCCGCGGTGCACCTGCTCCAGCCGGTCGGCGACCTGCTTGAAACTCTCGCCGAGGCGGGCCTCCAGCGTGGCGTGCAGCTTCTCGTCCACGGTGGCACGCATCTGTTCGAGCTTGCGCTCGTTGTCGGCCTGCAGGCTCGCCAGACGCTGCTCGACGCTGAGCTGCACGGCGTCCAGCCGCTGCTCCATCGACTGCTGGAGCCCGGCGAGGCGGCGGTCGTTGGCCTCGGTGAGCTGGCGCAGGTGCTCGGACTGGGTGCGGCTGGCCTCGCCGGTCTGGGTCAGCAGCAGCCGCTGGAACTGCGACAAGGCCGCGCTCAGCTCCTGGCGGGTGCCGCGGGCGCTGCCCTGCACTTCGGTGCGCAGTTCGCGCTCGACACGTTCGCTGTGGGCATGGCCGGCGTCGATGATGGCGTCGGCCGTGGCCTGCAGGCGTTCGGTCGCATCGGCAGGCTCGGCGGCCTCGGCCTGGCGGCGCCAAACCAGCCACAGCAGCGCCACCAGCTGCAGCGCCACCAGCGCCAGCAGGGCGATCAGCAGTCCGCGGTCAGTCACCCGAGACCAGCGACCGGATCGCGTTCGGCAGCAGCACCGTTCGCAGCACCGACTGCTGCGCCGGGAAGTCCGCCCGCACCGTCGTCTTGAAGCGCACGGTCACAGTTCCACACCGAGCGCGGCCGCCAGCCGGCCGAGTTGTCCGCGCAGTTCATGCACCTCGGCGCGCAGCACCGCCACCTCCTCGGCCAGACCGGCATCGGCGGCATGGGCCGACGCCGACTCGGTGGACATCGCCTCCAGCCCCGCGTCGCCGCACAGCAGGTGGGCCCAGCGCGACTCGCGCGCACCCGGCGCCCGCGGCAGCTTGCGCACGCGCGGTGGATCCTTGTCGGCCAGCTCGTCGAGGAACCCTTCGACCGACGACACATCGGCGAAACGGTGCAGCCGCTCGCAGTGCAGGCGCAGCTCGGCAGCGGTCTGCGGGCCACGCAGCGCCAGCATCGTCAGCAGCGCTGCTGCCGCACCGGGGACCCCCAGCACCCGCGCCAGGTTGTGCTCATAGCGCACCACCCGCATGCCGCTGACCTCGTTGACGAGGCTCAGCGCTTTCAGCTCCTCGATCGCAGCCAGCACCTCGGCGTCACCCAGCGCCATCACCGGCTCACGTGCGGTCTTCTGGTTGCAGCCGGCGCACAGCGCGTTCAGCGACAGCGGGTAGGAGTCGCGCACGGTCGCCTCCTTCTCGACCAGCACCGCGACGATGCGCGCCTCCAGCGGCGTCAGGTTCCTTCTCATCGGCAACCTCCTGGTGTCCGCTTCAGAGGCCGAAGCCGTCGTCGGCCTGGATGACGGCGCCGTTGATGAAGCGGCTCTCGTTGGCACACAGCATCATCAGCACCGCGTCCAGATCCTGCGGCGTGCCCAGGCGCTTGCGCGGCAGCATGTGGATCAGCTTCTGGCCGGCGTCGGTCTGCCAGTGGTGGTGGTTGATCTCGGTGTCGATGTAGCCGGGGCAGATCGCATTGACATTGATGTCGTACTTGCCCCACTCCAGCGCCATCGCGCGGGTCATGTGGATCACGGCCGCCTTGCTCATCGCGTAGGGGCCGATCTGGCTCAGCACGCGCAGGCCGGCCATCGAGGCGATGTTGACGATGCGGCCACCGGTGTACGTGCCCGGTGCGGCACCACGGGCGCGGGCCACCATGCGCTTGCCGACTTCCTGCGCGACGAAGAAGGCGCCGCGCACATTGGTGTCGAACACGAAGTCGAAATCCTCCGGGGTGACATCGACCAGCTTCTGGGTCGTGCTGACACCGGAGTTGTTGACCAGGATGTCGAGCACGCCGACTTCGGTCTCGGCGTGGGCCACGGCAGACTTGATGCTGTCGATGCTGGTGACATCCAGTTCCACCACATGGGCATCGCCGTCCGCAGCCTCCAGCTCGGCACGCAATGCCTTCAGGCGGTCGGTGCGCCGGCCAGCCAGCACAACCGCGGCACCTGCGCGAGACAGCACCCGCGCGAACTGTGCACCCAGGCCGCTGGAGGCCCCGGTGACGAGGGCCACGCGGCCGGACAGATCGATGGGGTAGCTCATGGAATTGCTCCTCTTTCGGTGTGGATCGATGTTGGTCGAAATCTTCACCTGAAGATAGCACGCCCCATGCGGGTGTCCTGTCACGCCCGCTGCACCACCTCGGCGCCACAGCGGACGCCCTGCACCTCAGCGCATCAGGGTGCGCACCTGCGCCAGGGTGGCGGCGACCGGGTGGCGCCGCGCAGGAAGACGGCGGCGCTCGTAGCGGGCCAGATCGTCGAGCAGGCCGCGGACCAGCCGCTGTGCCTGCTGGCGCTCGCCAAGCAGCAGCTCGATTTCCTCGACCTCGGACTCGTCGATCTCGTAGGAGCGCAGCACCACATCCTCACCGTCGACGGCGATCTGGCCGAACAGGTCGGCGTGCCGGGCGAACACATCCGGATTGACAAGCCGGATCCGACCAACGACCCGGCTGGCCAGCCCCTGGAGCAGCGCATGCGGCGTCTCGCCGACCCGGCGCGACAGGGCCTCGAACAGCACCTGGAGCTGGACGGTCGGATAGGTGTCGAGCAGGTCGTCGTCGTTGCCAGAGGGAACGTCCGTGCCGAAGAGGATGGCCTCCGCCGCAGGCACTCCGTGGCGCGCTTCGACCATGTTCACGAATTCGGAAACCAGCAAACCCAGCATCGGACACCCCACATTGACCAGACAGT
Organism: Sphaerotilus sp.; assembly: GCF_041083715.1. Classification (GTDB taxonomy): domain Bacteria; phylum Pseudomonadota; class Gammaproteobacteria; order Burkholderiales; family Burkholderiaceae_C; genus Sphaerotilus. The sequence continues at coordinate 17,634 of NZ_JBFPGY010000285.1, forward strand.
ACCGGCCAAGCGGGCGGTACTGTCCGCAAGCCGATGCACTCAGCATAGAAGCACCCGAATTGAACAAAACGCAGAAATGGCCGACTTACTCCTGATATCTCTCCGCGATCACCAGCCGTGCCAATTGGCGCACGGCATGGTTTCACGGCGCCAAAAAAGAACGATCGTTCTTTTTTGGTTCGCAGGCCGTTAGAATCTCGTCCGCCCCGCATGACCCAGACCCCGCCATTACAAGGACGCCCATGAGCCCCCAGGAGATCCTCGACCAGTTCGGCCCCCGCGACACGATGGAATACGACGTCGTCATCGTCGGTGCCGGCCCTGCCGGACTGGCCGCCGCCATCCGCCTCAAACAACTTGCAGCGGCCAAGAGCCAGGAGTTGTCGGTCGTGGTGATCGAGAAGGGCTCGGAGCCGGGTGCGCACATCCTGTCGGGTGCCGTCATGGACCCGATCGCGATGAACGAGCTGTTCCCGGACTGGAAGGAGCGTGGTGCGCCCCTGAACCAGCCAGTGACCGCCGACGAAGTGCTGTTCCTGTCGGAGACCGGAGCCACCAGGACCCCGCAAGCGCTCATCCCCGACTGCTTCCACAACCACGGCAACTACGTCGTCAGCCTCGGCAACGTCGTGCGCTGGATGGGCGAGCAGGCGGAAGCCCTCGGTGTCGAGATCTTCCCGGGCTTCACGGCCGCCGAAGTGCTCTACGACGAGCACGGCCGCGTCAAGGGCATCGCCACCGGCAACCAGGGTGTCGGCAAGGACGGCGAGCCGGGCGACAGCTTCCAGATCGGCATGGAACTGCACGGCAAGTACACCTTGTTCGCCGAAGGTGCACGCGGCCACCTCGGCAAGCAGTTGATCGCCAGGTTCAAGCTGGACGACGGCAAGGATCCGCAGAGCTACGCCCTCGGCATCAAGGAGCTGTGGGAAATCGACCCGGCCAAGCACCAGCCCGGCCTCGTGGTCCACACCGCCGGCTGGCCGATGCAGCCGGACACCTATGGTGGCGGCTTCCTCTACCACCTCGAAGACAACAAGGTCACGCTCGGCTTCGTCACCGGGCTGGACTACAAGAACCCGTGGCTGAGCCCGTTCGAGGAAATGCAGCGCTGGAAGACGCACCCGTCGATCCGCCAGTATCTGGAAGGTGGCAAGCGGCTGGGCTATGGCGCGCGGGCCATCACAGCGGGCGGTCTGCTGAGCCTGCCCAAGACCGTGTTTCCGGGCGGCGCGCTGATCGGCTGCGACGCCGGCTACCTGAATGCCGCGCGCATCAAGGGCAGCCACGCCGCGATCAAGACCGGCATGCTCGCCGCCGAAGCCGCGTTCGAGGCCCTGGCCGCCGACCGCCAGCAGGATGAACTCCAGGCCTACCCTGCCGCCTTCGAGTCGAGCTGGCTGCACGCCGAACTCGACAAGTCGCGCAACTTCAAGCAGTGGTTCAAGAAGGGGGTCTACGTCGGCTCGCTGATGACCGGCATCGAGCAGTGGCTGCTGCCCAAGCTCGGTTTCGCCGCACCGCCGTGGACCGTGCACCGCGACAAGCCGGACCACCTCTGCCTGCGCCCGGCCGCCGAGTGCGCACGGATCGAGTACCCGAAGCCGGACGGCGTGATCACCTTCGACCGCCTCAGCTCGGTGTTCATCTCCAACACCAACCACGAGGAACAGCAGCCTGCGCACCTGACGCTCAAGGACGCCCGCGTGCCGGTGGAGATCAACCTCGCGCAGTACGCCGGCCCCGAGACGCGCTACTGCCCGGCCGGCGTCTACGAATTCATCCAGAACGACAACGGCAGCGACCGGCTGCAGATCAACGCGCAGAACTGCGTCCACTGCAAGACCTGCGACATCAAGGACCCGACCCAGAACATCGTCTGGGTCACGCCGGAAGGCGGCGGCGGGCCGAATTACGCCGGCATGTGACCCGCCGGTTCGGCATCGGGATCAGGACGACGGCTGCCAGTTCGGCGGCCGTTTTTCATTGAACGCCTGCACCCCTTCGAGCGCGCTGTCGTCCATCATGTTGCAGGCCATCGTCTGGACGGCGGTCTGGTAGGCCGCCTCGGTGCCCATTTCCAGCTGGCGGTAGAACAGCGCCTTGCCCATCGCCACCGCGGCGCGCGGCTTGGCCACGATGCTGGCGGCCAGGCGCTCGACCTCGGCGTCCAGCGCGTCGGCCGGCACGACCCGGTTGACCAGTCCTTTGGCGAGCGCCTCGTTCGCGGACAGGAACTCGCCCGTCACCAGCATCTCGAACGCCGTCTTGCGCCCGACGTTGCGCGACAGCGCGACACTCGGCGTCGAGCAGAACAGGCCCAGGTTGACACCGCTGACTGCGAAGCGCGCCGTCTCCACCGCCACCGCCAGGTCGCAGGTCGCCACGAGCTGGCAGCCCGCCGCCGTCGCCACGCCATGGACACGGGCGATCACCGGCACCGGCAGGCGCTGGATCGACAGCATCACCTTGCCGCAGCGGGTGAAGAGGTCGCGGTAGTAGGCCAGGCTCGGCTCGGCGCGCATCTCCTTCAGGTCGTGGCCGGCGCAATAGGCGCGCCCGGCCGCCGCCAGCACCACGCAGCGCACGGACGGGTCCTCCGCCAGCGCGTCCAGTTCGGACTGCAAGGCGGCCAGCATGGCCTCCGACAGCGCGTTGAAGGCCTGCGGGCGGTTGAGCGTCAGGGTCACGACGCCGCGGGCGTCCTGGACGCGCAACAGCAAGGCTTCGTCAGGAAAGGTCATGGGGGTCTCCAGTGGTGTTTTCTGGCAGTGTGCCAAAGCGGCGACAATCAGGCCATGTCTGCCCTTCGAATCGTGCGCGCAACCCTGTGTTCCGCGCTGCTGCTGACCCCCTTCTGGTCCACCATGGCCGCTCCGCGCGTGCCGGTGGCCCCCAGCCCGCCCGCTGGCTACGAAGCCCGGGCGGATGTCTCCACCTTCATCAAGGATCTCGTCCAGCGTCATCCCGAACTCGACGAAGACGTGGTCGCCACCACGCTGTCGGAAGCACGCTACCAGGCCCAGGTCGCCAAGTTCATCCTGCCCGCGGCCAGCCCGGCGGCGAAGAACTGGAAGGTCTACCGCTCGCGCTTTCTCGACACGCTGCGCGTGCGCGAGGGCGTCAATTTCTGGCGCGACAACGAACTGTGGCTGCGCCAGGCGGAAGAACGCTGGGGCGTGCCGGCGCGGGTCATCGTCGCGATCATCGGCGTCGAAACGATCTACGGACGCCAGACCGGCGGTTTCCGCGCCGTCGATGCGCTGGCGACGCTGGCCTTCGATTTCCCACGCGGACGCAGCGACCGCAGCGAGTTCTTCCGCGACGAGCTGGAGGCGCTGTTCGCCCTCGCCTCCCGCGACAAGATCAATCCGCTCAGCCTGAAGGGCTCGTACGCCGGCGCGCTCGGCATGCCGCAGTTCATGCCGAGCACCTGGCTCAAGTTCGCCATCGACTTCGACGGCGACGGCCGCATCGACCTGCAGCGCAGCACGCCCGACGTGATCGGCAGCGTGGCCAACTACCTGGCCGGACACGGCTGGGTCCGGGGCATGGCCACGCACTACGACGTGCTCCCTCCGACGACCGACGCCGACCGCGAGGCCCTGCTCGCACCCGACATCCTGCCCAGTTTCACCGCCACGGAACTGGCCCAGCGCGGGGCATTGCTCAGCCCCGCCGGCCAGCAGCACACCGGCAAGCTCGCGCTGGTGGAGCTGCGCAACGGCGTCGAAGCGCCCAGCTTCGTCGCCGGCACCGATAATTTCTGGGTCATCACACGCTACAACTGGTCCGCGTACTACGCCATGGCCGTGATCGACCTCTCCGAATCCCTGGCCGCGCTCAAGACCGTCGCCGACAACCGCTGATCCGCCCCGCGCGGCCCCCCATGCTCCAGTTCAAGTCCATCACGCTGCGCCGCGGCGTCAAGATCGTCCTCCAGAACGCGTCCTTCACGCTGCAACCCGGCGAGAAGGCCTCGCTCGTCGGCCGCAATGGCGCCGGCAAGTCCTCGCTGTTCTCGCTGCTGACCGGGCGGCTGCAATCGGACCAGGGCGATGTCGAGATGCCCCCGCGCTGGGAGATCGCCGAGGTCGCGCAGGACATGCCGGAAACCGACACCGGCGCCACCGAATTCGTGCTCGAAGGCGACAAGCCGCTGATGGCCGCCCGCGCCGCGCTGGCCGCCGCCGAAGCCGCCGACGACGGCCACGCCATCGGCGACGCCCATGCCCTGCTCGGCGAAGTCGGTGCCTTCGATGCGCCGGCACGGGCGCAGTCGTTGCTGCTCGGCCTGGGCTTCCGCGTCAGCCAGCTCGATGCGCCGGTCAACAGCTTCTCGGGCGGCTGGCGGATGCGGCTGCAACTGGCGCGGGCGCTGATGTGCCCGGGTGACCTGCTGCTGCTGGACGAGCCGACCAACCACCTGGACCTGGACGCGCTGGTCTGGCTGGAGGCCTGGCTGCTGCGCTTCGACGGCACGATGCTGGTCATCAGCCACGACCGCGAATTCCTCGACGCCGTCACCAAGGTCACGCTGCACCTCGACGAAACCCAGGTCACGCGCTACGGCAGCAACTACAGCGGCTTCGAGCTGATGCGCGCCGAGCGCATGTCGCAGCAGCAGGCCGCCTTCTCCAGGCAGCAGGAAAAGGTTGCCCACCTGCAGCGCTTCATCGACCGCTTCAAGGCCAAGGCCAGCAAGGCCAAGCAGGCCCAGAGCCGCGTCAAGGCGCTGGACCGCATGACCAAGCTGGCGCCGATCCTCACCAGCGCCGACTTCGAGTTCGAGTTCCGCGAGCCGCAGAGCCTGCCGAACCCGATGATCGTGATGGACGAGGTGTCGGTCGGCTACGGCGACAACGTCATCGTCTCGAACATCAGCAAGTCCGTGCTGCCGGGCCAGCGCATCGGCATCCTCGGCGCCAATGGCCAGGGCAAGTCCACCGTGGTGAAGACGCTCGCGGGCGCCATCCAGCGCCTCGGCGGCCACATCCAGGAAGGCAAGGGCCTGTCGATCGGCTACTTCGCGCAGCAGGAACTCGACGTGCTGCGGCTGGAGGAAGGCCCGCTGGCGCACATGGTCCGCCTGGCGCGCGAC
>NZ_JBFPGY010000286.1:0-6979 GCF_041083715.1 Sphaerotilus sp.
GCGCACCACGTCGAGCCGCTCCGCATACGGCAGGCGGCGCAGATCGACCGACCACAGCGCCGACAGGATCGGCCAGAACTGGTTGCGCGGGTGGCCGTAGTACTGCTGCTGCACCAGCGAGGCCACGCCCGGAAAACTGCCCAGCACCATCAGCCGCGTGGTCGGCGAGACCACGGGCGGGAAGCCCGTCAGGCGCGTCATGCCGGCAACCACGGCGCCAGGCGCGGCAAGGCGGCGCAGGCGTTGGCGGTCGTGGTGGCCGCGGTCTCTTCCAGCGTCCAGCCACGCAGCGCAGCCAGCGTCTCGGCGATGCGGGGCAGCTCGGCGGGTTCGTTGCGGCTGCCCAGACCTTGCGCGCGCTCGTCGGCGGTGCGGTAGAGCCAGTGCGGCGGGATATCGGGTGCGTCGGTCTCCAGCACGAGGGCCTCGGCGGGCAGGATCTGCGCGAGCCTGCGGATCTGCGAGGCGCGCTCGAAGGTCATCGCCCCGCCGAAGCCGAGCCGGAATCCCAGGTCGATGAACATCTGCGCCTGCTGCTCGCTGCCGTTGAAGGCATGGGCGATGCCACCGCGCACGCCAGCGCGGCGCAGGTGCTTGAGCAACGCATCGGCAGATCGGCGCACATGGAGGATCACCGGGAGGTCCATGCGGCGGGCCAGGGCGAGCTGTGCCGCATAGAAACGCTCCTGGGTCGCCCAGTCCAGACCTGGCACGAAGCCATCCAGACCGATCTCGCCAACGGCGACCAGGCGCTCGTCGCCACGGTGCTGGTGCAGCGCCCGGGCGAGCTGGTCCAGGGCATCGGCCGGCTGGCGGTGCACATAGAGCGGATGCAGGCCCAGCGCATAGACCTGCCCGGTGGCATGGGCCAGCGTGCGCACACCCTCGAAATGTGCGGCCTCCACCGCAGGAATCACCAGCAGTGCCACGCCGGCTGCGCGCGCGCGGTCGCACACGGCGCGGCGATCGGCGTCGAATTCCGGGGCGTCGAGATGGCAGTGCGAATCGATCCAGAGGGGCATGCGGAGCGCCGTCGATGACAGGTCCGCGGGTCCAGATCGGTGATCAGTCCGTCGCGGAAGGGTTCAAATGGCGTGAGAGCTTATCGCGTGCCTGGCGCATCGCACCACGCACCTGCTCGGTTTCCAGTGCCAGCGCCGTGTGATAGCGACCCAGCACCGTGGTCAATGCTGCCGGCTGGGCAGGCTGCGGCAGCTCCGTCAGTGCCACGATCTCATTGGCACAACTGGCGACCAGCTTGATCCAGCCAGCCGGTGTCGTCGGGCTGATGATCCGCCGGTCGAGCGGTATCGGCTTGACCCGCTGGCGCAGCGAATCGGTCAGTCCCCACAGACGCAAGAACGCCAACGCCAAGCCGGGCAGGTCGACACCGAGGACCGCCAGCGTTGCGGTTTCTTCGCTGATCGGCTGCCCGCTGCCGACATCGCCAGCAGCTTTCAGACGCGCGATCTGCTGAAGCTCGTCCGGGAAATGGTACGCAGCCAGCAACGTGCCGAGATGCTGGAATTGCGCAGCCAGCATGGCAGCCTCTGCGTCCATGCCCGCCGGTGCCAGGCACTCGGCCAGATGACCCGCCAGAAGCGCGCGATTCATCGCCGCTTCGAAGGCACGCACGCTGACCGGTTTGAGCGTGCCGGGCCACGGCTTCATGCCACCCGCGACGCGGCGCAAGCCGTTCGTCCCCATGAGTTGCATGGCGCGATTGACGGTGATGACCGCCTCGTCGACGCTCACGGCGGAGGCTTCTGCCGAGTTCGCGGCACGCAGCAGCCCGAGGCTCAAACCGATGTCCTCCAGCAGGACATCGACCACCGTGTCCAACCGCTGCTGCTCCATGCCAATGATCTGCGTGACCCGATTGACCAGCATCGGACGGGCCGGCAAGTGCCCGCCACGGCGGATGCGCTCGGCCAGGACCGCGTCGAAGCCATCGCCGTCCAGCAACTGGGTCTGATGCCAGTTGCCGAGGACACGCTCGAAACTGCGGGCATGCAGGAAGCGCCGCTGAGGATGCAGGTCGATCGCCCGGTTGATGATCAGGCGCAGCGAGTCCGGCACCGGCTGCGGCACCGGGATCGGCAGACGCAGGTCGATGGTGTTCATCTGCCCGAGCAGCGTGGGCATGTCGGCCTCGCCAGCAGGCGGCCGGCCCATCAGCCAGTGCTGCATCAGCAAGCCACAGGCGGCGATCTCTCGTGACAGCAAGTGGCCGAGCCCGGGCGGCGACGGGGCGGAGGACACTGACGCATTGCGGGCTGTGGCCAGCGCGACACCCAGGCCACAGCCCCACAGGCGCAGCCGTCCCGTCGCATCCAGCATCAGGGTGTGGAGGGCGAGATCGCCGTGGACCATGCCTGCCTCGTGGACATAGGACAGGCCGTCCAGCACGTCGTGTCCACGGCGCACGACATCATCGAGACTGAGCACCGTCGGTGCCACCGACGGTGCTTCCAGGTCGGAGGGTTCGGCGTCGCAGACCACATACGGAAACCGGTCCACGCAGCCGACCTTGCGCACAGGCACCAGACGGGGATGGACCAGCCGGGCCGCACGCTGCGCGTCCTCGACACAGCGTTCACGCACGACCTGGGAGGTCACCGGATAAGTCGAGGCCAGCAGACGCACAGGCTGCCCGGTGTGGATGTCAGTTGCCAGCCAAGCGATGGTGAGCGAACTGCGCCCGAGCATGCGCAACAGCGCGAAATCAGCAAAGGTACGCAGCACAGGTGCTGCTGATACAGCGTCGGTCATGGCGAGATTGGAGCCGCCGGATCGCCACGGCAAGCGATGAAAAAGACCATCAATACCGCCCTGTATCAGCCTTGCATCCATCTGTACGCTATCAAGCGGATAGCCATTTACTCCGGGCAATCCAAGCGGACTCCACCACGTTCATGCCAAAATCCTCGTCATATCGCCACCTGCTGAAAATCCTTCAGCCATTTCCCTTTCCGACGGAACCCACATGAGCAGCCCCCTCATCAAAAACATCTCCGACTCCACGTTCGAATCGGAAGTGATCCAGTCAGACACGCCGGTTCTGGTTGATTTCTGGGCCGAATGGTGCGGCCCCTGCAAGCAGATGGCGCCGGGTCTGGACCGTGTTGCCGAAGAGCTGGGCAGCCAGATCAAGATCGTCAAGCTCGACGTCGATGGCAACCAGGCCACTGCGGGCAAGTTCGGCATCCGCGGCATCCCGACGCTGATGGTCTTCAAGGGTGGCCAGCCTGTCGCCACGAAGGTGGGCGCCCTGGCGTTTCCCCAGTTGAAGAGCTTCGTCGAATCTCATCTATAATTCGTTCCAGCGGCGCTTACCGACTGTGTTGGTGCCGTTTGCGAATGCCACTGCGCGCCAGTTGTCGAAGAGACAGTTGCACTGACTCTGAAGCGCGCGCAGCGTCGGCTCCCTACTCCCCGCATTGATCGTCCCGGACCCCATCGCCTGATTGCCCACCCGGCATTCATGGGATGTTCATCCCGAGCAGCGACGGAGCCAGGTCCCGACCACCCCCGGTCTGTCCGGCTGGCACCGATCAGACCTGCTTTCAGGGTCCGCCCCTATGCATCTTTCCGAACTCAAGGCTCAACACATCTCGGCGCTCATCCAGATGGCAGAGTCGCTGGAGATCGAGTCCGCCAGTCGCCTGCGCAAGCAGGAACTGATGTTCGCGATCATGAAAAAACGCGCCCGTCAGGGCGAGCAGATTTTCGGCGACGGCGTGCTGGAAGTCCTTCCGGATGGTTTCGGCTTTCTGCGTTCGCCGGACACGAGTTTTCTCGCCTCCACCGACGACATCTATCTGTCGCCGAGCCAGATTCGCCGCTTCAATCTCCACACCGGCGACATGATCGAAGGCGAAGTGCGGGTGCCGAAAGACGGCGAACGCTACTTCGCCTTGGTGAAGGTCGATCGCGTCAACGAACTGACGCCCGAGGAGAGCAAGAACAAGATCATGTTCGAGAATCTGACCCCGCTGTTCCCGAAGGAGCAGTTCCGGTTGGAGCGCGACATCAAGGGTGAGGAGAACATCACCAGTCGCATCATCGATCTGATCGCACCTATCGGCAAAGGGCAGCGCGCCCTGATCGTCTCTCCGCCCAAGAGCGGCAAGACGGTCATGATGCAGCACCTCGCCCACGCACTGGTCGCCAACCATCCCGAGGTCCACCTCATCGTCCTGCTGGTCGACGAGCGTCCCGAGGAAGTGACCGAGATGCAGCGCACCGTGCGCGGCGAGGTCATCAGCTCGACCTTCGACGAGCCGGCCGCCCGCCATGTGCAGGTCGCCGAGATGGTGATCGAGCGCGCCAAGCGACTGGTCGAACTGCGCAAGGACGTGATCATCCTGCTGGACTCCATCACCCGACTGGCCCGCGCGTACAACAACGTGCTGCCGTCGTCGGGCAAGGTACTGACCGGCGGCGTGGACGCCAATGCGCTGCAGCGCCCCAAGCGCTTCTTCGGTGCGGCCCGCAACGTCGAGGAAGGTGGCTCGCTCACCATCATCGGCACCGCGCTGGTCGATACCGGCAGCCGCATGGACGAGGTGATCTACGAGGAATTCAAGGGCACCGGCAACTGCGAGATCCACCTGGACCGCCGCATGGCCGAGAAGCGTGTCTACCCGTCGATCCTGCTCAACAAGTCCGGCACGCGCCGCGAGGAGCTGCTGCTCAAGCCGGAAATCCTGCAGAAGAGCTGGATCCTGCGCAAACTGCTCTACCCGATGGACGAGATCGAGGCGATGGAGTTCATCCTCGGCAAGATGAAGGCCACGAAGAGCAACATCGACTTCTTCGACATGATGCGGCGCGGCGGCTGAGTCAGTTCACGACTGCGCACGCTATAATCTTTGTTTTTCCGCTGTCGGAAAGTGCATCTGCATGGTGCAGAGTGGCTCCCGGCACACAGCGAGGACTCCCCATGAAAGACGGCATCCACCCGAATTACCGCGACGTCTGCTTCGTCGACCTGTCCAACGGTTTCCAGTTCGTGACCCGCTCGTGCGCTCCGGCCCGCGAAAAGATCACCCTGGAAGACGGCCGCGAACTGCCGCTGTTCAAGCTGGAAACCACCAGCGAAACGCACCCGTTCTACACCGGCACGCAGAAGAGCATCGACAGCCTGGGCGGCCGTGTCGAGAAGTTCCGCAACAAGTTCAAGGTCGGCATCAAGAAGTAATCTTGCCACCTGGAACGACGCACATCGCGTGCGCAAGAAAAGGCAGCCCAGGCTGCCTTTTTTTTTGCTGCAAGCAGGTGCGAACCTTCGATTCTTCCTCGCCTAACGCCATTCCGTGTCTGCGCATTCCCCCAATCCAGCCCTCGTGACCCAGCGCGCCGTACAGCGCCTGCCACGCCTTGCGCTGCTGTTGCTCTGTGCAGCCTATGTGCTGCCAGGCGTCTTCGGGCGCGACCCATGGAAAAACGCAGACATCACCGCCTATGGCTACATGACCAGCCTGCTGCGAGGCGAGGCTTCCTGGCTGCATCCGACCATTGCAGGCTGGGGCAGCACGGAGGGCGGCGTGCTGCCCTACTGGATCGGTGCCGCCTTCATGAAGGCTCTGACGCCCTGGATCGATCCGGCACTGGCAGCGCGTCTGCCATTTGCCCTGCTGTTGACGGCCACGCTGGCGCTGGTCTGGTACGCCACGCTGCATCTGGCCCGCACGGAAGCCGCGCAGCCCCTGGCGTTTGCCTTTGGCGGTGAAGCACATCCCGTGGACTACGCCCGCGCCATGGCCGACGGTGCCGTGCTGGCGCTGATGGCAAGCCTTGGCCTGTTGCAGCTTGGCCATGAAACCACACCCGAACTGGTGCAACTGGCCGCCACTGCCCTGCTGCTCTATGCCTTGGCCGCCAGTCCGTATCGCATCGGCACGAGCCGTGCCGCAGCGCTGGCAGCCCTGATCGGCCTCGCCGCCAGTGGCGCAGCAACCACCGGATTGCTGATGGGCCTGGCAAGCGCGCTGGTCTGCTGGCGATCCAGCTACGCAGCGTCCCGCAAGCTGGTGCCGTGGCTGCTCGGAGCCTGCGCGCTGGCCGGCGGCATCGGAACGCTGCTGGGCGCCTGGGTATGGCGAGTGATGCCAGCCGGAGACTGGCTCGCACTGCCAAAGCTGCTCGTGTGGTTCACCTGGCCGGTGTGGCCACTGGCCACCTGGACACTGTGGCGCTGGCGGCGCCAGTTGCTCAAGCGCCACCTGTCGATTCCGCTGGTGATCGTGCTGGTGGGCCTGCTGGTGAGTGCCTCCATGGGCGCATCCGACCGCGCCCTCATGCTGTCGCTGCCAGCATTGGCCGTGTTGGGGGCGTTCGCGCTGCCGACCTTGCAGCGCAGCGTCAGCGCAGCCATCGACTGGTTCTCGGTGTTCTTCTTCACGCTCAGCGCGCTGGCCATCTGGGTGATCTACGTCGCGATGCACACCGGCGTTCCAGCACAGCCAGCAGCCAATGTCGCCCGCCTGGCGCCGGAGTTCGTGCCACGGTTCAGCCTGCTTGCGCTGGGCATCGCGCTGGCGGGCACGGTCGCCTGGCTGGCGCTCGTGCGGTGGCGCACCGGGCACCACCGCCACGCGCTCTGGAAAAGCATGGTGTTGCCGGCGGGTGGTGTCGCATTGAGCTGGTTGCTGCTGATGACGCTCTGGCTGCCGTTGCTGGACCATGCACGCAGTTACCGCCCGCTGGTGCAGCGACTGGCCACCCATCTCCCGGCCACCGGCTGTGTGGCGACACAGAATGTCGCGCGCAGCCAGCTCGCTGCGCTGGAGGTGCACGGGACGTGGCGCCTGTCGCTCGACCCGCGTGCCACCGATTGCCCATGGCTGCTGATGGGCCACAAGGAACGCATCGACACCCCCGAAGCCCTTCAGCAGACGCCCGCGATGCCGGGATGGACCCTGGTCGCCCGCGAGCGACGCCCGGCCGACCGGGATGAAGTCATGCTGGTCTATCG
>NZ_JBFPGY010000287.1:0-6978 GCF_041083715.1 Sphaerotilus sp.
AAGCCTGCCACATGCCGGGCCTGCAGTGGATGCAGGCGTGCCCAGCGGAAGTCGGGCAACTGCGTGAGCAGTGCCGCAGCCGGGTGTCTGGCCAGGTAGGTGTCCGATGCGCTTTGTGCTTCCACAGAGTCGGCCGTCGGCCAGGATGCCTCCACATCGAAACTGACCCTGGCCAGGGCGTGCACGTTGTCCGTCTGGTCCTCGCTGTCACAGACCAGCAGGCTTGCACGCGGATGGGTCTGCAGCTGCCGCGTGTGTGCGGCCAGTCCGCTGACCAGAACCACGAACGATCCGCTGGCCTTGTCGATCGCGTAGGGCACCATCGACAGGGCCACTTCCCCGTCGTCCGTCCGCGTGCCCAGCGCAGCCGTGCGCCGACCTTGCAGCAAGGTCAGCAAAGCGCCATCGAGGCGTGACATCGGCATGGATGGCGCAGGGTGCATGGCATTTTTCATTTGAGGCTGGTGGATACTCCGCGACGGACACAAGGCGTGCAGGAGGATCGCGGAGCGGGGGGCAACGCGGCACAGCTGCGGCGTGGCCAGTGCATGCAGTATGACCATACATTCACCGACCGTTCTGATTGCTCTGCTGACTGGCTACGCCATGCTCGTGCTGGACTTGTGGCTTGCACGGCGCACGCTCATGTCCGAGCGGCCTGAGCTGCGCACGTGGGCCTGTGGCAGCCTGCTGCTGCTGCTGGGGTTCCTGTTCGTTCCGATGCGGCTCTGGATTCCGCTGGGTCCTGCCATCCTGCTGAGCAACACCCTGCTGGCGATGGGGATGACGTTCTATGGGCAAGCGGTGTACCGGTTTGTGCTCCGGAAGAACCTGCCGCGTGCCGGGTGGGTCACCTTCGCTGGTGGACTGGTCCTGTTGACCTGGATGGCGTTGCATCCCGTACCGTACGCCTATTACTCGGCCATGGTCAGTTTCTGGATCGCGCTGCTGCAGGTGTCGATTCTTCGCGTTCTGCTGCGAGAGGGGTGGCGCGCGGAAACCTCGTTGCGGACTGTGGCCATCACATTGGTGGTCTGCTGGGCGGCCCTGGTGGTGCGCGGTGTACATGCGTTGTGGGTGCCAGAGTGCTACGCCGACTTGATGCAGCCTGGGTGGGTGCAAGGGTTGACGCTCCTGATGGCGTTTCTGGCCGTGATCGGAACCAGCTTCGGCTTTCTGCTGGCCAACTTCGAGCGGACGCAGCGGCGCATGGAACTGCTTGCCGCACATGACGATCTGACGGGTTGCTACAACCGTGTGACGGCGCGGACGATGCTGGAACACTTGCTCGATCGCTGTCGGCGCGAGCGCACACCGATGGCGCTGGTGCTGCTCGATCTGGACCACTTCAAGCGTGTGAACGACGAGCACGGGCATCTGGTCGGTGACCTGGTGCTGCAGCGTTTTTCCGAAGCGGTGCGTCAGCGGCTGCGTGCGTCAGACGTGTTCGGCCGGATGGGTGGCGAAGAATTCTGCATCGGGCTGCCGCTGACGGACCGCGAGGGCGCGATCGAGTTGGCCGAAGACCTGCGCCAGACCGTCGAGGCAATGGCGGTGATCGGACGCAACGACCAGCCTCTGCGGGTGACGGTCTCGGCCGGGGTGGTGGCTGTGGGGCTGGCCCAGCTGGAGGATCTGAGCACCACTGTGGAACTGCTCTACGGTGGTGCCGACGATCTCCTGTACCGGGCCAAGCACCTCGGGCGCAACCGGATCCTGGTCGCCTGAATCCGGGGCGTCGATACGGTGCCCTGCCGAGCGTTTCAGCCTGCTTGCTGGATGCCTGCGATGGCCCAGTTGCGGCTGCGGTCGCTCGGCTGGACCAGGTGCCAGACTTCATTGAACGGCGCTGCCTGTGCTCCGGTTTCCTCGCGGATCAGGCCGGTGTAGCGCACGCTGACCACATCGCGCTGGGCTTCGCGGTCGAAGTCGATGATCTCGGCACGCACCTCGACCACATCGGTTTCCTGCGGATGGCTGCCGCGGTCCTGCAGGTCCGTACGGATGCTGGCGAACATTTCAGGCGTCGTGAATTCGCGCAGATCGTTCAGGTCCGCACGGTCATTGGCCGCCTGCATGCGGATGAAGATCATGCGGGCGATGCGCTCGAAGCCGGGGCGGTCGAAATCTGCCGGAAGACCTGCCATGGCGGGTGCCGAACCAGCCTGAGAGAAGCTCGCCGCAGCACTGCCGGGGGCACCAGCTCCGACCGCACCGGGCCAGCTCACGCTGTGTGCCGAACGTTGCGAGGGACTGTCCACCTGCGCAGGAGACGCAGGCGAGATGCCGAAACCTGCGCCGGCACTGGCCATCGCCGGACGCTGACCACCGCCGGCCGATCGCTGCCGGAACCACGCGAACGCGGCGAACGCGACCATGACCAGCAGCGCCATCATCAGCATGTTGCCAAAGGCCTCACCCATGCCGAAATGGCTCATCAGGGCGGCAATGCCGAGGCCGGCGGCCAGACCAGCGAGCGGCCCCATCCAGGAACGCTTGCCTGCGGCGGCTGCGCCTGTCGCGGCGGCACCGGCCATCGGTGCGGTGGGCGTGGTCTGCTGCGGGACCTGTGCAGGCACGTTCTGCATCGGAGCACTCCGGGAAGGCAAGCTGCGTTGCATGCCGGATGACCCGCCGCCGCCCAGACGCTTGGCTTCGGACAATGCGGGAGCCAAGGCCGTGCTCAGTGCGAGCACACATACCGCGGTACGCCAGAATCGGTTCATCATTTCCTCTAGGGTGGGGATGGTTGGGCAGAAGCGCCCGTTGACCGCAATGAGACTGTCCGGCCGATGGAAAGTTCCGGCAGCCGGATCGGGTCCGACGGCTCAGAGTGCAGGTGCGTGGACGCGGATGCGTGTGTGCGCCATTTCGACGGTCACCACCTGACCTGCGCGGATCTTGCAGGTCTTGCGCGTTTCGGGTTGACCGTCGACCTGGATCTGGCCATCGGCGACCAGGGTCTTGGCGGCGCCACCGCTGTGCGCGACTGCGGTGGCCTTGAGCAGGGCATCAAGAGGGATGAACTCGCCGCGGAGTTCGAAGTCGATCAGGTTCATGGGTCCGATCGTACGCCAGCGGCGATGGACCTGACTGCCGAGGCCTCAATCGACGACGCGTACCGTCGTGGGCCGCCCCGGTGGGTCTACCGACTCACCACGAGCACGGCGTTCGGCATAGTCCCGGATCGAGGCGGGCAGACGCCCCAGCAGCCAGTGCATGACCAGCGGAATCAGCACCAGATCATCGACCACACCGATGACCGGCAGCACGTCCGGGATCAGGTCGATCGGCGAGAGCAGGTAGGCCACCATGCCAATGGCACCGACCTTGAGCCAGCGTGGTGACTGCGGGTGCTGCAGGGCGTACCAGAGCACCTGTGCATCGACCTTGACCAAGGTCCACACCACCGCGATACGTTTCCACATGTTTCCACCTCCGGGACGGACGACCAGCGTCCTGATTCTGCGACAGAAATCCGCCCGGGACCTGAACTGATGTCCATGGTCAGGTCACCCTGCGGCCAGCTCCTAACGCAGGGCTGGCCACAGGGGATGACAGGTCCGCTGCGACTGCCGTCAGCGCGGCGCGGCCACGAAGCGCAGCTGCGTGCCGCCGTTGGCCGCGATGATCCACTCGTTGTTGTCGGCTGTCACCGACGCGCTGCCCGACTGGACGTACGGCGTGCCGAACCTGCTGCGTGGCAGCACCCAGGTCTGGTCCTTGAGCGACGTCGGGTGGCTTGCGGTGAAGGTGGTCAGGCCGCTGGCGGTGGTCGCACTCCAGGTGGTGGCCAGGCGCTGCTGCGAGAACGCGGCCATCTGCCCCATCGTGTACCACTGGAACTGGCCCAGGAGCTGCAGCAGATCCGCGCGGGCCAGCATCGGCTGCAGCGCCGGCAGGTGACCACGGGCACCCGGCGGGTGGTTGTAGAACAGCCGGTTGGTGCGGTGGTTGACGACGAAGTCCTGCAGGTCGATCAGCCACTGGCCCGAGGTTGCATCCGGGATGCCGAACAGCTCGAACTCCTCGAAGGTGGCGTACTTGCCCAGCGGCACGATCGGGTAGCTCCACAGCGCGCTGGTCAGCCGGTTGCCCGCACGCCACGAACGCACGCCTGGCGCGCCGGTGTCGCCGACGAAGTACATGCTGTTGACGCCGCGGTTCTCCAGCCAGTTCACCGCCCAGGTCGGGTTGTTGCCGACGGGGGCCGAGTATTCGCGGATCTTCCTGCCCGTGGTGCGCTCGATGGCGGCGAAGTTCAGCTCTAGCCAGGGCTGGTAGGTGGCCTGGTTGGTCTCGTTGGCGCCGAGGCCGTAGAGGTCGTGGTTCCAGCCGCCGTGGGAGCCGAGTTCGTGCTGCACCGGCAGCTTGCCGGCCCAGGCGCCGAGGTTGCCCAGGCGCCGCACCAGGTCCTGCGACTTGGGATTGGTGTCGAGGAACATGCCGTTGCTGTCGCCGAGGGTGACGACGTCGTGGCCGGCCGTGAAGTGGATCGAGAATGGCCCGCGCCTGAGCACCGAGGTGGTGTCGAGCAGTGTCTTGATGTCGGTCAGCAGGTCGTCGCCGTCATCGACGTGCCAGTTGTAGATCAGCCCGCCCTTGCCGCGCGGCTGCATCGACATCTTCGGCAGGCCGACCTGTTCGGTGGCGAACAGGTTCATGAAGCCATGCAGCGGCGCGCTGTCGGTGCCGATGGCCTTGAAATAGCCCAATGGCAGGTTGACGAACATCACCTTGCCGCTGCCCGTCGGGCGCACGCCAGCGACCAGGCCGTGGTCGGGCGACGACAGGTAGACATTGCCGGGGAAGGTGCCCTGCGTGACGTAGCTGAAGTAGTCGATCGGGCCGTAGCCGTAGCCGCTGATGGCGTTGAGCTGGGTGTCGGTCGCCGTGGCGGTGCCGCTGATGTTGACGGTGGAGCCACCCTGCAGCAGCGTCTTGAGCAGGGTGGTGTAGTTGGCGACGACATCGCTGAACAGCTGGTTCGTGGCCGGCGAGGCGGTCGGTACCTTGGACGTGATCGTGACCGCAGTGCCCGTCGCCGACAGGGGGTTGCTGCCCAGGCCCAGCAGGCTGCGCAGCGGCTGGCTGCGCAGCAGGCGCACATTGACCGAACCCTCGTCGACACCGCGCAGTGCGCGCGCCTCGATGGCCGGGCGCATGTGCTTCGAGCCGCCGGCATCGGCTGGCGACGCAGGCACGAACGTGGCGGCCGAGGCCGTTCCGGCGACGCTGGTGACGGCTCCCCAGGGCGTGTACTTGCCCGGCGGCAGCGACAGGCTGTCCAGCCGCGCCCGCGTGCCGACCACCGGCCCGAAGCCGACCACGCGGTCGCGCAGCGACTCGTACATCACGTAGTCCACGCCGACCAGGTCCGAGAAGCGCGACTTGACGGGCGCGTAGACGGCTGTGTCGGTCAGGGCGCCCGCGTCGTAGACCAGCATCAGCTTGCCGCCGAGGTTGGCGTACTGCTTGACGGCGGCCACCACCGCGTCGCTGGCCTGGATGTGGGCGCTGTCGGGCACGACCAGTCCGGCGATGTTGGCCGCCGACGTGGCGCCCAGTGCCAGGAACTGCGCATCGGTCATCGTCTGCAGGCGGTAGCCTTCTTCCTGCGCGGTGTCGGTCCAGACCTTGACGGGCCAGCCCGCGAGGTCGGCGTTGTCGGGCACCAGCAGGACGAGGCTGTCCTTGATGGGCGCGGCCTGCGCACCCGCAGCGAGGGCGGTCAGACCGGCCAGCACCAACGCGCTGGCGAGTCGCTGCAAGGGATGTCGGTTCATGTGGGCTCCTGAGTCATGTCGTTGTGGTGTCTTTCCGTGCTCAACGCTCTGCAGCGGTGAACTTGAGCGACGTGCCGCTGGTGGCCGTGACGATCCAGTCGGTGGCATCGGTCGTGGTGACCGTGCCCGTGCCCGCGGTGACCCGCGGGGCGGCGTAGCGCGCCTTGGGCAGCAGCCAGGTCATGTCCGCCAGCGAGGTCGGGTGGGTGACCGTGAACGTTGCGATGCCGAGGTTGCTGGCCGCGCTCCAGGTGGTGGCCAGCCGGCGTTCGCTGAACTGCGCCAGCTGCGTCATCGTGTACCAGCGGAACTTGCCCGCGGCCTGCAGCGTGTCGGCGGCGGTCAGCAGCGGCGTGATGGCCGGCAGGTGGCCACGCGCACCGGGCGGGTGGTTGTAGAACAGGCGGTTGGTGCGCTTGTTGACCACGAAGTTCTGCAGGTCGAGCAGCCACTGGCCCGACGCCGTGTCCGGGACGCCGAACTCCTCGAATTCCTCGAAGGTGCCGTACTTCTCGAACGGCGACAGCGGGAAGCTCCACAGCGAGGTCGTCAGCCGGCTGCCCGAACGCCACGAGCGCACGGCTGGCGCGCCGGTGTCGCCGACGAAGTACATGCCGGTCACGCCGCGGGCTTCGAGCCACTTGACCGCCCAGGTCGGGTTGTTGCCCTGCGGTGCCGAGTACTCGGTGGTCTTCTTGCCGTACTGGCGCTCGACCGCGGCGAAGTTCAGCTCCAGCCAGGGCTGGTAGGTGGTCTGGTTGGTCTCGTTGGCGCCCAGGCCGTAGAGGTCGTGGTTCCAGCCGCCATGCGAGGCCAGCTCGTGCCCGATGGCCAGTGACTTGAGGCGTTTGAATTGCGTCTGGGCGGCGGTGCTGGTGTCGAGGTGCATGCCCAGTCCGTCGCCGAGCGCCACCGTGTCCGGGCCGGCCGTGAAGTGGATCGAGAACGGGCCGCGCTTGAACACCGTCGTCGTGTCGAGCAGGAACTTGGCGTCGGCGGTCAGGTCGTCGCCGTCATCGACGTGCCAGTTGTAGACCAGCCCGCCCACGCCCTTGGGCTGCACCGACATGGTCGGCATCTGCACATGCTGGTGCGCGAACAGGTTGAGGAAGCCGTGCAGCGGCGCGCTGTCGGTGCCGATGGCCTTGAAGTAGCCGAGCGGCAGGTTCACGAACAGGACGTTGCCGCTGCC
>NZ_JBFPGY010000288.1:0-22635 GCF_041083715.1 Sphaerotilus sp.
AGGTGTTCTGCCTTCCCGCCCCGGCCGGTCTCGCCCAATGGTGAAGCCATGAACCGATTCCTGCCCCGCGCCCTGATGGCGCCCGCGGTGGTCACGCTCTTCCTGTGGATGATCGTGCCGCTGGTGATGACGCTGTACTTCAGCGTCATCCGCTACAACCTCATGCAGCCCGAAGCCACTGGCTTCATCGGGCTGGAGAACTTCGAATACTTCATCACCGACCCGTCGTTCTCGACATCGGTGGTCAACACGCTGCTGCTGCTGGGCAGCGTGATCGTCATCACCGTGGGGATGGGCGTGGGCATCGCGCTGCTGATCGACGATCCCTTCCCCGGTCGCGGCCTGGTGCGCATCCTGCTGATCAGCCCCTTCTTCGTCATGCCGACGGTGAACGCGCTGCTGTGGAAGCACATGATGATGAATCCGATCTACGGCGTGCTCGCCCAGGTCTGGATGTTCTTCGGTGCCGCCCCGGTGGACTGGCTGACCGATTTCCCGCTGCTGAGCGTGATCATCATGGTGGCGTGGCAGTGGCTGCCGTTCGCCACGCTGATCTTCATCACCGCGCTGCAGAGCATGGACCGCGACCAGCTCGAAGCCTCGCGCATGGACGGCGCGACCTACCTGCAGCAGCTGCGCTACCTCTACCTGCCGCACCTCGGCCGTTCGGTGGCGGTGGTGGTGATGATCGAGATGATCTTCCTGCTGAGCGTGTTCGCCGAGATCTACACGACCACCGGCGGCGGCCCGGGAGATGCGAGCACCAACATGGCCTTCCTGATCTTCAAGCAGGCGCTGCTGAACTTCGACGCCGGCGTGGCCTCGGCCGGGGCGCTGTTCGCGGTGGTGCTGGCCAACATCGCGGCGGCCTTCCTGATCCGCATGGTCGGCAAGAACCTGGACAAGTGAGCGAGCGCAACAACATGGCCCGACCCCCTACCTTCACACCCGCCCTGGCGGCGCGGACCGTTGTCGCCTGGCTGGTGACGCTGATCCTGTTTTTCCCGCTCGGCTGGCTGGTGCTGACCGCGTTCAAGACCGAACTGCAGGCGATCTCCGTGCCGCCGCTGCTGCTGTTCACGCCGACGCTGGAGAACTTCACCGAGGTGCAGTTGCGCAGCGACTACCTGCTCTACGCGAAGAATTCCCTCGTCACCAGCGTGGCCTCGACGCTGCTCGGGTTGGCACTCGCTGCTCCGGCGGCGTACTCGATGGCCTTCTTCAAGGGTCCGCACACCAAGGACGTGCTGATGTGGATGCTGTCCACGAAGATGATGCCGGCCGTGGGCGCACTGGTGCCGATCTACGTGCTGGCGCAGCAGAGTGGCCTGCTCGACACGCAGCTCGGCCTCATCATTGTCTTCACGCTGAGCAACCTGCCGATCATGGTCTGGATGCTGTATTCGGGCTACAAGGACATCCCGCCCGAGATCCTCGAAGCGGCGCGCATGGACGGCGCCACGCTCTGGCAGGAGTTTCGCCAGGTGCTGCTGCCGCTGTCGCTGGGCGGGCTGGCCTCCACCGGGCTGCTGTGCCTGGTGCTGAGCTGGAACGAGGCGTTCTGGTCGCTCAACCTCAGTGCCGCCAAGGCCGGCACGCTCGCGGCGCTGATCGCCAGCTACTCCAGTCCGGAAGGGCTGTTCTGGGCCAAGCTGTCCGCTGCTTCGCTGATGGCCATCGCGCCCATCGTCGTGTTCGGCTGGTTCAGCCAGAAGCAACTGGTGCAGGGTCTGACCTTCGGCGCCGTCAAGTAAGAGACATCCCATGGCCTACCTCCAACTCCAAGGCATCGAGAAATTCTTCGGTGAGCACCGCGCGATCAAGGGCATCGACCTGTCGATCGAGCAAGGCGAGTTCGTCGTCTTCGTCGGCCCGTCGGGCTGCGGCAAATCGACGCTGCTGCGCCTGATCGCCGGGCTCGAACACATCGACGGCGGCACGCTCCGCCTCGATGGCCGCGACATCACGCACCTGCCGTCGAGCCAGCGCGACCTCGCGATGGTGTTCCAGAGCTACGCGCTCTATCCGCACATGAGCGTGTACGAGAACATGAGCTTCGCGCTCAAGCTCGCCAAGGTCGATCCGAAGGTCATCCGCGAGAAGGTGGACCGCGCTGCGAAGATCCTCAACCTGACGGCCTTCCTCGACCGCACCCCCAAGGCGCTCTCGGGTGGCCAGCGCCAGCGCGTGGCGATCGGCCGCGCCATCGTGCGGGCGCCGAAGGTGTTCCTGTTCGACGAGCCGCTGTCCAACCTGGACGCGGCGCTGCGCGGCCAGACCCGCGTGGAGATCGCCAAGCTGCACCGCGACCTCGGCGCCACGACGATCTACGTCACGCACGACCAGGTGGAAGCCATGACGCTGGCCGACCGCATCGTCGTGCTGCGCGATGGCCTGATCGAGCAGGTCGGCACACCCCTGGAGCTGTACGACCAGCCCGCGAACCAGTTCGTCGCACAGTTCATCGGCTCGCCGCAGATGAATGTCGTCGAGGGCAAGCATGTGCCGGGCGTGCCGGGCGTGCCGGCGGGTGGTTTCCTCGGGTTGCGGCCGGAAGACGTGACGCTGCAGCCGGCGGCACAGGCGGCGTCCGGGGGGCTGCCGGGCACGGTCGAGCTGGTCGAGTCGCTCGGCGCGGAGACGCTGATCTACGTGAAGGCCGACAGCGGCGCGCAACTGGTCGCGCGGCAGGCCACGCGCTCGGCGCTGCGCAATGGCGACCGCGTCGGCATCTTCGTCGAGGCCACCAACGCGCACCGCTTCGACGCGCAAGGCCGTGCAGCCCGCGCTGGCTGAACCGGGGAACCGCATGAACCAACCATTCCAGGGAAAAGTCGCTGCCGTCACGGGTTCTGCCTCCGGGATCGGCCGCGCCAGTGCCGAGGCGCTGCTGGCCGGCGGTGCGCGCGTCGTGCTGGTCGACCGTGATGCCGCCGGGCTGGCCGCGATGCAGGCGCAGCACGGCGAGGCGGCCATCCCGCTGCAGCTCGACCTGCTCGACCCGGCGCAGTGCAAGTCGCTGGTGCCGCGTGTGCTGGAACTCGCCGGCCGCCTCGACATCCTGCACGCCAACGCGGGCCTGTACGTCGGCGGTGATCTGGTGGACGCCGACACCGACGCGATCGACCGGATGCTGCACCTGAACATCAATGTCGTGATGAAGAACGTCCGCGACGCGCTGCCGCACATGATCGAACGCGGCTCGGGCGACATCCTCGTCACCAGCTCGCTGGCCGCCCACTACCCGACGCCGTGGGAGCCGGTCTACGCCTCGTCGAAATGGGCGATCGACTGCTTCGTGCAGACGACGCGCCGGCAGGTGTTCAAGCACGGCCTGCGCGTCGGCGCGATCTCGCCGGGGCCGGTGATGACGGGCCTGCTCGCCGACTGGCCGGCCGACAAGCTCGCCGAAGCGCGCGCCTCCGGCAGCCTGCTCGACCCGGCCGAGGTCGGTGAGGTCATCACCTTCATGCTCACCCGGCCGCGGGGCATGACGATCCGCGATGTCGTGATGATGCCGAGCAACTTCGATCTCTAACCCTTCACCTACACGACGCACCACCATGAACGTTATCCTGCACCTCGGCCTGGGTTCGTTCCACCGCGCCCATCTGGCCGTCTACCTGCACGAGCTGATCAAGACCGGCGACACCGCCTGGCAGCTGGCCGGCGGCAACACGCGCCCCGACATGGCCGAGACCATCGCTGCACTGGTCGCCCAGGGCGGCGCCTACACGCTGGAGACGATCTCCCCGGCCGGTGAACACCGCTACGAGCGCGTCACCTCGATCCGCCAGGTCATCCCCTACACGCCCGACCTCGCCGGTCTGGTCGCGCAAGGCGCCAGCGCCGACACGAAGATCGTCTCCTTCACCGTCACCGAGGCGGGCTACTACCTCGATGCGCAGAACCGCCTCGATCTCGACACCTTCGCCGACCTGCGCGCCGACCTCGACGCGGCGCGGGCTGGCCGTCCCGGCTCGACGATCTACGGGGCGCTGACCGCGCTCCTGCGCGCGCGCATGGCCAGCGGCGCCGGTCCGGTGACGCTGCTCAACTGCGACAACCTGCGCCACAACGGCGACCGCTCGCGGGGCGGCCTGCTGCAGTTCATCGGACGCATCGGCGACACCGCGCTGCTCGACTGGGTGCAGGCGAACACCACCAGCCCGAACGCGATGGTGGACCGCATCACGCCGCGCCCGACGCCCGACGTGCGCGAGCGCGTGCTGGCCGCGACCGGCGTGGACGATCCCGCCGCGCTGATGGGCGAGAGCTTCATCCAGTGGGTCATCGAGGACCGTTTCATCGCCGGCCGTCCGGCATGGGAGACCGTCGGCGTCGAGATGGTCCAGTCGGTCGATGCCTACGAGGAAGCCAAGATCCGCCTGCTCAACGCGACGCACTCGTGCATCGCCTGGGCCGGCACGCTGGTCGGCTACCTCTACATCCACGAGGGCACGCACGACCCGGTGATCCGCAAGTTCGCGTTCGACTATGTCACCGACGACACCATCCCGGTCCTCGACACACCCGAGCACCCCTGCCCGATCCACCTGCCGACCTACCGCGACGTCGTGCTCGACCGCTTCGGCAACCCTGCCATCCGCGACACCAACCAGCGCGTGGCGATGGACGGGTTCAGCAAGATCCCCGGCTTCATCGCGCCGACGATCCGCGAGCGGCTGGCCCGCGGCGAGACGATCGACAGCGTGGCGATGCTCCCGGCGCTGTTCCTGGCCTACCTGCAGCGCTGGCACGCCGGGCAGATCCCCTACACCTACCAGGACCAGGCGATGGACCCGGCGGTGGCGCACGCGATCTGCGACGCCGATGACCCGGTCGCGGCCTTCTGCGCCGACCGGCCGCTGTGGGGGGATCTGGCGGGAGACGTGCGGCTGGTCGCGGCGGTGCGCGGGGCGGGCGAGCGGGTCGCTCGCTTCGTGGTCGACCACACCGCAAGCGCACGACACCCCACCGATTAAGCTCGGGGCCATGCCCGCCAAGCCCCGCTCCGTTCCCCGCCAGCTCAAGCCCGAGCTGGAGCACGACTACGCCCGCTCGCCCGACCTGGGCTACGAGGCGCCGGGGGAGGCCGGGTTCATCCGCTGTCTGGCGCACGGCTTCCCGACGCCGCTGGCGCGCTGGCACTACCACGACGAGTACGAGCTGCACCTGATCACCAGCACCTCGGGCAAGGTCTTCGTCGGCGACTGGATCGGCCAGTTCCAGCCCGGCCACCTCGTGCTGACCGGGCCGCGCCTGCCGCACAACTGGCTGTCGATGGACCTGCCCGAAGGCGGCGTGGCCGAGCGTGACCTCGTGATCCAGTTCCACCACGAGCCGCTGACCCGCTCGGCGGCGACGATCCCCGAGCTGGCCGAGGTGCTGCCGCTGCTGGAGCGGGCGCGCCACGGCATCGAGTTCTTCGGCATGGGCGAAAGCGCCCGGCAGCACTGGCACCGCGTCAAGGCAGGCCGTGGTCTGCGCCGGTTCACGGCGTTCTGCGACTTCCTGTGCGACCTCTCGGCCAGCACCGACTACCGGCTGCTGTCGAACGTGCAGATGCAGAGCATCGACGACGACGACTCGCTCGACCAGATCGACGCCGTGGTGAGCCGCATCACCGACAACCTCTCGCAGCCTTTCTCGGCGGCCGACATCGCCGTCGAACTCGGCATGAGCGAGAGCCGCTTCAGCCGCTTCTTCCGCCGCGCCACCGGCAACACCTTCACCGACTTCGTCAACCGCGTGCGCATCAACCGCGCCTGCCAGCTGCTGATGGAGTCCGACCGGCTCATCACCCACATCTGCTACGAGGTCGGCTTCAACAACGTCGCCAACTTCAACCGCCGCTTCCTGGAAATCAAGGGCATGACGCCGAGCGAGTTCCGCAAGCAGGCGGACAACCGCTTCGGAACCACCGCATGTACCTAGGCATCGATCTCGGCACGTCCGAAGTCAAGTTCCTGCTGCTCGACGCGCAGCACCAGATCCACGCCGTCGTCGGCGAGCCGCTGACCGTGCAGCGCCCGCAGCCGCTGTGGAGCGAGCAGGCGCCCGGCGAGTGGTGGGCCGCGACCGAGCGGGCGATGCAGCGGCTGAAGGCCGAACACGGCGCGGCGCTCGCGCAGGTCCGCGCCATCGGGCTGTCCGGGCAGATGCACGGGGCGGTGCTGATGGACGCGGCGGGCGAGGTGCTGCGGCCGGCGATCCTGTGGAACGACGGGCGCAGCGGCGCCGAGTGCGCGGAGCTGGAGGCGGCGTGTCCGCGGCTGCACGACATCGCCGGCAATCTGGCGATGCCCGGCTTCACGGCGCCGAAGCTGCTGTGGGTGCGCAAGCACGAGCCGGCGCTGTTCGCCCGCACGGCGACCGTGCTGCTGCCCAAGGACTGGCTGCGCTTCATGCTCACCGGCGAGCGCGTCGGCGAGATGAGCGACGCGGCCGGCACGCTGTGGCTCGATGTCGCCGCGCGGCGCTGGTCGCCCGAGGTGCTCGCCGCCTGCGGCATGACCGAGGCGCAGATGCCCCGGCTGGTCGAGGGCAGCGAGGTGTCCGGCGTGCTCAAGGCGGAGTTGGCCGAGCGCTGGGGCTTGCCGGCGGGCGTGGTGATCGCGGGCGGTGGGGGCGACAACGCGGCGAGCGCGGTCGGCATCGGCGCGGTGCGGCCGGGTGAGGGCTTCGTCTCGCTGGGCACGTCGGGCGTGATCTTCCTGACCAGCGACCGTTTCCGCCCGAACCCGGCCAGCGCGATGCACGCCTTCTGCCACGCGCTGCCCGGCACCTGGCACCAGATGAGCGTGATGCTCAGCGCCGCCAACGGCCTGCGCTGGGTCACACACCTCGTCGGCGCGGCGAGCGAGGCGGCGCTGCTCGAACAGGTCGCGCAACTGACGCCGCAGCAGCGCGAACGCGCCCCGCTGTTCCTGCCCTACCTCAACGGCGAGCGCACGCCGCACAACAACCCGCATGCCCAGGGCGGCTTCTTCGGGCTGACGAACGACCACGACGCGGCGGCGCTCGGGTATGCGGTGGTCGAGGGCGTGACCTTCGGGCTGCTCGACGGCTGGCACTCGCTGGGCGTGCAGCCGGGCGAAGTGGCGAGCCTGTCGCTGGTCGGCGGCGGGGCGCGCAGCGCGCTGTGGGCGCAGCTGCTCGCCAGCGCCATCGGCGTGCCGATGGTGACGCGGCGTGGCGGCGAGGCCGGTGGGGCGCTCGGCGCAGCACGGCTGGCGTGGCTGGCCGATGGCGGGGTGGTGGACGAGGTCTGCCGGGCGCCGGAGGTGGCGGCGACGTTTGCGCCGGATGCTGCCGAGGCGGCGGTGCTGGCGCCGCGGTATGCGCGGTTCAAGGCGCTGTACCGGGCGGTCGAAGGGCTGTTCCCTGTGGCCTGACGCACCCGAGGATCCGCTGTTACGCCGTGTCACGCGCGCATCGCACGACACGGTTAGCGTGCGCACATTGCTTGCCTCTCCCCGGACTTCGCCATGACTCGCTCTTGCCAACGCCCGGATGATGCGTCCGACACTTCACGCCGCACCTTCGTCCGGGACCTTGCCTTCGGCGGTCTTGCACTGGGCTCCCTGGGCCTGAGCGCCTGCGGTGGCGGCGGCAGCGACACCGCGGCGGCGGTCTCTGCCCCCGCCGGCCCCACCGTCACCTACGCCCACGGCGTCGCCAGCGGCGATCCGCTGGCCGACCGCGTGATCCTCTGGACCCGCCTCACCGCCGCCGGGACCGCTGCCGTCACCATCGCCTGGGAAGTCGCCACCAGCGCCGCGTTTGCCTCGATCGTCGCCAGCGGCACCACCACCACCGATGCCACCCGCGACTGGACCGTCAAGATCGACGCCGCCGGCCTGCAGCCCGCCACGCGCTACTGGTACCGCTTCAAGGTCGGCGCGCAGGTCTCGCCCGTCGGCCGGGCCCGCACGCTGCCGGTCGGCGCGGTCGGCCAGGTGCGGCTGGCGGTGTTCTCCTGCGCGCACTACGCGGCCGGCTACTTCAACGTCTACGCCGCCGCCGCGCAGCGCGACGACCTGGACGCGGCGCTGCACCTCGGCGACTACCTCTACGAATACGGCCGCGACGGCTACGCCAACGAGCAGGCCGCCGCGCTCGGCCGCCTCGTCCTGCCGGCGACCGAGCTGCTGACGCTGGCCGACTACCGCCAGCGTTACGCCCAGGTCCGCGCCGATGCCGATCTGCAGGCCCTGCACGCCACCGTGCCGATGATCGCCGTGTGGGACGACCACGAGATCGCCAACGACGCCTGGCGCGACGGCGCCCAGAACCACACCCCCGCCACCGAAGGCGCCTATGCCGACCGCCGCGCCGCCGCCGTGCAGGCGTGGCACGAGTGGCTGCCCGTGCGCAGCGGCGCGGACCGGCTGTCGATCTACCGCAGCTTCGCGTTCGGCGACCTGCTGGCGCTGCACATGCTCGACACCCGCGTGCTCGCCCGCGACCAGCAGCTCGACTACACCCACTACCTCACTGCCACCGGCCTGAACGCCACCGCCTTCACCACCGCGCTCGCCGACCCGGCGCGCCAGCTCATGGGCACCACGCAGACCGCGTGGCTGCAGACGCAGATGAGCGCCTCGTCCGCGACGTGGCAGGTGCTGGGCCAGCAGGTGCTGATGGGCCGCATGAACATCCCGGCACCGGTGCTGCTGGACGCGCTGGTGCCCGGCTCGGGTGTCGGCGTCTCGGCCTACGCGGCGATCGTCAACAAGGCCCGCACCGCGCCGGCCACGCTCACGGTGGTCGAACAGGCCATCCTCGCGCAGCCGAGCGTGCCCTACAACCTCGACGCCTGGGACGGCTATCCAGTGGCGCGCGAGCAGGTGCTGGGCATCGCGCGCACGCTGGACAAGAACCTCGTCGTGCTCGCCGGCGACACCCACAACGCCTGGGCCAGCGACCTGCAGGACGCCAGCGGCAACGCAGTCGGCGTCGAGTTCGCGACCAGCTCGGTGACCTCGCCTGGGTTCGAGGCCGTGCTGCCCAACGAGGACCCGGCCGCGCTCGCCGCCAGCCTGACCGCGCTGATCGGGCCGCTGGTCTACGCCGACACGTCGCGCCGCGGCTACCTCGTGGTGACCGCCACGCCGGCCGAGTGCCGCGCCGACTGGGTCTACGTCAGCACGGTGACGGCGCGGACGTACACGGCGGTGTCGGACCAGGCGCTGCGGATGCTGCCGGGGGCGGGGAACCGGAAGGTCGTGGTGGTCTGATCCGTCAGGCGTTCCAGGCGGCCATCAACCCCGCCCACTTCGCCCGCACCTTCTCCAGATTCCCCGCCTTCACATGCCCATACCCCCGGATCTCCTCCGGCAGCCGCGCAATCTCCACCGCCGCCCCCAGCCGCTCCGCTGACAGGCGCCCCAGCACCTCGCCGATCGCCGCCCGGTATTCGCCGACCAGCGCCCGCTCGGTGCGCCGCTCCGCGGTCCGGCCGAACGGATCGAACGCCGTGCCGCGCAGCCCCTTCAGCTTCGCCAGCCACGGCAGCGCCCGGTGCATCCACGGCCCGAACGCCTGCTTGACCGGCTGGCCCTGCGCGTCGGTCTTGCCGAAGATGGGCGGCGCGAGGTGGTGGACGAGCTTGAAGTCGCCCTCGAACATCGCGCCGATCTGCGCGGCGAAGGCCGGATCGCTGTGCAGCCGGGCGACCTCGTACTCGTCCTTGCAGGCCATCAGCTTGAAGAGGTAGCGCGCCACCGCCTCGGTCAGCCTGGTGCTGGACCACGGTGCCTCGGCCGCGCGCACCTTGGCGACGAAGGCGCGGTATTCATCCGCGTAGGCCGCGTTCTGGTAGCCGGTGAGGAACTCGACCCGCTTGGCGATCACCTCGTCGAGCGACGGCCGCTTGACGAACTGGATCACCTGCTGCGCCGCGAACAGGCTGCGCACGCCCGCCAGGTCATGCGCGCAGCGGCGGCCCCATTCGAACGCCGCCTGGTTGTTCGCCACCTGCACGCCGTTCAGCTCCATCGCCTTCAGGATCGCACTGCGGCTCAGCGGGATGCGGCCCTTCTGCCACGCGAAGCCCATCAGCAGCGGGTTCGTGTAGATCGAGTCGCCCAGCAGCTGCACCGCCGCCTGTTCCGCGTCGAACGCGCCCAGCCCGTCCGCGCCGACCGCAGCGGTCAGCGCGGTGTCGCAGTTGCCGGCCGGGAACTGCCAATCCGGGTTGTGGACAAAGCCGGCCGTCGGCGCTCCGTGGCTGTTGAGCGCCACGAAGGTGCGCCCGGCCTGCATCGTCGCCAGCGTGGCCTTGTTCGCGCCGACGATCGGGTCGCAGGCGATCACCAGATCGGCGCGGGCGATGTCCACCTTGGTGGTGTGGATCGCGTCGGCGCGGTTGGCGATCTGGATGTGGCTCCAGGTCGCGCCGCCTTTCTGCGCGAGGCCGCCCGCGTCCTGCGTGACGACACCCTTGCCTTCGAGGTGGGCCGCCATGCCGAGCACCTGCCCGACCGTGATCACGCCCGTGCCGCCGACGCCCGCGACGACGATGCCCCAGGCGCTCTCCGCCACCGGCAGCACCGGCTCGGGCAACGCGGGCAGCGTGGCCAGATCCCCGCGCTGCTCCTTCTTCGGTTTCTTCAACTGCCCGCCCTCGACCGTGACGAAGCTCGGGCAGAAGCCCTTCACGCAGGAGAAGTCCTTGTTGCACGAGTTCTGGTTGATGCGCCGCTTGCGGCCGAATTCGGTTTCCACCGGCTCCACGCTCAGGCAGTTGCTCTGCTCCGAACAATCGCCGCAGCCTTCGCAGACCAGCTCGTTGATGACGACGCGCTTCTCGGGATCGGCCATCGTGCCGCGCTTGCGGCGGCGCCGCTTCTCGGTCGCGCAGGTCTGGTCGTAGATGATCGCGGTCGTGCCTTTGATCTCGCGGAACTGCCGCTGGATTGCGTCAAGCTCATCGCGGTGGTGCACCGTCACACCCGGCAGCAGCGCCGCGCCGTCGTACTTCGCCGGCTCATCCGTGACGATGACCAGCTTGGTCACCCCCTCGGCGAGCACGCTCTGCATGATCTGCAGCACCGAATGCCCCTCCGGCCGCTCGCCCACACGCTGGCCGCCGGTCATCGCCACCGCGTCGTTGTAGAGGATCTTGTAGGTGATGTTCACGCCCGATGCGATCGACTGCCGGATGGCCAGCAACCCGCTGTGGAAGTAGGTGCCATCGCCCAGATTGGCGAACACATGCGTGTCGGTGGTGAACGGCGCCTGCCCGACCCAGGCCACGCCCTCGCCGCCCATCTGGCTGAAGGTGACGGTGCTGCGGTCCATCCACACTGCCATGTAGTGGCAGCCGATGCCGGCCAGCGCCCGCGAGCCTTCCGGCACCCGCGTGCTGGTGTTGTGCGGGCAGCCGCTGCAGAACCACGGTGTGCGGTCGCCGACCACCGCGACCGGCGCCGCCAGCGCCCGCTCCTTCGCGGCGATCACGTCGAGCCGCTGGTCCATGCGCGCCGCGATCTCGGCCGGTACGCCGAGCTTCTTCAGCCGCTTGGCGATGGCCTTGGCGATGAGCGCGGGCGTCAGGTCGGCCTTGGCGCGCAGCAGCCAGTTCTGGCTCGGGTTCGGCATCGACCACTCGCCGCCGGTCTGGTCGCCGTCCGGCTCGTCGAACTTGCCGAGCACATTGGGCCGCACGTCGCTGCGCCAGTTGTACAGCTCCTCCTTGATCTGGTACTCGATGACCTGGCGCTTCTCCTCGACGACCAGAATTTCCTGCAGCCCCTGGGCGAAGTCGCGCGTGATCGTCGCTTCGAGCGGCCAGACCACGTTGACCTTGTGGACGCGGATGCCCAGCGCGCGGCAGGTGTCGTCGTCCAGCCCCAGGTCGATCAGCGCCTGGCGCATGTCGTTGTAGGCCTTGCCGCTGGCGATCAGGCCGAAGCGGTCGTTCGGTGTCGCGACGACGTTGTAGTTCAGCCGGTTGGCACGCACATAGGCGAGCGCGGCATACCACTTGTGGTCCATCAGCCGCGCCTCCTGCTCCAATGGCGCGTCGGGCCAGCGGATGTGCAGGCCGCCGGGCGGCATCTGGAAATCCTCGGGCAGCACGATGTTGACGCGGTCCGGCTCGATGCTGACCGACGACGAGGACTCGACCACTTCCTGGATCGTCTTCATGCCCGTCCAGACCCCCGAGTAGCGGCTCATCGCGAGTGCGTGCAGCCCCATGTCGAGGATCTCCTGCACCGTGCCCGGGAAGAACACCGGCATGCCGCAGGCCTTGAAGATGTGGTCGCTCTGGTGCGCGGCGGTGCTGCTCTTGGCGATGTGGTCGTCGCCGGCGATCGCCAGCACGCCGCCGTGGCGCGCGGTGCCGGCCATGTTGGCGTGCTTGAAGACGTCGCTGCAGCGGTCCACGCCCGGCCCCTTGCCGTACCAGAGGCCGAACACGCCGTCGTGCTTTTTCGTCTGCGGGAACAGGTCGAGCTGCTGTGTCCCCCAGACCGCGGTGGCGGCGAGTTCCTCGTTCACGCCGGGCTGGAAGACGATGTTGTGTGCGGCGAGGTGCTTCTTGGCGGCCCAGAGCGACTGGTCATACGTGCCGAGCGGCGAGCCGCGGTAGCCGCTGATGAAGCCTGCGGTGTCGAGTCCCGCTGCCTTGTCGCGCTGCTGCTGCAGCATCGGCAGGCGGACCAGCGCCTGCACGCCGCTCATGAAGGCGCGGCCGTGGCCGAGCGTGTACTTGTCGTCGAGCGTGACCGCATCGAGCGCGCGGCGGACCGCATCAGGCAGAGGGGCGTTCATGGAAGGACTCCAGCGCAGGCGGGCAGACAGGGCCGCCGATGCCGGAAAGTGTAGGCATCCCCGACGGACAGGTGTTTTCTTTTCATGCCTTGAATACACTGACTTCAGCAAGCATTTCAGCAGGAAATCATGAAGAGTGAAACAGGATTGCCTGAATCGTCCGATTCAGGGAAAACCCGGACTTCCGTGGAAGGAGGTCTCGACCGCTACGACATCGCCATCCTGGCCGAACTCCAGCGCGATGCCCGCCTGTCCAATGCCGAGCTGGCCTCGCGCATCGGCTTGTCGGCTGCACCCACCTGGCGGCGCGTCAAGTGGCTCGAAGACGAGGGCTACATCACCGGCTACCGCGCCGAGATCGACCGCCGCCGCATCGGCCTGGGCGTGCTCGCCTTCGTGCGCGTGGATGCCGAGCGCAACAACGCCGAAGCGACGCGGGCGCTGGAGGACGGCCTGCGCGCCATGCCCGAGGTCGTGTCCTGCCACTACATCAGCGGCACCGGCACCTTCGAGCTGCAGGTAGTCACCACCGACCTCGATGCCTACTCGCGCTGGGCACGCGAGACGCTGTTCAAGGTGCCCAACGTCAAGGACATGCACACCAGCTTCTCGCTGGGCGAAGTGAAAGCGGGCGCAGCCTGGCCGCTGTCGCACCTCACGCATTCGGGCGGGCGGGCCTGAGGGGTGGGAAAACTGCACGGAATCGAGGAAGATCGACCGCCGTGGTGCCGAGAAATCGAATCTTTTGAAGCTCTTGTGAAGCGTCCGTGAACAGATCAACCCTTCCCCTGGCCGACTGGCTGCTCGGCCCTGCGGGCCCGCAGCGTTGGCGCGTGACCCAGAGTCTGCTGGCGCTGGGGGCGTATGCCATGCTGGCGCTGGTGCTGGCCTGGCAGTGGCGTCTGGACCTGATCAGCCCGCGCGTGGCGCTGCCGCTGGCGCTTGCGGCCCTGGGCTGCGGGCTGACCTTCGTGGCCATGGTGCGCAGTGGGCTGAATCTGGTGCTGCACCGACGCTTCGGCGTGGAGCCCTCGCTGACGCTGGTGCAGTCGATCGCCGGCCTGCTCGGGGCCGTGTGGGTCTACATGGTCACCGGGCCGGCCCGCGGTGCGGCGCTGGGACTGCTGGTGCTGGTGGTCGTGTTCGCGATGTTCCGGCTCGGCCCGCGCGAGGCGCTGAGGCTGGCGGCCGCGGCGCTGCTGCTGCTCGGCGCGGCGTCTCGCTGGA
Organism: Sphaerotilus sp.; assembly: GCF_041083715.1. Classification (GTDB taxonomy): domain Bacteria; phylum Pseudomonadota; class Gammaproteobacteria; order Burkholderiales; family Burkholderiaceae_C; genus Sphaerotilus. Next base: position 14,011 of record NZ_JBFPGY010000288.1, read on the forward strand.
TGACGCTGGCCGATCCATTCCACTTTCCGGCGGCTGTCGAGGCGCTGAATCTGGCCTACACCACCGTCGTGCTGGCGGGTGTGGCGCTGCTGGCGATGCGGGTGACGCAGTTGCGCGAGCAGCACCAGCAGCAGCGCAGCGAACTGCAGCAGGCGCTGGCCCGGATCAGCGAACTCGCCACCCGCGACGAGCTGACGGGCCTGCCCAACCGCCGGGCCATCCTCGACCAGCTCGCCACCGAAACCGCCCGCCACGCGCGCAAGAAGCTGCCGCTGGCGATCGCGCTGATCGACCTCGACCACTTCAAGCGCATCAACGACGCCCACGGCCACACGGGTGGCGACCAGGTGCTGCGCGGCTTCGCGCACCGGGTCGAGTCCGAGCTGCGCGGTGGCGATGTGATGGCGCGCTGGGGCGGCGAGGAGTTTCTGCTGATGCTGCCGGACACCTCGATCGAGGCGGCGCAGCAGTGTCTGCAGCGGCTGCGCAACCGGCTGCGCGCCTCTCCGTTCGACGAGGTGGCATCCGGCCTGCGGCTCACGTTCTCGGCGGGGGTCACCGGCTGCCTCGGGCAGGGCGACATCGACAGCGCCATCGAGCGCGCCGATCAGGCGATGTACCGGGCCAAGGACGCCGGGCGCGACCGGACCGAGGCCAGCTGAGCCTCCCGCCTCCTGAATCCGTGCCCGCTCACTTCGGCCACAGCACCCACAGCTTCAGCGGCTGCTTGGTGCGGCCGGCGCGCTCTTCGACGCCGTCGCCCCAACCCCAGAAGTAGTCGGCGCGCACCGCACCGGTGATCGCGCTGCCGGTGTCCTGTGCCAGCACGAGGCGCTGCAGCGGGCGCGTGGCTGGCGGGTTCTGGCTCCAGAGTTGCGGCTCGGTGCTGGCCAGCCAGACCGGTGTGCCGTAGGGGATGCTGTCCTTGTCCACCGCGATCGAGCGGCCTGGTGTCAGCGGCACACCCTGCGCGCCGATGGCGCCGATGGCGGGGTCGGCCAGCGGCTCCTCGCGGAAGAAGACGTAGCGCGTGTTGACGGCCAGCATCTCCTTGACGCGCTGCGGGTTCTGGCGCGCCCACTGGCGGATCGCCGGCCAGCTCGCCTGTTCCAGCGTGAATGCACCCTGGTCGACCAGCCAGCGGCCGATCGACTGGTAGGGCTGGTCGTTGTGGCCGGCAAACGCCAGCCGCACCATGCGCCGCCCGCCACCCGGTTCGGTGAAGGTCAGCCGGCCGGAGCCCTGGATCTGCACCAGCAGCAGGTCCATCGGATCGGTCAGCCAGGCGATCTCGCGGCCCTTCAGCGCGGCCTGTGCGGCGGGCTGGGTGTCGATCTCGCCGCGGGTGAACCAGGGTTTGCGCAGGCCGTAGTCGGCCGGCAGGCTGTACACCGGCACGGTGTGGCGCTCGGTGCGCACGCGGCTGGCGTCCAGCAACGGTTCGAAGTAGCCGGTCATCAGGCCGTCGGGCTTGCCCTCGGGGCTCTCGACGCGCCAGGGCTGCAGCCGCGACTGGAGCAGCTGGCGCACCTGGGTTTCGTTCGGACCGGGGCCGAGGCGGCGGACGTCGCGGCACAGCACGTTCCATTCCGACGCGAAGGCGAACGGGTTGAAGCTGACCGTGCCGGTGGCGATGCTGGCAGCGGCCAGGCCGCGGCCGCTGGTGTTTCCGCCGTTGGTGGCGGTGATCACCTTGTCGCAGCTGCGCTGCAGCGCGGGCCAGGCCATCAGCGTCTGGTCCGACTCCCAGCCCGGCAGGTCCGACCACTCGCCGCGCACCCAGCGGCCGCGGGGGGTCGTGCGGATCTGGGCGTCGGTGGCGGCGGGCGGCGGGGTCTGCACCGAGGGCGGGATGTCGAGCGGTGGTGGCGCGGGTGCCTGGAGCGGTCCGCTGCCGCAGCCGGCCAGCGTGCCTAGAATCGCGGCCACCGCGGCCATCGCCGCAGTGGTGCCGAGCCGTTGGCGCACGTGGTGCGCGAAATCGAGGCCGGACAGAAGGAACAAGGACATGACGCTGGTTATTCTGGAAGCACTGGGGGCCGGGTTGCTGCTGGTCGGTATCGTCTGGTGGACGATGTTCTCGGGCCGCCGCGGCGGCGAGCGGGTCGAGGACGAACCGGAGGACCGCCGACTGTAGCGCCTGCGTCTGCCCGTGTTCGCCTGAAACGACGCCCTCAGGTGGGGCGCAGGAAGCTGCCCGGCGCCGAACGGGCCCGCCGGCGCAGCGCTGCATAGAGCCGCCCCCGGTCGCGCACCTTCAGCCCCCGCGAGCGCAGCGCCAGCCGGAAGGCCAGCGTGAAGCTCACCAGCACGTTGAGCGCGCCCGTCAGCGGGATTGCTGCCACACACCACCAGAAGGCCGGATCGTGCAGCACCGGCACCCCCAGCGTGCCCAGCGCGGCCGCGATCTGGCCTGCCGACAGTGTGACGTGGCGCACCTCGATCGGAAGCCCGAAGAAGGCGGCCAGTGTCGGCACCAGTCCGAGCATCATCCCCAGCGAGCAGTTGGCGGCCAGCCCCGAGATGTTCTCGCGCCACCAGCCCGACCAGCGCTGCGCCCGCCCGCGGCCCAGCCAGCGCACGATGCGCGGGTTGTGCGCGATGGCGCTGTCCAGGCGGTGGAAGACGAACCAGTTCTCCCACCAGCCCGCGATCAGGCTCGACAGGAACAGCAGCACGCCGGTGAACGCCGCGTAGAGCAGCGTCGGCCCGAGCAGCGTGAGCTTGCCCAGCACGTGGTGGGCGGTGTGCGCGTCGATCAGCGGCGCGCCCTGCAGCGCCCAGGCGGCGAGCTGCATCAGCAGCGCCACCGGCGCCACCACCAGCACGTTGCCCAGGATGCCGGCGATCTGCGTGCGGATCAGGTGCGACACCTCGTCGACGAAGTCCTCGGTGGCGGCATCGCTGTCCACCACGCCTTCGAGCTTGGCGGCCATGGTGGGGGCGGTCATCGCCGGCTGCTTGGTGGCCACGGTCCAGTGCAGCAGGTGGATCAGCACGAAGCTGGCCGCGTAGTTGGTGCCGGTCCAGAAGCCGCCCCAGAAGGCCGAGAGCGTGACCGCACCGATGAAGAACTTCAGGAACGTCGTTCCCGCGATCACCAGCCCGCCGCCGCAGGCCCGGCGCAGCATGTCGAAGTACTCGTCCCGCGTGCGGGTGATGTAGTGCTCGCCGGTGGCGGCGCTGCGCTCGGCGACCTTGCGGGCGAGCATGGCGTAGTGGTGCGAGAACAGCGCGCCGACGCTGCGCCGCGTCTGCACGCTGCGGGCGAAGGCCACCGTGAGCAGTTGCCACTCGCGTGCCGGCTCGGCGGCGGCGAGGCAATTCAGCAGGGCTTCGATGCGGGCAATGCGCTCGTGCAGCTGCTCGATCTGGAACACCACGTCCACCGAGACGCCCCAGGCGTCGAGGTGTTCGCGCACGCTGGCCGCCGCTGTCCGGCAGGCGTCGAGCAGTACGCGCAGGTAGTTCATCTGCTGCTGTTGCTGCTGCTGTTCAGTGGTGCCCACGGCCTCGCTGGTGTCGCAGAGCAGGGCGGCGGCCTGCGCGAGCTGGTGGAAGGGCCGGTCCGCCAGCAGCGTGGGGTCGATGCGCGGCCGGATCGATGCCGACAGCCCGACCGCCCGCACTTGGCTGGCCAGCATCTGCACCGAGTCGATCAGCGCCTGGTGCCAGTGTCCGCGCACATGGTCATCGACCAGCAGACGCTCGATGCGCGCCAGCGTGGATGCGTCGATGGCGCCGAGCCAGCCGGCGTCGCCGGGGTGGTGGAAGACCATCTGGAAGAGCTGGCCGAGGTCGCTGGTGTCGGGCGTGCCGGGCAGGGTGATCAGGCGCAGCCGGTCGATCAGCTCGGCGCCGAAGCCCGAGCGCGGCGAGAAGCCGAAGTCCGCCAGCAGCGTGCCGGCGTCGGCGGTGGCGAACACCGAGCGCAGCAGGGCGCGGCAGCGCTGGGCCAGGGCGGGGTCCGCATCGAGCAGGTCGAGCAGGTGGCGCAGCCGTGCCAGCCGGTCTTCCGGGTCGCTGGCCGCGGCGTCGGTGGGGCGCAGGGCGTCGACCAGGGCGATCAGCCAGAGGTGCCGGTCGGCGCGCGCGGCACCGGGGTCGGCGGCGTCGAGCAGGGTGGGCAGATCGGCGACGGGCCGTGCGGCCCAGGCCGTGCACAGCCGGTGCAGCCGCCCCGTCAATGCAGTGCGTGAGCTTGCGACAGCTCGAAGGCGGGGACGGGGGTGTCGAAGGGCTGGGCCTCTTCCGTCATGCAGAAGAAGGTACCGCGCATCTGGCCACGCGGCGTGGCGAGCCGGGTCCAGCTTGTGTACTCGAAGCGCTCGCCCGGCTTGAGCACCGGCTGGTGGCCGACGACACCCAGTCCGCGCACTTCCTCGGTGTGGCCGGCGACGTCGGTGATGACCCAGTGGCGTCCGATCAGCTGCGCCACGGTGTCACCGGTGTTGACCACCGTGATGGTGTACGAGAAGGCGTAGATCCCTTTCGACGCGTCCGAATGTTCGGCCAGGTAGGCAGGGAGGACAGTGCAGGTGAACTGGGGATGCGGCATGGGCGGATGATAGACGCAAGGTTTCGGGCACGTGTCACGGTTGGTGTGTGACGCGCCAGACCACGTTGCCCACGTCGTCGGCCACGAGCAGTGCGCCGGTGGCGTCCTGTGTCACGCCGACGGGCCGGCCACGGGCTCGCCCGGCCTCGTCCAGGAAGCCGTCGAGCACCGTGCGCGGCCAGCCGCTCGGGTGGCCGTCGACGAAGGGCACGTGGACCACCTGGTAGCCCGCGGGGGGCTGGCGGTTCCACGAGCCGTGCTGCCCGACGACCATGCCGGTGCCGAGCACGGCCTGCAGCGGTCCGCTGTCCAGCCATGCCAGGCCGAGCGAGGCCGTGTGCGGTCCGAGTGCGTAGTCGGGTCGGCGCGCGCGGGCGACGGCGGCCGGGTCGGGTGGCTGGACGCGGGCATCGACGTGGTCGCCGTAGTAGCTCCAGGGCCAGCCGTAGAAGGCGCCGGCCTCGACGGCGGTGAGGTAGTCGGGCACGAGGTCGCTGCCGAGTTCGTCGCGCTCGTTGACCACGGTCCACAGTCGGGGTGCGGGGCCGGGTGTCCACGCCAGGCCGACGGGGTTGCGCAGGCCGCTGGCGAAGATCCGCGATGCGCCGCCGGGCAGGTCGATCTCGTGGATGGCGGCCCGTCCGGCTTCCTCGGCCAGGCCGTTTTCGGCCACGTTGCTGTTCGAGCCGACTCCGACGTAGAGGTGCCGTCCATCGGGGCTGGCGATCAGGCTCTTGGTCCAGTGGTGGTTGCGCGGGCCGCCGGGCAGGTCGACCAGGTGGGTCGGCGCCTCGCTGGCCTGCAGGTCGCCGTCGCGGTAGGGCACCGACACCACGGCGTCGGCATTGGCCACGTACAGCCGGCCGTCGACCAGTGCCATGCCGAACGGGGAGTGCAGTCCGGCGAGGAAGACGTGCCGCGTCTCGGCGTGGCCGTCGCCATCGGCGTCTCGCAGCAGCAGCAGGCGGTCGGCGCTGGGCGAGCGGGCGCCGGCCCGGCCCATCAGGAAACGGGTGGCCCAGGCGCGCAGCCCGGTGGCGGGTGGTCGGGCGGGGGCGTTGGTCTCGGCGACGAGGATGTCGCCGTTGGGCAGCCGGTAGAGCCAGCGCGGGTGGTCGAGTCCTTCGGCGAAGGCCTGCACCGCCAGACCGGGTGCGGGCGTCGGCATCTGGCCCGCCGGCCAGCCGACCGCCGGGGCGATCACCGCCGTTGGCAGCAGCGTGTGCACCGGGGGTGGCAGGACTGGATCCGGGCCGGTGCCGTCGCGCACGGTGAGCCGCGCGGTTTCGCCGCAGGCAGTCAGGCCGGCGAGGGCGAGTACCGCGAGGCCCAGGACCATCGGAAGGCGGAACGTGTGGCGTCGTGGCATGGGGGGGGCGACCTTCTTCTTCAAACCGGGCTGGTGCGCAACTGGCTGTTGAGGGTGTCGATCAGGACCGACCAGTCGCCGTCCTCCTGCAGCTTCTCACGGATCAGCGCACTCTGCGAGGGCGACCAGAACGGGGCGTCGAACAGCCGGATCTCCAGTGGCAGCGGGCGGTGCTGCGCGATGAAGGCACGGATGGCGGAGGGATCGTCGTCCAGGCCCAGCTGGGCGAAGAGTTCCTTCATCGAATGGAAGAGAGTGTCCATGGTGCGATCTCCTGTGGTGATGGCGCGGCCACCAGCGTCTGGCACCAGATCATGCGGTGCATGCGGCTCCTGCCGCCGCACGACATCCCGGACCCCTGTCAGTGACGCGGTTATCGCTGGCGCCATCCCGAGGAGGGATGGCAGCCACCCGGATCAGCCCTTCACCAGCAGCTGGTTGTCGACGCTGTGCACGCCCTTGACCGCCTTGGCCAGTACCGTTGCGCGCTGGCGGGCCACCGCGGTCGGGGCGGTGCCCCGCAGTGTCACGGCGCCGACGGCGGTGTCGACGTTGATGGACAGGGCGCTCAGCGTCGGGTCCCTGGCCAGCTCGGCGTTCACGGCCGTGGTGATGGCGGCGTCCTCGACCTTCTCGACCACCTGATTCGCTGCACTGGTGGTCTTGTCGGCCGCCTTGTCGAGAGCCGCTCCGGTGCGCGCCTTCAGCTCGGCCGATTCCTTGCGCAGTTGCTCGGCTGCGGCGTCGGTCTTCTGTTCCGCGGAGTTCACCGCGGCATCGACCTTCTGGCCAACGGTGCGGTCGTCCTGCTTGCCGCAGGCGGTCAACAGTGCCAGGGCCACTGCGGCCAGCACGGTCCAGCCCAGGCAGGAGGACGCGGTGGTCGCGGTGTGTGTGGGGGCCATGGAAATCCTTTCGGTCGTTGGCAGGTCAGGGCCCGAGCGTAGGTGCCACCGGGGTGGGGTGCCATCGGCCAGTGACCCGCCACCGTGTCGGCATCGTCCGACAGCGGGCACACGGTGAGGCGCGAAGCCCCCTGGTGGCGAGGGCCTGCTGCGGTGCGTCCTATACTGATTTCCGATCCGATTCCATCCCGAATCGACCCTGATCCGACAGGCCCTGACCATGACCGACCTCACCCTTCCCATCACCGGCATGACCTGCGGTGGCTGCGTGCGCAGCGTCACCACCGTGCTGCAGGCGCTGCCCGGCGTCGAATCCGTCAGCGTCACGCTGACCCCGGGCCAGGCGCAGGTGCGCTTCGACGAGGCGCAGGTCTCGTCCGCCCAACTGACCGCCGCGGTCGAGGACGCGGGCTTCGAGGTGGCCGCCTGACATGTCTTCCTCCCCGACCGCTCCGTACTTCGAGATCAACGGCTACCAGGCCCGCGCGCAGATCGGCTGCGCGCCGGACGAACACGGCGTGACACAGGGGGTTGTGATCGACCTGCGGGTGCACCTGTTCTTCAACCCGGCGCTCTACCTCGACCGCTACGCCATGCCCTACGACTACATGGCCGCGGTGGACGCCATCGCCACCACGCTGGCCGAGGGGCACCACATCCTGCAGGAGTCGCTGGCGCTGAAGATCGGTCGCCGCGTGCTGGCCAGCGAGCATGTCGAGCGCGTGGACGTGCGCATCCGCAAGACCGAGCGCTACGACGGCGTCGAGAGCATCGGCTTCTTCACGCCGGTGGACCGCGACCTGCTGATGAAGGTGGACGCCACCGCCCGGGCGCTCGCGTGAGCGCAGGGTCGGTGCGCATCGCCCTTGTCACCGGCGGCCATTCGCGCGTCGGCCGGGCGATCTCCGAGGCGCTGGCCACCCGCGGCTGGCGCGTGCTGCTGCACGCCTTCCGCGGCACCGCCCGCGCCGAGGCGCTCGACCAGGTGCTGAACCCGCCGCCGCACGGCCCGATGGGCATCTGGCAGGCCGATTTCTCCGACACCGCGGCCACGCTCGCCGCGTTCGAGACCCTGCTGGCCACGCTGCCCGCCGAGGCCGAGCTGGCGCTGGTCCACAACGCCAGCGCCTTCGAGAACGACGACCGCGACGCGGTGACGCTGGCGCGTTTCCGGATGCACCACGCGGTGCACTACGAGGTGCCGGTGCTGCTGACGCTGGCGGCAGCGCGGCGTTTTCCCCGTGGGCAGGCGCTGATGGTGCTCGACCAGAACGTCGCCAACCTGCACGACCAGTTCCTGAGCTACTGCCTGTCCAAGGGCGCGATGCACGCGGCGCTGCCGCGGCTGGCGCTGGCGCTGGCGCCCTTCCGCGTCAACGCAGTGGCGCCGGGTCCGACGCTGCCGCTGCCGGAGGCCGATCTGGCTGCGTTCGACGCCGCAGCGCGCGCGACGCCGCTGCAAGGTGCCGTGGCGCCCGGGGACGTGGCGGACGCTGTCGCCTGGCTGCTGGACGCCCGCCGCGTCACGGCGCAGACCATCTTCGTCGATGCCGGTCAGCACCTGAAGCAATGGCGTGAACCTGCGGCTCCAGGCGTGTGAAACGGCCCTTGCGGCCACGCTGTAACCGGTCTGTTCCCTAGAATCCAGGGCATGACGACCCCCACCTACCGCATCGCCCCCTCCATCCTGTCCGCCGACTTCGCCCGCCTGGGCGAGGAAGTGCGCCATGTGCTTGCCGCCGGCGCCGACTGGATCCACTTCGACGTGATGGACAACCATTACGTGCCCAACC
>NZ_JBFPGY010000289.1:0-6955 GCF_041083715.1 Sphaerotilus sp.
TCCCCCTAAACGTTCCCTAAAACCCTGCAAGCCCATCCTGCAAAACCCCGCGACCGCACAGAATAGAGCGCCACCGCAACACCGTCCACGGTGCTCGAATGGCGCTGGTTCCACAGCCTCGCCTGATGCGTGGCAAACATCACATATCAGGCGTTCGCTCGCTGCACCCCTCGCAGGAACACCTCGATCCCGCCGCGGTAGCCCTCGACATCCCTCGACTCGACCGGCATCAGCGTCGCCCGCGTCAGCAGCCCATCGATCAGCGACATGAACCCGATCGACACCGCCCGCGCCTCCACCCCCGCATCGAACACCCCCCGCGCCTGACCCGCGGTGACCATCCGTTCGATGCGCGCCCGGAAATCCTCCATCGCCGCGATGTGCCGCTCCAGCGCCGGGCGCATCTCGTCGCTGTACTCGGTGCGGTGGATGGCGATGGTGAAGACGCGCCGCGTGCGTTCGTCGTCCAGCATCCGGGTGATCGGCACCCACGCGAACGCCCGCAGGGCGTCGACCAGATCGGCATCGGGCAGGAGGGTCTGTTCCTGTGCGTCGTGCTCCGCCTCGCAGGGCAGGCAGACCCGCTCCATCATCGCGTTGAAGACCTCGGCCTTGTCCTTGAAGTGCCAGTAGATGGCACCCCGCGTCAGGCCGGCTTCGGCCGCGATGCTCTGCAGGGAGGTGCGCGCCACGCCTTCGCGCAGGAACACCGTCTCCGCCGTGTCGAGCAGGTGCTCGCGGGTCGCGGCGGCTTCTTCCTTCGTGCGTCGGGCCACGGTGTCTCCTTTTGGTCAGTCTGCAACATACATTCGAGAGTGTATGTAAACTGTGCGCCATCGGCTCCCTTTCAAGTCCTCATCCGTCGCGGCGACGCGGAAAACACCTCATGAACGTCAAACCTCTGATGCAGATCATCCCGGCGGCGCAGCGCGCGACGTCGGGTCTGGCGGTGCTGGTCGCCGTCGCGGCCCTTGTGGCGTGCGGCGGCGGCTCCAGCCCGGCGCCTGGTGGCGCGGGCGGTGCAGGGGCCCCCGGGGCACTTGGCGCGGGCAAGGGACCGCCGCCGCCCGCCGTCGGCGTGATCACCGCGCAGCCGCACGCGGTCGCGATCCGCGCCGAGCTGCCCGGCCGGCTCGAAGCCTGGCGCACCGCGCAGGTCCGCGCCCGTGTCGCCGGCATCGTGCAGCAGCGCCTGTTCACCGAAGGCGCCGAGGTCAAGGCCGGCCAGTCGCTCTACCAGCTCGACGCCGCGCCCTACCGTGCCACGCTCGACAGCGCTGTCGCCACCGCCGCCAAGGCCGAGGCCAACCTCGCGCAGGCCCAGTCCACGCTGACGCGCAACGAGCCGCTGGTCGCCGCCAAGGCCATCAGCCAGACCGAATGGGTCGCCGCGCAGACGGCGGTGAAGCAGGCCCAGGCCGATCTCGCCACGGCCAAGGCGGCTGTGCAGACCGCGAAGCTCAATGTCGATTACGCCGCCGTGCGCGCGCCGATCACCGGCCGCATCGGCCGCGCCCTCGTCACCGAAGGCGCGCTGGTCGGCCAGGGCGAGGCCACGCAGATGGCGCTGATCCAGCAGGTGGACCGCCTGTATGTGAACTTCACGCAGTCGGCCTCCGAGGCGCTGCGCCTGCGCCGCGCCTACGAGTCCGGCCAGTTCAAGCGGGCGGGTGGGGCGGGCGCGGAGGTGCGGCTGGTGATGGAGGATGGCACCGAATACGCCCACCCCGGCAAGCTGCTGTTCTCCGACCTGTCGGTGGACGCCACCTCCGGCCAGGTCACGCTGCGCGCCGAGGTGCCGAACCCGGACGGCGTGCTGCTGCCGGGGCTGTACGTGAAGGTGCGCCTCGCGCAGGCCGAGGCCGCGCAGGGCGTGCTGGTGCCGCAGCAGGCGGTCACGCGCGGCACGGCCGGTGACACCGTGATGGTGGTCGGCGAAGGCAACATGCCGGCGCCGCGGCCGGTGAAGATCGGCGGCGCCAACGGCGCGGACTGGGTCGTGCTGGACGGACTGAAGCCAGGCGAGCAGGTCATCGTCGACGGCTTCCAGAAGATGCGCCCGAAGACGCCGGTCACGCCGGTGCCGTGGGTGCCGATGGGCAGTGCGCCGGCGGCGCCTGCGGCCATGCCCGCGGCCGCCCCGGCCTCGGCCGCCAGTCGCTGAGCCGGAGGTCCCCGCATGTCCTCCAAGTTCTTCATCGACCGGCCGATCTTCGCCTGGGTGATCGCGCTGTTCATCATCGTGCTCGGCACGGCGGCGATCACCAAGCTGCCCGTGTCGCAATACCCGACGGTCGCACCCCCGTCCATCGTCATCACCACCGCCTACCCGGGCGCGTCGGCGCAGGTGCTCGAATCGAGCGTGCTGGCCGTCATCGAGCAGGAGCTGAACGGCGCACCGAACCTGATCTACATGGAGTCCAGCGCCGACGCCAACGGCGGCGGCCAGATCACCGTGACCTTCGAGCCGGGCACCGATGTGTCGATCGCCCAGATCGAGGTGCAGAACCGCCTGAGCCGCGCCACGCCGCGGCTGCCCTCGGCGGTGACGCAGCAGGGTGTGCGCGTGGACAAGGCGCGCTCGAACTTCCTGCTGTTCGTGATGCTGACGTCCACGAACCCGGCCTACGACCCAGTGGCGCTGGGTGACTACGCGGCGCGCAACATCCAGCCCGAGCTGCTGCGCGTGCCCGGCGTCGGCCAGGCGCAGCTCTTCGGCACCGAGCGGGCGATGCGCGTCTGGATCGACCCGGCCAAGCTGGTCGGCCTGGGCCTGACGCCCGCGGACGTGACCAACGCGATCCGCGCGCAGAACCTGCAGGTCTCCGCCGGCACGGTCGGTGGCCTGCCCAACGTCGCCGCGCAGACCACCTTCGCCACCGTCACGGTGGGCGGCCAGCTCAGCACGGTGGCCGAGTTCGGCCAGATCATCGTGCGTGGCAACGCCGACGGGTCATCCGTTCGCCTGCAGGATGTCGCCCGCATCGAGCTGGGCGGCCAGACCTACGCCAGCTCGTCGCGCCTGAACGGCGTCACCGCCACCGGTGTCGGCGTGCAGCTCGCGCCCACCGGCAATGCGCTGGCCACCGCCAAGGCGATCAAGGCCCGCATGGCCGAGCTGTCCGCCTTCTTCCCCGAGGGCGTGCGCTACGAGGTGCCCTACGACAGCTCGAAGTTCGTCTCGATCTCGATCGAGCAGGTGATCCACACGCTGGTCGAGGCCATCGCGCTGGTGTTCCTGGTGATGCTGCTGTTCCTGCAGAACTTCCGCTACACGCTGATCCCGACCATCGTGGTGCCGGTGGCGCTGCTGGGCACCTTCGCGGTGATGCTGGTGGCGGGCTTCTCGATCAATGTGCTGACGCTGTTCGGCATGGTGCTGGCGATCGGCATCCTGGTGGACGATGCCATCGTCGTGGTGGAAAACGTCGAGCGCCTGATGGCCGAGGAGGGCCTGAGCCCGGTCGAGGCCACGCGCAAGGCGATGGGCCAGATCACCGGCGCCATCATCGGCATCACCGTGGTGCTGGTGTCGGTGTTCGTGCCGATGGCCTTCTTCGCCGGTTCGGTGGGCAACATCTACCGGCAGTTCTCGCTGTCGATGGTGGCGTCGATGCTGTTCTCGGCGCTGATGGCGCTGACGCTGACGCCGGCGCTGTGCGCCACGCTGCTCAAGCCGGTCGATCCGGGCCACCACGCCAAGCGCGGCTTCTTCGGCTGGTTCAACCGTGGCTTCAAGCGCACGACGCACGGCTACGAGGGGCTCGTCGCCCGCATCATCCGCAAGGCGGGGCGCTATCTGGTGATCTACGCGGCGGTGCTGGCGGGGGTCGGGCTGATGTACACGCGGCTGCCGACGTCCTTCCTGCCCAACGAGGACCAGGGCTACCTGATCGTCAACGTCCAGCTGCCGCCGGGCGCCACGCTCAGCCGCACCGAGGCGGTGATGCAGCAGGTCGAGGGCTTCTTCCTGAAGCAGCCGGAGGTGGACAAGGTCGTGGGCGTGCTGGGCTTCAGCTTCTCGGGCTCGGGCCAGAACGCGGCGCTGGCCTTCGTGCCGCTGAAGGACTGGGCGGAACGCGCCGGTCCGCAGCACTCGGCGCAGGCGCTGGCGGGTCGGGCGTTTGGCGCGCTGATGGGCGTACGTGATGCGTTCATCTTCCCGCTGAGCCCGCCGCCGATCCCCGAACTGGGCAATGCGACCGGCTTCACCTTCCGCCTGCAGGACCGCACCGGCCAGGGCCACGACGCGCTGCTCGCCGCCCGCAACCAGTTGCTGGGCATGGCGGGCCAGAGCAAGGTGCTGGCCGGCGTGCGCCCGGACGGCCTGGAAGACGCGCCGCAGCTGCGCCTGGAGATCGACCGCGAGCGCGCGGCGGCGCAGGGCGTGTCCTACGACAGCATCGCGGGCGTGCTGGCGACGGCGTTCGGCTCGACCTACGTCAACGACTTTCCGAACCAGGGCCGCCTGCAGCGGGTGATCGTCCAGGCCGAGGCCGGGGCGCGCATGCAGCCCGAGGACCTGCTGGCGCTGTACGTGCCCAACAGCAAGGGCCAGCAGGTGCCCGTCTCGGCGTTTGCGACCACGCGCTGGGTGACTGGCCCGGTGCAGATGGTGCGCTACAACGGCTACCCGGCGATGAAGATCTCCGGGGACGCCGCCAAGGGCGCCAGCACCGGCGACGCGATGCTGGAGATGGAGCGCCTGGCCAGCCAGCTGCCGCCGGGCTTCGGCTTCGAGTGGACCGGCCAGTCGCGGGAGGAAAAGCTCTCCGGCTCGCAGGCCATGGTCCTGCTGGCGTTCTCGATGCTGGCGGTGTTCCTGTGCCTGTCGGCGCTGTACGAAAGCTGGAGCATTCCGGTGGCCGTGCTGCTGGTGGTGCCGCTGGGGGTGCTGGGGGCGCTGTCGGGCGTGTGGCTGCGCGACATGCCCAACGACGTGTACTTCAAGGTCGGCCTGATCACCATCATCGGCCTGTCGGCGAAGAACGCGATCCTGATCATCGAGTTCGCCAAGGACCTGCAGGCCGAGGGCAAGGGCCTGCTGGAGGCGACGCTCGAAGCCTGCCACCTGCGCTTCCGGCCGATCATCATGACCTCGTTCGCGTTCATCCTGGGTGTGCTGCCGCTGGCGATCGCCTCGGGCGCGGGCTCGGCCAGCCAGCGCGCCATCGGCACCGGCGTGATGGGCGGCATGCTCACCGCGACCGTGCTGGCGGTGTTCTTCGTGCCGGTGTTCTACGTCGTCGTGCGCAAGATCTTCCCTGGCGGCCATGTGGCACCACACAGCACGGCGCTGTCGTCCTCGACGACGGATTCGGTGGCGGAACTGCTGAAGGACAAGTCATGAGACGGATGGCATCCATGGGACGCATTGAACTGATCGTGGCCGCGCTGATGCTGGCCGGCTGCACCAACCTCGCGCCGCGCCACGAACGCCCGGCCGCACCGATCCCCGCGCAACTGCCGCTGCCGGCCGAGGTCGCAGCGTCTGCGCCGGCGGGCGCGGCCGTGCCGCTGGGCTGGAAGGCCTTCGTGCAGTCGCCACTGCTCGCGCAGCTCGTGCAGCGCGCGCTGGAGCAGAACCGCGACCTGCGCGTGGCGGTGCTCAACGTGCAGCGCGCCGAAGCGCAGCTCGGTGTGGCGCGGGCCGACCGGCTGCCGACCGTTGGCGCCGGTCTGACCGCCGCCACCGCGCCGAGCACCACGACGGGCCGCCAGACGCAGACCTTCACCGCCGGTGTGCAGGTCACCGCCTGGGAGCTGGACCTCTTCGGCCGCATCGCCAACCTCGGCGAAGCCGCACAGGCGCAGGTGCTCGTCACCGAAGCCGGTCGGCGCAGCGCCGAGCTGGCGCTGGTCGGGGCGGTCGTCTCTGGCTGGCTGGCGCTGGGCGCGGATGCCGACCTGCTCTCGGTCGCCGACCGCACGCTGGCCAGCCGGGAGGCCACGCTGAAGCTGTCGAAGCTGCGCTTCGACGCAGGCGCCGCCTCGTCGCTGGAGCTGCAGACCGCGCAGAGCCTCGTTGCGCAGGCCCGCAACGCGCAGGTGCAGCTGCGCCGCCAGCGCGAGCTGGATCTGAACGCGCTGGCGCTGCTGGTCGGCGGGCCGGTACCGGCCGAGCTGGTGCCGGGAGCGTCCACGGCGGCGGACTCGGTGGTCGATGCGGGTGTGCTGGCGCCGGTGCCGGTCGGTCTGGCCTCCGAGGTGCTGCTGCAGCGTCCGGATGTGATCCAGGCCGAGCAGTCGCTGGTGGCGGCCAATGCCAACATCGGCGTCGCACGGGCGGCGTTCTTTCCGCGTCTGGCCCTGACCGGCAGTGCAGGACAGGTCGGCAGCCGCCTGAGCGATCTGTTCCAGGCGGGCAACTTCGCCTGGACGCTGAGCGCGCAGGCGCTGGTGTCGATCTTCGACTCGGGCCGCAACCAGGCGAACCTGAACGTCGCCAAGGTGAGCCGCGACATCGCGGTGGCGCAGTACGAGAAGGCGGTGCAGTCCGCCTTCCGCGAGACGGCGGATGCGCTGGCGGGCCTGTCGAGCTGGCGCGAACAGCTGGATGCCCAGCGCCAGCAACTCGATGCCGCCCGCGAGATCGCCCGGCTGACCGAGTTGCGCTACACGAACGGCGCCGCCAGCGAGCTGGACCGGCTGGACGCGCAGCGCAGCCTGCTGGCCGCGGAGCAGGCGCTGGTGCAGACCCGGCTGGCCGAGCAGGTGAACCGGGTCGGACTGTTCAAGGCCCTTGGCGGTTGAGGTCTCCGGCCTGGTGGGCATGACAGGAGCAGGGAATGCGGTCCGGGCCACAATCGAGGCACTCCGTTTCCAGGGAATCTGTCATGGCCACCCGCACTGAATCCGACACGTTCGGCCCGATCGAGGTGCCGGCGCGGGCCTTGTGGGGCGCCCAGACCGAGCGCAGCCGGCGCTTCTTCGCCATCGGCGAGCAGCGCATGCC
>NZ_JBFPGY010000290.1:0-22562 GCF_041083715.1 Sphaerotilus sp.
GCGATGCTGCTGGCTGCGGCGTGCCACCTCGCAGCGCACGGCGACTTCGACGGGACGCTGCACCTGATCTTTCAACCGGCAGAAGAAGGCGGCGGTGGCGCGCTGCGCATGATGGCCGACGGATTGTTCGAGCGTTATCCCTGCGACGCAGTCTTCGCGATGCACAACATGCCGGGCGTCGCGCAGGGCCATCTCGTGTTGCGCGAGGGTGCAGCGATGGCTTCGTCCGACTACGCGACGGTCACGATCGAGGGCGTTGGCGGCCATGGCGCGATGCCGCACCGGGCCGTCGACCCGATCGTCGCAGCGGCCAGTCTCGTGATGGCGCTGCAGACCATCGTCTCGCGCAACATGGATCCGCTGCACGCGGCGGTGGTCACGGTCGGCGCGCTGCAGGCGGGCCAGGCCAACAACGTGATCCCGGCGAGCGCCCGGCTGGAGCTGAGTGTGCGGGCGCTGGACCGCGAGGTGCGCACCTTGCTGGAGCGGCGCATCCGTGCACTGGTCGCCACGCAGGCCGAGAGCTTCGGCTGCACGGCGCGGATCGACTGGCGCCCCGGTTACGCCGTGCTCGTCAACACGCCAGTCGAGACGGCCTTCGCCCGCGAAGTGGCACTCGACCTGCTCGGTCCCGACAAGGTGACGCTGAACGGCCCGCCGCTGACCGGCAGCGAGGATTTCGCCTTCATGCTGGAGCGCGTGCCAGGCAGCTACCTGCTGATCGGCAACGGCCAGGACGGTGACGGCAGTCCGGCCACGGCGGCCTGCATGGTCCACAACCCCGGCTATGACTTCAACGACGCGAACCTGCCGGTCGGCGCCGCCTACTGGGTGCGGCTGGCCGAGCGGTTCCTCGTGCAGGCCTGAGCCAAGCCCGCACCCTCCATGCTCAGAACCCGGACCCGGGTTGCTGCAGAAACCCGGTCTCCTCCGAGGTACTCGGGCGGCCGAGTGCCACATTGCGGTGCGGGAACCGACCGAACATTGCCACGATCACCCTGTGCCGCTCGGCCCACTCCAGCAGTCCGGACAGTGCAGGCTCGTCGCGACCGAGCTGTGCGAACAGGCGGACCGACTCGTCCTGGTCGGCCAGCGACTCTGCATGCTCGAAGGGCAGGTAGACGAACTGGCGCTGCACGCCGGTGAGCGTCCGGTCTGCACCGGATGCGACCAGCGATTTCGCCAGCGACAGGGCGCGCGGATCCCCCGCGAAGGCACGTGGCGTGTTCCGGCCGGTGTTGCGCGTGAACTGGTCGAGGACGAGGATCAGCGCGAGCGTGCCGACGGCCGTGGCGGTCCAGTCCTGCAGACCGCCAGCCAGGGCTTCGTCGATCAGCGGCCCGAAGCGGGCGGCGATCTCGGCATCGAAGGTGGCGTCCTTGCGGAACCACTGCGGGCGGGACCGGGTATGGGCCGGGTCGGTGGATGGGCCGAACCAGAAGTCGAGGATGGGTGTGGGAATGGCTTGCATGGCAGAAGATGGTACGACCGGTCCGGCAATCGCATGCTCGGCACGCAAGCCAAAAAGCTGCTAGCGTCATGTGCTGACTGTGTTCACAACCAAGGAACCCCGCATGACCATCTCCATGTCCTCCGCCAGCCTGCCCGTCTTCACCACCATGCTGCGCAACCTGAGCCACTGCATGGACAAGGCCGAAGCGTCCGCCGCCGCCCGCAAGTTCGACGTGAACGTGCTGGTCTCGGCCCGCCTCGCGCCGGACATGCTGCCGTTCGCCACGCAGATCCGCATCGCCTGCGATGCCGCGAAACTGGCCGCCGCTCGCCTCGGCGGTGTCGAAGCGCCCAAGTTCGCCGATGACGAAACCACCTTCGCGCAACTGAAGGAGCGCATCGCCAAGACGCTGGACTTCCTCGTCACCGTGCCGCCCACCGCGATCGACGGCACCGAGGACAAGGACATCACCTTCCCCGTCGGCCGCGATGGCGCGACGCGCACGATGAAGGGCGAGGCCTACCTGAAGCACTGGGTGCTGCCGAACGTGTTCTTCCACGTCACCACTGCGTATGCGCTGCTGCGCCACAACGGGGTGGACCTGGGCAAGGTGGATTACCTGATGGGCGCTCAGGCTGCGGCCTGAAGCACCCAGAACCCGACGACCGCCGCGATCACCAGCGCAGCCACCAATCCGTGGTTGCGTCTGGCCAGATCCGGCCCGGCGCCGGGGATGCGCCCTGTCAGCATCGGCCGTGCCAGATTGGTGCGGCGCAGCAGGCTCAGCAGCGCGATCAGACCGACGTGGGCGATGGCGAGCGCCAGCAGACCATCGCCGATCAGACCGTGCAGCTGACCCAGCCAGTCCCCGCCCCATTCGTTCTCGCTCGCATACCCCGACAGCGTGACCGGCACCACGGCGATCATCAGCGCCAGCACGGTGGCGGTCATGCCGAGGTTCTGCGCCTGACGGCCATTCGGCCGGCCGGCGCGCAGGCCGTCGATCCAGGTGCGCAGGCCCGAGAGCTTGCGCGCCATCAGGCCCAGGCGCGCCTGCCGCGGCCCGATCAGGCCCCAGACCAGCCGGAAGACCAGCAGCCCGGCGAAGGTGTAGCCCAGCGTGACATGCACCAGCCGCCAGTGCTCGGACTCGGCCGTCAGGTACGCGCCGGTGAAGCACAGCGCGAACAGCCAGTGGAACACCCGCGTCGGCGCGTCGGTGACACGGCGGGTCCGGGCGGCCGTGGTGGTCGAAGCCGGGTTCAGGATCGAACTGCTCATTTCGGGATCCTCACGCGGTCCTCATCGAAGTCGCCCTTGTCGGCGCCGGCGTGGCAGGCCATGCAGTTGGATGCGCTCTTGATCGAGGTGCGCTTCCAGACACCAGGGCCGACCTCGTTGTGCTGGCGGACGAACCAGGCGGAGCGGGTGATGCGGTCCTCGGGCGGTGGAGTGGCGCTGACGCGGTGGCCGGTACCGGCGTTGTCGGTGAGCCAGCGGGTGAGGAGTTTGGCCGACGCAGCGTCGAGCGAGGCATCCGTGCCGAAGTGCCTGTCCAGCCCGCCCATCAGCCGTGTCCATGAGGCTGCAGGCAGCATGCCGGGTGGGTAGGCCATGTGGCAGGCCGCGCATTCCTGCTGGTACGACGGCACGGATGGCACGCGCAGGGCGCGGTGGTGACCCTCCTCGGCGAAGGCCGAAGAGGCGAGCAGCGCGGTGGACAGGAGGAGGGCAAGCGGTGGGCGCATGGAGGGGTCCGGAGAGGATGCTCAGCGTTTCTGGGCAATGAGGTAGGCGAGGACGTCGGCCTTCTCGGCGGCGCTGCACTCGCGGCTCACCACGTCCTTGCAGTTGCGGCGGAACCACTTGTCCACCTTGGCTTCGTCGGTGAAGGCCTTGGCGTTGAACGCGGGGGCCATCGGGGCGATCGGCTTGCTGGTGGTGGCGTGCGTGCCTTGGGTGGTCGGCGGCGCGTTGTGGCAGGAGGAGCAGGACCACTCGCCACCATGCTGGCTGGTGAAGAACACCCGCCCACGTTCCGCGCTGGCGGGTACACCGGCAGCCGCGGACCAGCGCTGGAGCTGCGCATCGGGGGTCGTGTCCCCGGCTTCGGCGGGCATCGCCAGCGGCAGCGAGACCGCCAGAGCCACCAGCGCCTGGAGCGTGGTGCGGTACAGATAGGAGTGCATGGCGGCATTCTCGGAAACCGCGGCTGTACGCTGTCTGAATCACCCATTTAACTGGGGTTCAGATTGGGATGTGGACAATCCTCGGCGGAAGTGCCGGACGGTCCGGCGCGGAAAGACATTGGAATGTGGAAGCGGGCCATGCAGTGGCTGGGGATGGCGGCGGTGCTGATGGCGGTGTGGTGCGGCCCCGCCATGTCCATCGCCCGAGAGCGGGACGACCATGAACGGGCCCGGCAGGCGGTCGAGTCAGGCCAGATCCTGCCGCTCAAGGCGATCCTGGCGCGGGTGGAACGCGAGGTGCCGGGCGAGGTGCTTGAAGTCGAACTGGAGCAGGACAACGGCGTCTGGCTTTACGAACTCAAGGTGCTGCAGCCTGGTGGCATGCTGACGAAGCTCAAGCTGGACGCCCGGACAGGTGCCGTGCTCAAGTCGCGCGGACAGCGCGCCGGGACGCGCGAACGCAGCCATGAACGCGGGCGGGAAAGAGACTGATGCGCATCCTGGTGGTGGAAGACGAAGCAACGCTCGCAGCACAACTGCAGCAGGCCCTGGCCGACGCCGGCTACACGAGCGAACACAGCTGCGATGGCCGCGATGCCTGGTACCGCGGCGAGGTCGAGTCCTTCGATGCGGTGGTGCTCGACCTGGGGTTGCCGGAGATCGACGGCCTGACCGTGCTGAAGCGCTGGCGGGCAGCGGGGCGGCGCATGCCGGTGCTGATCCTGACCGCGCGCGACAACTGGCACGAAAAGGTGACCGGCATCGACGCCGGTGCCGACGACTACCTGACCAAGCCCTTCCACATGGAGGAGTTGCTGGCCCGGCTGCGGGCGCTGATCCGGCGTGCGGCGGGGCAGGCGTCGGCGCAGCTGTGCTGCGGGGCCGTGCAGCTCGACACGCTGAGCGGACGGGTCACGGTGGACGGACAGGCCGTGGCACTGACGAGCCATGAATACAAGGTGCTGGCCTACCTGATGCACCGGCCGAACCGCATCGTCTCGCGCGCAGGGTTGATCGAGCACCTCTACGCGCAAGACTTCGACCGGGAGTCCAACACCATCGAGGTGTTCATTGGCCGGCTGCGGCGCAAGCTGCCGGCCGATCTGATCGAGACGGTGCGTGGAATGGGTTACCGGATCAACGCATGAAGCGGCTGTTCGGTGCCTCGCTGCGGGTGCGGCTGCTTCTCGGCACCCTGCTGGGTGTGAGCGCGGCCTTGCTGGTGGCGGGGCTGGTGCTGTCGAACCTGTTCCGTGAGCAGGTGACGCGGCAGTTTCTCGCCGGCCTGCGGGTGCATCTGGACCAGCTGACGGCCAGCGTCGAGGCCGGCACCGATGGTCGGCCGGTGCTCTCGGCGGAACTGGTCGATGCGCGTTGGTACAAGCCCTATTCGGGCCTGTACTGGCAGGTCGACGGTCTGCGCAACGGCCAGATGGTGCCGGCGCTGCTGCGCTCGCGGTCGCTGTGGGATGCGACCTTGCGCCTGCCCGCAGACACGCTGGTGGACGGCGAGGTCCATGTCCACGACACGACCGGGCCGGACGGGCTGCGGCTGCGGGTGCTCGAACGCGTGGTGCACCCGGACGACCAGCCCGCCATGTCCTGGCGTCTGAGCGTGGCACAGGACACGCGCGAACTGGACGAGGCGGTGTCGTCCTTCGTGGGCATGCTGGTGCTGTCGCTGGGCGTGCTCGCCGTGGCGCTGATGGCGGCGGCCGCAGCCCAGGTCGTTGTCGGGCTGGCGCCGCTGCGCAGTCTGCAGTCGGCGGTGTCGGCGCTGCGCGCGGGTCGGCTGCAGCGGCTGGAAGGCGACTTTCCGGCCGAGTTGCAGCCGCTGGTGGACGATTTCAACGGCGTGCTCGACCAGAACACGCAGATCGTCCTGCGTGCCCGCACGCAGGCCGGCAACCTGGCCCACGCGATCCAGACGCCGTTGGCCGTGCTGGCCAACGCGGCAGCGCGCCCCGACACCACGCCGGGTGAACTGGCGCGCCTGGTCGATGAGCAAGTCGCGCAGGCGCGGCGCCAGGTCAACTGGCACCTGTCGCGGGCGCGGGTCGCCGCCGCGGTGGGCGTGCCGGGCGTGCGCACGCAGGTGTCTGCGGTGGTGGGCCCGCTGGTCAAGGTGATGGAGCGGGTGCACGCCGGGCGGCACCTCGATTTCGACGACCGCACCGCCGAAGCGGCGCAGTGGTTCGCCGGTGAAGAGCAGGACCTGCAGGAGATGCTCGGCAATCTGCTCGACAACGCCTGCAAGTGGGCGCGCTCGGCGGTGCGGATCGACGTGTCGGCGGTGGAGGGCGCGCCGCGGCCCTGTCTGCAGGTCACGGTCGAGGACGATGGACCGGGCATCGCGGAGGCGCTGCGCGAGAAGGTGCTGGTCCGCGGCGCCCGGGTGGATGAGCAGATGCCCGGCTCGGGGCTCGGATTGGCGATCGTCCACGACCTGGCGCAATGGCAGGGCGGTTCGCTGCGGCTGGAAACCTCCGGCGCACTGGGCGGGCTGTGCGTGCGCCTGGTGCTACCGGCGGTTTGACACGGTCGCGCCCGCCGCCTCACCGCCGAAGAACCGGCTCGGCGCCATGCCCACGGTGCGGGTGACCATCGCGGTGAACGCGCTCGGGCTGGCATAACCCAGCTCGGTGGCGATGTGGCTCATCGGCTTGCCACGCGCTGCCAGCGCCAGCGCCCGGGCCAGCAGCACCTGGTGGCGCCACTGCACGAAGCTGGTGCCCAGCTCCTCCCGGAACAGCCGAGCGACCGTGCGCGCGCTGGCCCCGGATTCAGCAGCCCAGGCGTCCAGCGTCGCGTGGCGGGTGGGCGCGTCCAGCACGGCTTCGCAGAGGCGCCGCAGCCGCTTGTCCTGCGGCAGCGCCACACCCAGCGGCAGCGGCTGGGCACGGCGCAGCTCATCCAGCACCAGCGTGCCGATGCAGCGTTCGCGCTGCTGGTCGGCGGCATCCGGCACGGCGTCGGGATCGAGTTCGGTGAGTTGCTGCACCAGCTCGCGCAACAGCGACGACACCTCGATGACACGGCAGCAGCGCCAGGCCGCCTCCTGTGCGGCGGGCACGTCCGGGCCGCAGCGGTCGACGCCTTGGTGAACGTAGAGCGTGCGCATGTCCGCGTCCTGCACCACGGTCACGGCATGCACCACCTGCGGCGGAATCCACACCGCCCGCGACGGCGGCACCAGGTAGGTGCTGTGGTCGGCCGTGACCCGCGTGACGCCGGTGGCGGAGAACGCGACCTGCGCCCAGGCATGGCTGTGGGGCTCGACGCGGGTGTCGGCCCCCAGGCGGCGCGATTTGCCACGCACGGGACGGGCGGCAGTCGGCGCATAGCGTTGGGGATCGAGCGGGGCGATGCTGCGATGCGGAAGCATGGAGATGGCCGAATGGCGACAGAGAATGTCGTTCTATCGTAACCCGGCCGCCACGTGGTCCCCTACAGTGGCGGCATGCACTCCACCACCTTGCCCTCGAACGCTGCAGCCGCGGCCGACGAAGACCGCGCCCGGGCGCGCCGCGATGTCTCCACCATCGGCCTGATCGGGCTGGCCCACGGCACCTCGCACTTCCACCACCTGCTGCTGCCGCCGCTGTTCCCGCTGTTCATCCGCGACTTCGGGCTGAGCTATTCGGAACTGGGGTTGCTGGTGACCGTGTTCTTCGTGATTTCGGGCATCGGGCAGGCCTTGTCCGGCTTCCTGGTGGACAAGGTCGGCGCACGCCCGGTGCTGTACGCGGCCATGACCAGTTTCATCGCGGCCTCGCTGGCAGGTGCGATGGCGCAAGGCTATGGCGGGCTGATGCTGGCTGCGGCACTGGCCGGGCTGGGCAATGCACCGTTCCACCCGGTGGACTTCACGATCCTGAACAAGCGTGTCTCGCCGCAGCGGCTGGGGCATGCGTTTTCGGTCCACGGCATCAGCGGCAACCTGGGCTGGGCGGTGTCACCGGTGTTCCTGATCGGGCTGTCCTCGTCGTTCGGCGGCTGGCGAGCGGCCTACCTGGGGTCGGCGCTGGTCGCGGCCGTGGTGCTCGGTCTGCTGTTCCTGAACCGCGACGCCATCGACGACCGGCAGGGCGCCTGGTCCCACCAGCGTGCCGGCGCCAAGGCCGATCCTGCGCTGGTCGACGAACATCCGATGGCCTTCCTGCGGCTGCCCTCGGTGTGGATGTGCTTTTCGTTTTTCTTCTGGACGACGGCCGCCTTGTCCGCCATTCAGAGTTTCGCGAGCCCTGCGCTGGGCAAGATGTACGGACTTCCGGCCTCGTCCACGGCCTTCGTGGTGACCGGCTACATGCTGTGCGGGGCGATGGGCATGGTGATCGGCGGCTTTCTGGTGCCACGGGTGGCGCGTCTGGAGCGCACGATCGCCATGGCGATGGCCTTGTCCGCAGCGCTGCTGCTGCTGGCCGGCACGGGCTGGCTGTCCGGCATGGCGTCGGTCGCAGCGGCCGCGCTGGCCGGTCTCGGCACCGGACTGGCCGGACCCTCTCGTGACATGCTGATCAAACGCGCTGCGCCGCCGGGCGCCACCGGACGGGTCTACGGCACGGTGTATTCGGGGCTGGATGCAGGCTTTGCGCTGGCAGCTCCGGTGTTCGGTGTCTTGCTCGACCACGGCATGACCCAGGCCATCTTCTACGGCGCAGCAGCGGCGCTGGCCCTGGGGATCGTGTCAGCGGCCGTGGTGGGCCGCGGTCTGAAGCACGCCTGAACAGGGCCCTGAAAACAAAAAAACCCAGCGTGGTCAGCGCCGGGTCGGGGGTACAAGGGCCGTTGCCGACCCCGCACCAAAGACAACCTGAAGAATCAGGCGGTCTTGGAGACAACCTTGGTGATCGACTGGATGTTGGCTTCAGCGGCGCTGACGGCTTGCTTGGCTGCCTTCTGGGCCGATTCCATCGCGGTGGTGCTGGCGGTCATGGCTTGCTTCATGAACGCAACGGCGCTTTCGCTGCCAGCGGGTGCGTTCTTCAGCGCGGCTTCCACGAAACCTTGCACCGACTGCTGCGAAGCAGCGACCTGGCCTTCGAACAGCTTGCTGATGTCGGCTTGCGTGGCAGCAGCGATTTCATAGACCTGGCGGCTGTAGGCGGTGGCCTTTTCAGCGGCCGGCTGCAGCACGCCGGATTGCAGGGCGGCGAAGCCTTGTGCGTCCTTGACCGACAGCAGGGCCTTGGCGTTGGCAGCGGACTCGTCCAGTGCGGCACGGGCGGTTTGCAGGTTCAGTTCCACCAGCTTTTCCACGCCACCGAAGGCCTTCTGGCCCAGAGCGACAGCGGTGTCCAGATTGGATTGGGCGGCGGCGGCGAATTGGTCGGCATTGATCATGGTGAGCAGTCCTTTTGTGGGAAGAGGATGCCGGTGGATCCGGCTTTGCTGCGCTGCAGCATTTCCGTCAGTATAGAGTGTGCGCGAGGGATTGCAAGCAGCGATGCTGCAATGCAGCATTAATTAGGTCGCAACCTCTAAGTGACAAAGTCCGTTCACCGTGGATCCGCTCAATGCGTGTGGCCGGACATCGCGCCTGCAGCACCCATGGCCTGCGCGATGGCCTTGACCTCGACGGTGGAGCGCTGCTTGTCCCGGCTTTCGACGACCAGCGTGAGCGGCACGGTGTCGCCGGCCTTGATGGGCAGCTTCAGGTCCATGAGCATGACGTGGTAGCCGCCCGGCTTGAGTTCGACCGGCGTGCCCGCCGGCAGATCCAGTCCGGTGACCGCACGCATGCGCATCATGTCGCCGTCCATCGCCATTTCATGGAGTTCCACAACGCCGGCCACGCTGGACCGGATCTCGATCAGGCGCACAGGCACCGAGGCCTGCAGCTTCATGAAGGCGCCCGTGGACTTCTGTTCTGCGGCGGTGGCACGCACCCAGGGAGCGCTCACGGTGACGATCTGGGCGTTCGCGGTGGTCGCAGTGGCGAATGTGCAGGCGGACAGCAGCGCGAGAAGGGCAAGACGGACGGATTGCATGGACAGGCTCGGTGGATGTTGGGGCCAGTTTTGCCCAAAAAAAACCCGGTGGGTTCACCACCGGGATTGAAGGTACCGGAAAGCATTCTTTCGCAGGGTACCGAGGAGACAACCAGTCGCGTACCCATCGGAGTGGAGTGGCACGCACCATCAGAGATCAGGGCCGCAGGCGAAAGTTCAATCGGCAGATCAACAAATTCAATTCTTTCGGTCGGCTGGGTTCATCGCCTCGAAATTGGCCTCGGCCACGCTGAGCGCCTGCTTGGCGGCCTGCTGGACATTGGCCAGCGCGCCATTGGCTGCAATGACAGCCTGCTTGATCATGGCCAGCGACTCCTCGCCACCGGCCGGCGCATTCTTCACCGCAGCATCCACCAGCCCCAGGATCTTTTCCTGTGCGACCGCCATCTGCGACTCGACCAGTTTCGACACCTCCGACTGCGTGCTGGTGGCGATGTCGTAGACCTGCCGGCCGTAGGCGGTGGCCTTTTCGGCCGCAGGCTGGACCAGATCGGCCTGCAGCGCAGCCAGTGTCTGCGGGTCCTTGGCGGCCAGCAAGGCCTTGGACTGCTCCACCGAGTCGCCCATCGCAGCACGCACGGCCTGCAGATTCAGCTCGACCAGCTTCTCGACGCCCTCGAAGCTCTTGCGGGCGAGTTCGACCAGCGCGTCCAGATTGGCCTTGTTGGCGGCAGCGAATTGTTCCGGGGTCAGCATGGTGAGTCTCCAGTGGCGGGGGACGTGGGTCGACGTTCAAGTCACGGACAGTTTGATTGCTGCACTGCAACAACATGTGACTATAGGGGCGCCAAGCGGCTGGATCAAGCGTTGGTCACAATGTCGCGATGCGCGCCTACTACGCCGATCATTTTGTACTGCCTCTGCCACCCGGGCACCGATTTCCAATGCAGAAATACCGTCTGCTGCGGGATGCGATCGCCGCCGAGTTGCCCGAGGTCTGCCTCTCGCAGGCCTGGCCCGCCAGCGAGGGTGAACTGGCCCTGGTGCACACGCCGGGTTATGTGGACGCGGTGCTGCGCGGCACGCTCAGTGCGGCACAGCAGCGCGAGATCGGATTTCCCTGGTCGCCAGCCATGGCCGAGCGCGCACGCCGCTCGGTGGGCGCCACGATCAGCGCGGCGCGGGACGCGCTGCAGGAGGGTGTTGCCGCGAATCTGGCCGGCGGCACCCACCATGCGAGCGCCGACACCGGCAGCGGTTACTGCGTCTTCAACGACCTGGCTGTCGCCGCCCGGTTGATGCAGGCCGAGTGGCACCGCCACCACCGTCGGTTGCTGCGGGTCGCGGTGATCGATCTGGACGTCCACCAAGGCAACGGCACCGCCGCCATCTTCCAGGACGACCCCACGGTCTACACGCTGTCGATGCACGGCGCAAAAAACTTCCCGTTCCGCAAGGTGGCGGGCGACCTCGATGTCGATCTACCTGACGGCTGCACCGACGCGCCCTATCTGGCGGCGCTCGACGACGCGCTGGAGCAGCTCTGGCAGCGCCACGCAGACCAGCCACCGGGTCTTGTCTTCTACCAGGCCGGAGCCGATCCGCATGAGGGCGACCGCCTCGGCCGCCTGAAGATCACCACCGCCGGCATGGCCGAGCGGGACCGGCGTGTCTTCGACGCCTGCCGGTCGCGCGGCATTCCGGTCGTGTTGACGATGGGCGGCGGCTACGGCCGTGTCATCGAGGACACGGTGGCCGTGCAGTTGCAGACCTACCGCGAGGCGTTGACCGCCTGGCGCGCCTGCAACCCGGGCAACCCCGGCAAACCCGAGGTGCCGGCCATGTTGCATCGCGCAAATAATGCGGTGCACCACACCGACACCCGGAACTGAAAGCCCACCCATGCCCACCGACGACCAGCGCCGCACTGCCGTGGACGACGCCATCACCTCCCGCCGCTCGCTGCGCGCCTATCTGCCGACGCCCGTGCCACGCGAGACCATCGAGGACATCCTGCGGGTGGCCTCGCGTGCACCGTCGGGCACGAACACGCAGCCCTGGAACGTGCATGTGCTGACCGGCGCCTCCCGCGACGCACTCAGCGCCAGCATCCTGGCCGCGCACAACGACCCGGCCATCGCCGCAACCCACACCGAGGAATACGCCTACTACCCGACGCAGTGGCAGTCGCCCTACATCGACCGCCGCCGCAAGGTCGGCTGGGACCTGTACGGCCTGCTCGGGCTGGCGAAGACCGACAAGGCCGGCATGCACCGCCAGCACGGCCGCAACTACACCTTCTTCGACGCCCCGGTCGGCCTGATCTTCACCATCGACCGCGTGATGCAGCAGGGCTCGTGGCTCGACTACGGCATGTTCCTGGAAAACATCATGGTCGCCGCCCGCGGACGCGGCCTCGACACCTGCCCGCAGGCCGCCTTCACCCAGTACCACCGCCTGATCGCCGAGCACCTCGGCCTGGGCCCGCAGGAGATGGTCGTCTGCGGCATGGCGCTCGGTCACGCCGATCCGGAGGCCGTGGAGAACACGCTGGTCACGGAGCGAGCGCCGGTGAGTGCATTCACCAGATTCCACGACTAAGTCACCCGTCAAGTCCCCATGAACCTGAGCAAATCTGTGCGCTGGACGGTCGCTGCCCTGTTGAGCACCACGCCGCTGCTGTCCCAGGCGGCCGAGATCGACGGTGCGACGCTGTCGGTATGGTGGAGCGCGCCCTTCGCCGGCATCCTGCTGTCGATCGCGCTGTGTCCGCTGCTGGCGCCTGGCGTGTGGCACCACCACCACGGCAAGATCGCCGCAGGCTGGTCGCTCGCCTTTCTGCTGCCATTCGCCGCCCTGCATGGCCCGGAGCCTGCAGGCCATGCGTTCGTGCATGCGCTGGTGGCGGAGTACCTGCCGTTCATCGTGCTGCTGACTGCGCTCTACACGGTGGCCGGCGGCATCTACATCCGAGGCAACTTCCACGGCAGCCCAGGCTTCAACGCCGTGCTGATGCTGATCGGCGCGGTGCTGGCGAGTTTCATGGGCACGACCGGTGCCTCGATGCTCATGGTGCGCCCGCTGATCCGCGCCAACGACAACCGCCGGCACGCTGCGCACGTGCTGGTCTTCTTCATCTTCATCGTCAGCAATGCCGGTGGCTCCCTGACGCCGCTGGGCGACCCGCCGCTGTTCCTCGGTTTCCTGAAGGGCGTGGAATTCTTCTGGACCGTCGGCCACATCTTCCCGGAAACGCTGTTCCTGGTCGGCACGCTGCTGGCGGTCTTCTTCGCGATCGACACCTGGTATTACCGCCGTGAGGGCGTGACCCGTGCCGATCCGACGCCAGACGACCACACCTTCGGCATCGAGGGTGGCGTCAATGGCCTGCTGCTGCTCGCCATCGTCGGGCTGGTGCTGATGAGCGGCACCTGGAAGCCGGGCACCACGCTCGACCTCCTGGGAACACCGGTCGGACTGGAGCAAGTGCTGCGCGACGGTGCCCTGGTGGCAGTGACGTTGCTGTCGCTCCAGCTGACCCCGGCCAGCGCCCGCGAGAAGAACCAGTTCAACTGGGCGCCGATGCAGGAAGTCGCCAAGCTCTTCGCGGGCATCTTCCTGACCATCACGCCCGTGCTGGCCATGCTCCAGGCGGGCATGGGCGGCGCGTTTGCCCCGATCGTGTCGCTGGTGACCGGTGCGCACGGGCAGCCGATCCCCGCGATGTACTTCTGGGCCTCGGGCCTGCTGTCGTCCTTCCTGGACAACGCGCCAACCTACCTCGTCTTCTTCAACCTCGCGGGCGGTGATCCGCAGGTGCTGATGACGACGCTCGCGCCGGTGCTGGCCGCCATCTCGGCCGGTTCGGTCTTCATGGGCGCCAACAGCTACATCGGCAACGCGCCCAATCTGATGGTCAAGGCCATCGCCGAAGACCGGGGCGTGCAGATGCCGAGTTTCTTCGGCTACATGGCCTGGAGCATCGGCATCCTCGTGCCGCTGTTCATCGTGATGACCTTCCTCTGGTTCCGCTGAATGACATTGAAAGAAGCTGACATGACCCGACCCGCCGTCCTCGTCGCACGCCGCCTGTTTCCCTCGGTCACCGAGCGGCTGGCCGTCCATTTCGACGTCGAGACCAACGACGCCGACACGCTGTGGAGCCGCGAAGAACTGATGGCCCGTCTGCAGGGCAAGCAAGGCGTGTTCGTCACGACCGGCGAGCCAATCGACGCTGCGCTGGTCGCGGCCTGCCCGGACCTGAAGGCCGTGTGCTCGATGGCGGTCGGCTACAACAACATCGACGTGGCAGCCTGCCATGCGCGGGGCATCACGGTGACCAATGCGCCGGACGTCCTGACCGAGACGACCGCCGACTTCGGCTTCGCGCTGATGATGGCGGCCGCGCGGCGCATCACCGAGAGCGAGCATTTCCTGCGCCGCGGCGCGTGGAGCAGGTGGGCGCCGGACTTCTTCGTCGGCGCGGACATCCACGGCACCACGCTCGGCATCCTCGGCATGGGCCGCATCGGGCAGGCGATCGCGCGGCGCGGCGCGCTCGGCTTCGGCATGAACGTGATCTACCACAACCGCTCGCGGCTGGCGCCCGAGGCCGAAGCGCCGATCGGCGCCCGCTGGGTGAACCAGGCGGACCTGCTGGCCGAGGCAGACCACCTGGTCATCGTCGTGCCGTACGGCCCCGCGTCGCACCACCTGATCGGCGCGGCCGAACTGGCACAGATGAAGCCGACCGCGACGCTGACCAACATCGCCCGCGGTGGGGTGGTGGACGACGCCGCACTGGCGATGGCGCTGCGGTCGAACCGGCTGGCGGCGGCCGCACTCGATGTGTTCGAAGGCGAGCCGTCCGTGCATCCCGCGTTGCTGGCGGTGCCCAACGTCGTGCTGACCCCGCACATCGCCAGCGCCAGCCTGCCGACGCGGCTGGCCATGGCCAACCTGGCCGCCGACAACCTGATCGCGCTGCTCACCGGCGGTGCCGCGAAAACCCCTGTGCCGACACCACCGGTGGCCGCGGTGTAAGAACACGGGCCGTGCACCGACTGATGGTGTCCTCAAGGAGATTGCGACCATGACCGATTCGGCATCCACCACCGCCCGCCCGCTGGAAACCGCCTACCTGGCCGGCGGCTGTTTCTGGGGCATGCAAGACCTGCTGCGCCGCATTCCGGGCGTGATCGACACGGAAGTCGGCTACACCGGCGGCTGGCTGGAGAATCCGCGCTACGACGACACGCACGACTCGAAGTCCGGCCACGCCGAGGCGGTGAAGATCGTGTTCGATCCGGCGGTGCTGGCGTTCGAGGACCTGCTCGTGCACCACTTCTTCCGGATGCACGACCCGTCCACGCTCAATCGCCAGGGCAACGACCGCGGCACGCAGTACCGCTCGGCGATTTTCTTCACCAGTGCGGCGCAGGAGACGGCGGCGCTGACAGCGGTGGAGCAGGTGCAGGCGTCCGGCCTGTGGCGCCAGTCGATCGTGACGCAGATCGCGCCGTTCAGCCGCTGGTGGCCCGGCGAGGACGACCACCAGGACTACCTGGTGCGCTACCCGAACGGCTACACCTGCCACTACATGCGCTGAACTTGCCGAACCTGGGGCAGCAGGGCCTCAGGCGATCTCGATCGCCACCTTGCCGAACTGCGCGCCGGACTCCAGCCGGTCCAGCGCGGCATGGGCATCGTCCAGTCCGTAGCGGCGGTCGATCACCGGCCGGATCAGGCCGCGCTCGCACACCTGCAGCAGGTCGCGGAACTCGCTCAGGTTGCCCAGCGTCGAGCCCATGACCTGCAGCTGGCGGATGAACAGCCGGCGCAGATCGGCCCCGGGCTGGTCGCCAGTGGTGGCCCCACAGGTGACGAGGCGGCCGCCGCGCACCAGCGATTTCATCGCGCTGGACCAGACCGCGGCCCCGACATTCTCGAACACGACATCCACGCCGCGTCCTCCGGTCAGCGCCAGCACACGGCGGGCGATGTCTTCCTGCGCGCCATTGACCGCGTGGTCGGCGCCCAGCGCCAGCGCGCGCTGCAGCTTGTCGTCGTCCCGCGAGGTGACGATCGCGGTGGCGCCGGCCATCTTCACCAGTTGCAGGGCGGCCAGCGACACCCCGCCACCGACGCCGAAGATCAGCACCGTCTCCCACGGCTGGAGCTGTGCCCTGGTGAACAGCATCCGCCAGGCGGTGAGGTGGTTGACGCCGATCGCTGCGGCTTCGGCCCAGTCGAGTGCCTTGGGCTTGGGGAAGACATTGCTGGCCGGCAGGCTGACAAACTCGGCCAGCGTGCCGTCGCGGTGTTCGCCCAGGTAGCGAACGGAGGTGCACAGCACGCCCTGGCCGCGCAGACAGAACTCGCAGCGCCCGCACGACAGCCCGGGGTGCAGCACAACAGGCTGTCCGGGCGTCAGCAGCGGCTCGTCGGCGTCCACCTCTTCGACGATGCCGGCGCCGTCCAGCCCCATCGTCTGGGGCAGCTGGTGGGTGATGCCAGCGCCGCTGTCGCGCATGTAGAGATCGACGCGGTTGAGCGTGGCGGCCTTCATGCGCACCAGCACGTCGCCGCGGCGGCGTTCGGGCATCGGCCGCTCGCCGACAGTGACCACTTCGTTGCCTCCGTGGCCGGTGATGAACACGGCTTTCATGGGGATCTCCTTGGTGTTACGAAATAGAACCAATCGATGCGGTCCGGTGGAGCCTGCGACCCTTGCGCCGGCATGGCGGACAAGGCAAGGTCGCAGTGTCTCGGTACGCCACCCATTGGAGACCGCCATGCTGACCGACGCCCAACTCAAGGCGATCATGCCCACCATGTCGACCGCGCGCCGAGCGCTGTTTCTGCCTGCGCTGAACCAGACGATGCAGGCCTACACGATCAGCAACCGGCTGCGTGCCGCCGCCTTCCTCGGGCAACTGGCGCACGAGTCGGGCGAGTTCAAGTACATGGAAGAACTCTGGGGCCCCACCGCGCAGCAGAAGCGCTATGAGCCGCCAAGCGACCTCGCCACCCGCCTCGGCAACACACAGGCTGGTGACGGCAAGCGCTACAAGGGCAGGGGACCGATCCAGATCACCGGCCGCGCCAACTACCAGCGCTATGGCGATCTGCTGGGTCTGAATCTGGTGGCACAGCCGGAACTGGTCGCGACACCGGGTGTGGGCCTGTCGGCGGCGGGCATGTTCTGGCGCACGAATGGGCTCAATGCCCTGGCTGACCTGCCGGACTACCGCGAGATCACCCGCCGCATCAACGGCGGCTACACCGGCTGGGACGATCGCCTGCGCTATTACGAACTGGCCAAGCGGGTGCTGGGTGCTGGCTTCTCGGTGCCGAAGGGGGCCGAAGTGCCGGGGCCCAAGTCGCGAAGCCGGTCACCGGCGGCACCGTTTCCAGTGCCGGTCCGCATCCCCCGCAAGCCGCTGGAGCGGGGGCGCGAGGCCATGTCCGGACGCGCGCTGCCAGATCCCGGAACCGATGGTCACAGCGAGTGAGCGCGGTGCTGTTCAGGTGCTGAGCAGCTTGTTGACCAGCTCCGGCGTCGTCGCCGCCTCGTACTTGCGCATCAGCCGCGCCCGGTAGACATCGACCGTGCGCGGGCTGATCCCCAGCCGCCGACCGATCAGCTTGCTCGTCAGGCCCTCCACCAGCAGCGCAGCGATCTCGCGTTCCCGCGGGGTCAGCTCGGCCTTGATCTGGCGCTTGGCGGAGAGGTCGTCGAAGGACCAGATGCCCGCCGCATGTGGGTCGGTGGGGTCGAGCGCACGCCCAGAGACGTGGCACCAGAACAGCGCCTCCGGGCCTGCGGGCGCACTCAGGCGCTTCATCACCCGGTCATCGGCATAGCGTCCGGTCACATCCAGGCTGGCAGCGATGCGTGCGCCTGTGCGCTCGAACTCGGCATGGCTGGGGTAGAGCACCTCGAAGCTCTGGCCAATGAGCTGTTCGCGCGTGGCGCCGAACATCGCCAGCACGTGCTGGTTGCAGTCCACCATCAGCCGACGGCGCGACAGGATGAGTCCGACCGGAGCCAGATCGAAGGCGATGCGGTAGTCGAGTTCAAGGGCAACCATTACTCAATTCTACGTACCCCCTACGTAAGGCGTTACGTATTACAGTGCGTCGTCGGAAATTTGCGGAGACTCAGCACATGAACAAGGTTTACCCGAGCGCCGCAGCCGCGCTCGAAGGCATCGTCCGTGACGGTCAGCTGATCGCGGTGGGTGGTTTCGGCCTGTGCGGCATTCCCGAGGCGCTGATCGATGCGCTGGCGGCCAGCGGCGTGCAGAACCTGACCGCCATCTCCAACAACGCCGGTGTCGACGGCTTCGGCCTGGGCAAGCTGCTCAACACGCGCCAGATCAAGAAGATGATCTCCAGCTACGTGGGCGAGAACAAGGAGTTCGAGCGCCAGTACCTGGCCGGCGAACTCGAACTCGAATTCACGCCCCAGGGCACACTGGCCGAGAAGCTGCGCGCCGGTGGCGCCGGCATCCCGGCGTTCTTCACCAAGACCGGTGTGGGCACGCTGGTGGCCGAAGGCAAGGAGCTGCGCGAGTTCGACGGCGAGACCTACGTGATGGAGCGCGCGCTGCTGCCCGAGGTGTCGCTGGTCAAGGCCGACGTGGCCGACATGTCCGGCAACCTGCGCTTCAACAAGACGGCCCGCAACTTCAACCCGGCCGTCGCGATGGCCGGCAAGATCTGCATCGTCGAAGTCGAGCGCCTCGTGCCGACCGGCTCGATCGCTCCGGACGACGTGCACCTGCCGGGCATCTACGTGCAGCGCATCGTGGTCAACGCGACCCCCGAGAAGCGCATCGAGAAGCGCACCACCCGCGACCGCAAGTAAGCACAAGGAGATCCGTACCATGGCATGGACGCAAGACCAGATGGCCGCTCGCGCGGCCCAGGAGCTGCAGGACGGCTTCTACGTCAACCTCGGCATCGGCATTCCCACGCTGGTGGCCAACCACGTGCCCGACCACGTCGAAGTCTGGCTGCAGAGCGAGAACGGCATGCTCGGCATCGGCCCGTTCCCCTATGAAGACGAGGTGGACGCCGACCTGATCAACGCCGGCAAGCAGACCGTCACCACGATGAAGGGCTCGTCGATCTTCGGCAGCCACGACAGCTTCGCGATGATCCGCGGCGGCAAGATCAACCTGTCCATCCTCGGCGCGATGCAGGTCACCGACAAGGGCGATCTGGCGAACTGGATGATCCCCGGCAAGATGGTCAAGGGCATGGGCGGTGCGATGGACCTCGTGGCCGGCGTCAAGCGCGTGATCGTCCTGATGGAGCACGTGGCAAAGAAGAAGGACGGCACGGTCGACCTGAAGATCCTGCCCGCCTGCACCCTGCCGCTGACCGGCGTCGGCGTGGTGGACCGCATCATCACGGACCTCGGCGTGTTCGACGTGACCCCCAGCGGGCTCCAGGTGGTGGAGATGGCGCCGGACGTGACGCTGGAGGAAATCGCCTCCAAGACGGGCGTGCCGCTGGTCTGACGCCGCGGACGTCTGCGCCGTCATGGCGGCGACTCCGGCTGGCCCTACACTTCGCGGTTTTCCATCGTTCAGTTCACAGGTCTCGGAGTCGCCCGCATGCAGCGTTTCAACTTTCCCATCGTCATCATCGATGAGGACTACCGTTCGGAGAACACCTCCGGTCTGGGCATCCGCGCACTGGCGCAGGCGATCGAGAAGGAAGGATTCCAGGTCCTGGGCGCCACCAGCTACGGCGACCTGAGCCAGTTCGCCCAGCAGCAGAGCCGCGCCAGCGCCTTCATCCTGTCGATCGACGACGAGGAATTCACCCCCGGTCCCGAGCTGGACCCGGCGGTGCTGAACCTGCGCAAATTCATCGAAGAGATCCGGTTCCGCAACACGGACATCCCGATCTACATCTACGGCGAGACCCGCACCTCGCAGCACATCCCGAACAGCATCCTGCGCGAACTGCACGGCTTCATCCACATGTTCGAGGACACGCCCGAATTCGTGGCGCGCCACATCATCCGCGAAGCCAAGAGCTACCTCGACGGACTGGCACCGCCGTTCTTCAAGGAGCTGATGGACTACGCGCAGGACGGCTCGTACTCCTGGCACTGCCCCGGCCACTCCGGCGGCGTCGCCTTCCTGAAGAGCCCCGTGGGCCAGATGTTCCACCAGTTCTTCGGCGAGAACATGCTGCGCGCGGACGTGTGCAACGCGGTGGAAGAACTCGGCCAGCTGCTCGACCACACCGGTCCGGTGGCCGCCAGCGAGAAGAACGCGGCGCGCATCTTCAACGCCGACCACTGCTTCTTCGTCACCAACGGCACGTCCACCTCCAACAAGATGGTGTGGCACCACACGGTGGCCCCGGACGACGTGGTGGTCGTGGACCGCAACTGCCACAAGTCGATCCTGCACGCGATCATCATGACCGGCGCGATCCCCGTCTTCATGACGCCGACGCGCAACCACTACGGCATCATCGGCCCGATCCCGCAGAGCGAGTTCACCCGCGAGGCCATCGAGGCCAAGATCGCGCGCAATCCGCTGCTGGCCGGCATCGATGCCAAGGCGGTCAAGCCCCGCATCATGACGCTGACGCAGAGCACCTACGACGGTGTGCTCTACAACACCGAGACCATCAAGGGCATGCTCGACGGCTGGATCGACACGCTGCACTTCGACGAAGCCTGGCTGCCGCACGCCGCGTTCCACCGGTTCTACGGCTCCTACCACGCGATGGGCAAGAACCGCGCGCGTCCGAAGCAGGCGATGGTCTACGCCACGCAGTCGACCCACAAGCTGCTGGCCGGCATCAGCCAGGCCTCGCAGGTGTTGGTGCAGGATGCGCAGGAGCAGAAGCTCGACCGCCACCTCTTCAACGAGGCCTACCTGATGCACAGCTCCACCAGCCCGCAGTACGCGATCATCGCCTCGTGCGACGTCGCCGCGGCCATGATGGAGCCCCCGGGTGGCACGGCGCTGGTCGAGGAAAGCATCAAGGAAGCGCTGGACTTCCGCCGTGCCATGCGCAAGGTCGAGGACGAGTTCGGTCTGGACTGGTGGTTCAAGGTCTGGGGCCCGGAGGCGCTGGCCGCCGACGGCATGGGCCATTCGGATGACTGGATCCTGGAAGCCAACGAGACGTGGCACGGCTTCGGCGATCTGGCGCCAGGCTTCAACATGCTCGACCCGATCAAGTCGACCATCATCACGCCCGGACTGAACATGTCCGGCTCGTTCGACAAGACGGGCATCCCGGCCTCGATCGTCACCAAGTTCCTGGCCGAACACGGTGTGGTGGTCGAGAAGACCGGTCTCTACTCCTTCTTCATCCTGTTCACCATCGGCATCACCAAGGGCCGCTGGAACACGCTGCTGACCGCGCTGCAGCAGTTCAAGGACGACTACGACCGCAACCAGCCGATCTGGCGTGTCCTGCCCGAATTCGCGACGAAGTACCCGATGTACGAACGCATGGGCCTGCGCGACCTGTGCCAGCAGATCCACGAGGCCTACGCGGAAGGTGACATCGCGCGGCTGACGACCGAGATGTACCTGTCGGACCTGCACCCGGCCATGAAACCGAGCGAGGCCTACGCCTACATCGCCCACCGCAAGACCGAGCGCGTGGAGATCGACCAGCTCGAAGGCCGCATCACGACCTCGCTGCTGACGCCGTATCCGCCGGGCATCCCGCTGCTGATTCCGGGGGAGCGCTTCAACAAGAAGATCTGTGACTACCTGCGCTTCACACGCAAGTTCAACGACCGCTTCCCGGGCTTCCACACCGACGTGCATGGCCTGGTGGAAGAGGAGATCGGTGGCGGTCAGCACCGCTACTACGTCGACTGTGTGAAGCAGTGATCTGAGCGCCGGCACCGCACCACATGGCGCTGGGAGTCGCTTTCGCCTGGCTGGCAGGGCTTGTCTGGGGGCTGGTGTTCGTCGCGCCGCTGCTGCTGCCGCAGTATTCGGCCGCACTGCTGACCTGCGGGCGCTATCTGGCCTTCGGGCTGGTGGCGCTGCCGCTGGGCTGGCTCGACCGGGCACGGCTGCGCGAGTTCGCCGCAGCGGACTGGCTGGAGGCACTCAAGCTCTCGGCGATCGGGAACTTCCTCTACTACCTGTGCCTGGCCGCAGCCATCCAGCGCGCGGGCGGGCCGCTGCCGACGATGGTCATCGGCACGCTGCCAGTGGTGATCGCGATCAGCTCGAACCTGCGCGACGCGCAGCGCGACGGACGACTGCCCTGGCTGAAGCTGCTGCCCTCGCTGGGCCTGATCGCCACCGGTCTCGCCTGCGTGAACCATGTGGAACTGCAGCACCTGCGGGCACAGGCCGATTTTGACCTCATGCACTACGGCACGGGCTTGTTGCTGGCGGCAGGCGCCGTGGCGTGCTGGACCTGGTATCCGATGCGCAATGCCGACTGGCTCCGAGCGCATGCGGACCGCAATCCGCGCACCTGGGCCACGGCGCAGGGGCTGATGACCCTGCCTCTGGCGGTGTCGGGCTATGGAGGGCTCTGGCTCTGGAGCGCGTTCGGCAGCGACCTCGGGCCACCGATGCCATTCGGGGCGACCCCGCAGCGCTACATCCTGCTGATGCTCGCCGTCGGGCTGCTGGCGTCCTGGGTCGGCACACTTTGCTGGAACGAGGCCAGCCAGCGCCTGCCCACAGCCCTGGTGGGGCAGCTCATCGTCTTCGAGACGCTCTCGGCGCTGACCTATGCGTTGCTGCTGCGCGGCGTCCGGCCGGAGGCATTGACCCTGGCTGGCATTGGCCTGCTGGTGGCTGGCGTCCTTGGGGCCGTGCGCATCAAACCGATCCCGGTGTCGCCACCACCCCCCTGAATGGGTGGGGATCGCCGACGCGGGCGTCATCCTGATTCCGACACCGGTTTTGCTGGTTCTCCAATGGGCACCGAACCGACGCATCCCTACAGTGG
>NZ_JBFPGY010000291.1:0-6887 GCF_041083715.1 Sphaerotilus sp.
TCGGCCAGCCACAGACAGATGCCGGGCAGATTGGCGCGCACGTCGGAGGTCTGCCAGCGCAGGTGTCGGAGCGTTGCAGCAAAATACACCGCGTGCTGCCCGGTGCCGCTGCCCACCTCCAGCACCGTGTGTCGGTCGGCCAGCAAGGCCCTCAACACCGCAAGGATGGGTTCGCGGTTGCGGTCGCAGGCGGGCGCAAAGGGCTTGTCGACGGTCATGGTGAGAACATCGGGCAGAGGAGGGACAGTGGATGCCATTCGGCACGGTCTGAAAGTATCACTGCTGCGGTGCAGCAAGGCTGTCTAGAATGCCTCAGACCTCTGCAAAGCGGGGGTCCGTACCTGAAAAAAATTCGCATGGAGACCCTGATGAGTTCTCACGCACAGCCCACCTCGAACCCGAACAGCCGCAAACCCGCCACGCTGCACTCCCTGCGCGCGATGCACGCACGAGGGGAGCAGGTCACCATGCTGACCGCCTACGACGCCACCTTTGCCCGTCTGGCGGACGAAGCCGGCCTCGACACGCTGCTGGTCGGCGACTCGCTGGGCATGTTGCTCCAGGGCCACAGCAGTACCATTCCGGTCTCGCTGGACGAGATGGTTTATCACACCCGGTGTGTGGCCCGCGGTCTGCAAGGCGGCGCGGCGTGGCTGGTGGCCGACCTGCCCTTCGGCAGCTACCAGCAAAGCCCGGCGCAGGCGATGGCCTCGGCCACCGCACTGATGCAGGCCGGCGCGCAGATGGTCAAGCTCGAAGGCGGTGGCTGGACGGCCGAGATGGTGCGCTTCCTGGTGGAGCGCGGCGTGCCGGTGTGTGCGCACCTGGGCCTGACACCGCAGAGCGTGCACGCCCTCGGCGGCTACCGCGTGCAGGGCCGCGATGCCGACGGCGCCGCACTGCTGCGCCGCCACGCCAAGGAGCTGGCCGATGCCGGAGCGGCCATGATGGTGCTGGAGCTGATGCCCTCGTCGGTCGCGGCAGCCGTGCAGACCGACAACCCCGGCATGATCACCATCGGCATCGGCGCCGGCCCGGACACCGCGGGGCAGGTGCTGGTGCTGCACGACATGCTCGGTGTCACCCGTGGCAAGCTGCCCCGGTTTGTCCGCAACTTCATGGCCGAAGGCGGCAGCATCGAGGACGCGCTGCGCCGCTACGTCGCCGCCGTGAAGGACGGCTCCTTCCCCGATCCGGTCGCCCACGCCTACGCAGCAGCCTGAACCACGGAATCCCTGTCCCATGCGAGTGCTCCACACACTGGCCGAGCTGCGCGCTGCGCTGGCCGACACCCCCCGCCCGGCCTTCGTGCCGACGATGGGCAACCTCCACGACGGCCACCTGAGCCTGGTCCGACAGGCGCGCACACTCGTCGGCCCGGGCGTGCCGGTCGTCGCCAGCATCTTCGTCAACCGGCTGCAGTTCGGCCCGAACGAGGACTTCGACCGCTACCCGCGCACGCTGGCGCGCGACTGCGAGCTGCTCGAAGGCGCTGGCTGCGACCTCGTCTTCGCGCCCGACGAGCGCGGGCTGTACCCCGAGCCGCAGACCTTCAGGGTCGTGCCCGATCCAGTGCTGGCCGACCTGCTCGAAGGCCATTTCCGGCCCGGTTTCTTCACGGGCGTGTGCACCGTGGTGATGAAACTGCTGCAGTGCGTGCAGCCGCAGGTCGCCGTGTTCGGCCGCAAGGACTACCAGCAGCTGATGGTGATCCGGCGCATGGTCGAGCAGTTCGCGATGCCGGTGCGGATCGTCGCGGGCGACACCGCGCGGGCGGACGATGGTCTGGCGCTGTCCTCGCGCAACGGCTACCTGAGCGCGGCCGAGCGCGCCGAGGCGGTGCAGCTCTCGCTGGCGCTGCAGGCGATGCAGGCGGCGGTCCATGCCGGCGAGCGTGACGTCGCCGCGATCGAAGCCAGGGCCATGGGCACGATGGCCGCACGCGACTGGAAGCCCGACTACATGACGCTGCGCCGCCGCACCGACCTGCTGGCGCCGACCGAAGCCGATCTGGATGCGGGCACGCCACTGGTGGCGCTGGCGGCGGCCAAGCTGGGCGCGACCCGGTTGATCGACAACCTGGAGATCTGACTCTCCGAGATTCAGCCAGCCCGGCCGAGCTGGTACGCAGCCCGGTGCAGGTGGGCGATGAAGTGGCGCATCACCGGCTTGAGCGCGGTGTCCACCCGCGTGATCACGCCGACCGTCAGCGCCAGCCCGCCCTCCTGCAGCGGCGGAATCGCCAGGAAGGGCGCAGCGGCCGGGTGCAGCGCCAGCGGCCGCGGCATCAGCCCCACGTAGTCGCCGCTGGCGATCAGGGACAGCAGCCCGAGCGTCGAATTCACCGTCGCCCCCACCTGCGGCGGCTGCAGGCCGTTCTGCTCGAACAGCCGGCGCGCATAGCCGGTCACGCCCGACATGCCGGTATAGACCCAGCGCGCCTCGCGCAGCTCGGCCAGCGAGCACGCCTCGGCGAGCGGGCTGCCGCGCCGCACCACGACCACCATGGTCACCGAGGTGAGCACCTCGGTCTGGAATTCGCCCGCCGGCAGGTGGTCCGGGATCGGCCCGAGCGCGATGTCCACATCGCCGCGGCGCAGATTGGTGAGCTGCTCGATGTACAGCTCCTCGCGGATCTGCAGGTGCACGTCGCGGAACTCGCGGCTGAAGGTGCGCACCGTCTCCGGGATCAGCAGCATCACCGCCAGCGGCACCGCGCCGATGCGCAGCTCGCCCACCATCTGCCCGCCAAGCTGGCTGATCTCCTCGACCGCCCCGGACAGCTCGCGCACCGCCACGCAGGCCCGCTCGTAGAGCACCTTGCCCTGCGTGGTGGGAATGACGCCCGTGGTGGAGCGGGTCAGCAGCGTGGCCGACAGCTCGCGTTCCAGCTCGCGCACCATCTTGGTCAGTGCCGGCTGCGACACGCCGATGCGGCGCGCCGCCGCGCGCAGGCTGCCTTCTTCCACCGCCGCGATGAGGGCATTGAGGGTGGTGAGTTTCATGGCGGGATGATAACGATTGGTTATCGCGCGAACGCCCGCCGCATCTTTTCCGGCTGGGGCCGGATTCCTAGACTGCCGCCACGCAGAACCAATTTGCGCTGCATCAAGAACACCGCAGAACGCCCCGACGGACGCAACCGCGGTCCCCCACCCCCAGGAGACATCCCCATGACAGCTTCGCTCGCTGCCCCGCTTCGCCATGCCCTCTCGGCCACGATGGCCGCCGCCGCCGTGCTGTGCGGCCTCCCCGGCACCGCCGCCGCCCAGGACGTGGTGACCCTCAAGGTCCACCACTTCCTGCCCGCCGGCGCCTACGCACAGACCATGTTCATCCAGCCCTGGTGCGACAAGATCGCCCGGGAATCGAACCAGAAGATGAAGTGCCAGATCTACCCGTCGATGCAGCTCGGCGGCACGCCGCCGCAGCTGTTCGACCAGGTGCGCGACGGCGTGGTGGACATCGCCTGGACGCTGCCGGGCTACACGCCGGGCCGTTTCCCGCGCATCGAGGTGTTCGAGCTGCCCTTCA
The DNA here is from genome assembly GCF_041083715.1 of Sphaerotilus sp. Lineage (GTDB taxonomy): Bacteria > Pseudomonadota > Gammaproteobacteria > Burkholderiales > Burkholderiaceae_C > Sphaerotilus. Next base: position 3,535 of record NZ_JBFPGY010000291.1, read on the forward strand.
TGATGCAGAGCCCCGAAGCCACCAGCAAGGCGGTGTGGGACTACATGCAGCAGCAGGCCCCCAACGAGTTCAAGGACGTGCACCCGCTGGCCTTCCACGTCCACGGGGATGGCGTCTTCCACCTGACGAACAAGCCGATCCGCACGATGGCCGACTTCAAGGGCCTGAAGCTGCGTGCGCCGACCCGCCAGACCAACAGGTTCCTGGCTGCGCTCGGTGCGACGCCGGTGGCGATGCCGGTGCCGGCCGTGGGCGAGGCGCTGTCCAAGAACGTCATCGACGGTGCGGTGGTGCCCTATGAGGTGGTGCCGTCGGTGAAGATCCAGGAACTGGTCAAGTTCCACACGGAAACCGATCCGGCCGAGCCTGCGTTCTACACCTCGGCCTTCGTCTTCGCGATGAACAAGGCCCGCTACGACGGCCTGCCCGCCGACCTGAAGAAGGTGATCGACGCCAACAGCGGCCAGGCCCTGTCCGGCCAGATCGGCAGGACTTTCCTGGCCGCCGACGCCGAAGGCAAGAAGCTCACCGTCCGCAACACGACCAACGTGATCCCGAAAGAAGAGCTGGCGAACTGGAAGAAGGCCGGCCAGCCCGTGATCGACGCCTGGGTGTCGGACATGAACGGCAAGGGCGCCAACGGCCAGCAGCTGCTCGACAGCGCCCGCGCGCTGATCACCCGCTACAGCGTCCGCTGAACGCCACGGAGTCCTTTTCATGCAAGAACCGATACCCGGCGTGGTCCACGCCGGCCCGGGGGCCGACTTCGGCCCTGCGGGCAAGACATTGCTGGCCGTGAGCAAGACCGCCGCCGTCGCGGGCGGGCTGGTCTTCGTCGCCCTGGTGGGCATGAGCATCGCTTCCATCGTCGGGCGCAAGGTCGCCTCGGCACCGGTCCCCGGTGACGTGGAAGTGCTGCAGATGTGCGCCGCCTTCGCCTGCGCCACCTTCTTCGCCTACTGCCACCTGGCCGGCGGCGATGTGAAGGTGGACTTCTTCACCGCCAAGTGCCGACCCGCCACCGTGCACCGACTCGACGCGCTGGGCTCGCTGCTGACCGGGCTGGTCGGCGCGGTACTCGCGTGGCGCTCGACGGTTGGCGCCGTCGCGGTGCGTGCCTCGGAGGAGACCAGCATGATCCTGGGCTGGCCGCTGTGGGTCGCGCAGGCGCTGATGGTGCCGGGGCTGGTGCTCATGGCACTGGCCGGCTTCTACATGGTCGCCCACCACCTCGGTCAAGCGAATCACGCCACGGCGGGAGGCCAGCCATGAGCGGCATTGCAATCGGCGGCCTGATCTTTGCCGCGCTGATGGCCCTGCTGGTGCTGCGCGTGCCGATCGGCATCGCGATGTTCGTGACCGGCGCCGGGGGCTATGCCTACCTGACCGGTGACACGACACCGCTGCTCAACACGCTCAAGAACACCGCCTACGCCCGGCTGTCGAACTACGACCTGGTGGTGATCCCGCTGTTCCTGCTGATGGGCCAGTTCGCCACGCACGGTGGCCTGAGTGCCGCGCTGTTCCGCTTCGTCGCAGCCTTCATGGGCCACTGGCGCGGCGGCATCGCGATGGCCTCGATCGGTGCCTGCGCGGGCTTCGGCGCGATCTGCGGCTCGTCGCTGGCCACTGCGGCGACGATGGGCCAGGTCGCCCTGCCCGAACTCAAGCGCTTCGGCTATGCCGGCAGCCTGTCCACCGGTGCGCTGGCCGCCGGAGGCACGCTGGGCATCATGATTCCGCCCTCGGTGCCGCTGGTGATCTACGCGATCCTCACGCAGGAATCGATCGGCAAGCTGTTCATGGCCGCGGTGCTGCCGGGCCTGATCGCGATGGTCGGCTACATGCTGGTGATCCGGCTGATGGTCAGCCTGCGGCCCGAGATGGGACCGGCCGGGCCGGTCGTCGCCTGGCCGCAGCGGATCAAGGCGCTGCTGCAGGTGACGCCGGTGCTGGGCGTGTTCGCCGTGGTCATCGTCGGCATCTACGGCGGCTGGGCCAACCCGACCGAGGCTGCTGCCATCGGTGCGGCAGCGTGCGGCATCCTGGCGGTCGTCAGCGGCGGGATGCGGCTGCGCGGCCTGCTCGACAGCGCACTCGGCACGGCGCAGGCCACCGCGATGATCTTCGTCGTGCTGCTCGGCGCGGACATGCTCAACAGCGCGCTGGCGCTGTCGCAGATGCCGGTGGAGCTGGCGGCGTGGGTGCAGGGCAGCGGGCTGTCGCCGATGCTGGTGCTGGTGGCGATCCTGGTGATCTACATCCTGCTGGGATGCGTGATGGATTCGCTGGCGATGATCCTGCTGACCATCCCCATTTTCTACCCGGTGGTGATGGGCCTGCCCTTCCACGGCCTGACGCCGACCGACAAGAGCATCTGGTTCGGCATCCTGGCGCTGATGGTGGTCGAGATCGGCCTGGTGCATCCGCCCGTCGGCATGAACGTCTACATCATCAACCGGCTGGCCAAGGACGTCCCGCTGTCCGAGACCTTCAAGGGCGTGATGCCGTTCCTCGCCTCGGACCTGCTGCGCATCGTCGCGCTGCTGGCCTTCCCGTCGATCTCGCTGGTGCTGGTGCGCACCTTCGGCGGATAACAGCGCTGCCCCACAGCGCGCAGCACCGATTTCATACCAATTTCAACATCCCAGGAGACATCCCATGCGTTCCATGCGTCCTGCTCGCCTCACTCCTTCCCTGTGCCTGACGCCGCTGATGGCGGCGACTCTCGTCGCCTGCGGTGGCGGCGATTCCACGGCGATCGCCGCCACCACCACCGACACCACACTGATGCCGGTGGCTCAGAAGCTGTCCTGCGCCAGCCTGGTCGGGCTGACCATCCCGGCCGCGTCGATCGGCCTGCCGTCCTCGGGCGCCAGCGTGCTGACCGCCGCCGACGTGACCGACACCGACTCGGCCAGCACCGCCCGTGACTACTGCATGGTCACCGGCAACATCTGGCCGCTGGACCCGACCGCCTCGGCGATCCGCTTCCAGGTGAACCTGCCGAAGTCGTGGAACCAGCGCGCGCTGCAGTTCGGCGGTGGCGGCACCAACGGCTCGGTCGTCACCGGCCTGAATGCCTTCTCGATGGCACCCGCCGACGTGCCGACCCCGCTGGCACGCGGCTACGTCACGCTGGGCAGCGACTCCGGCCACGACGCGGCCGGCAAGCCGCCGTTCGACTCCAGCTTCGCGCTGAAGCAGGAAGAGCTGATGAACTTCGGCCAGTGGCAGGTCAAGAAGACCGTCGATGTCGCCAAGTTCCTGACGCAGAAGATGTACGGCCAGAAGCCGAAGTACACCTACTTCGCCGGCGGCTCCCAGGGCGGCCACGAAGGCTTCGACGCCGC
>NZ_JBFPGY010000292.1:0-22248 GCF_041083715.1 Sphaerotilus sp.
GACGACGGACAGCAACTGCCCGACGTGCTGCAGGTGGCGAACACGCGCAAGCGGCTGCTGGCTGACCGGGGCTATGACAGCGCGGCTAACCGTCAGACGCTGCAGCAGCACGGGCTGGCCGACGGCATCGCACGCCGCGCCAAGCCGGGGCAGACGGCCAAGGTTCGGTTCAAGCAGCGCAACAAGACGATCAACCGCACGCGGGCACGGGTCGAGCATGTGTTCGCGGCGCTGAGCCAGCAGGGCGGCAAGTGCGGGCGGGCGATGACGCTGGCGCGCAATGCGCTGGCGATCACGCTGCAGTGCGTGGCCTACAACGCGCGCAGGCTGGTGTGGTGGGGCTTGAGCGCAGGTGCGTCCGCACGGCCCGCGTGAGGGGTAAAACCCCGTCGCGGGGCACCGCGACGGCGGGGGCAGCGGGTGGCCGCCGGCATCCACTGCGCGTCTGCGCTGGAATTGTCCGGACGCAGGCCGGGTTCAGAACTGCCGGGCCGGTTTCTGGAAGTGCCCTTCAGGGACCGAACACCTAGGCTGGCAACGACACGAGAACCACGCCGATGACGAGAAAGCCTGTGAATGCGATGGACATGTGGGCAAAGACCAGCCCTTCGGGCAGCGGCTTCTGCCTCCAGTGGTAGCCCAGGTTCAGCACCACACCAGTACCAGCTGCGACCAGCAGGGCAACCAGACCAACCGAAGCCGCCTTTGAAGCCGTGAGGTTCACCAAGCCGAAGGTGAGCAAGGTGAGTGCGGCTACTGCGGCGAAGCCATGCAGTTTTGCCAGCCATGGCGGTGATTGCCTGTCGCTGCCGAAGCGTATGGCCGCCATCACAAGCCCGCTCACGAAGGCGACAGTGAGCAACGTGATCACCACACGAGAAATTGACTGTACGTCCAAGCAGCAGCTCCTGGGTCAAGGCACGGGCCTCGACAACAACAATTCCCATAGCTTAATCGCCCAGTGGTTGCCACTCCATCGGGCACCGACGGCTTGAGCACGGCTACGTCGCTCAGCGACAGCGGTAAACCGGTGTTGCTTGGGCACTGACCGCCTTGTAGCCGCATCCGGCCTACATCTCGAAGCCGCGTGACAGTCACTGCACCCACTTCGCTTGAGCGGCGCCCTCTGCCCGACGATCTTGCCCTTGTTCCACAGCTCGCGATGAGTGGCATTGACAGTGGGTCCCATGATGGCCTCCCATCGAGTTGAGGGGTGCTCAGGTTGACCCTCTGGGGAGCTGCGTCGCGGATGCGCGTCAATCCACCGCCCGGGCGGTGGGCTGGATCTGCCGGGCAGATTCCTGGCGGCCTCCAGAACAAACGCTCGCGGCACAAAGCCGCCGTGCTGGTGCGTTGGCAGGATGACCTGACCGCTTCTGCTTAGGTTTGTGGGACGCCTCGCTGCGCCGACGCCTGACGCAGGGCCTCGACCACCAGGCCCAGCGCGGGGGACGCACTGCGGCTGGCGTAGTAGGCGTGGTAGCCCGGAAAGATCTGCGACCAGTCGTCCAGCACAGACACCAGACGCCCTGCGGCCAGGTGCTCGCCGACGGCATCTTCGGGAACCCACGCCAAGCCGTGTCCGCCCAACGTCGCAGCGACGACCAGGTCGCTGGCATTGAAGACCAGGCGCCCGGTGACGTGCGCGTTGAGGCTCTTGCCACGTTGCTTGAACTCCCACGGAAGCAACCCGCCGTGAGAGGGCAGTCGCAGGCCGATGCAGTCGTGCTCGGTGAGGTCCTGCGGCGCTTGCGGCAGGGCATGGCGCTCGAAGTAGCTTGGGCTGCCGACCACGACCAGGCGCATGTCCGGCGCGATGCGCACCGCGATCATGTCCTTGGCCACATCGCCACCCAGACGCACGCCGATGTCGAAGCGCTCGGCCACGATGTCGATGAAGCGGTTGTCGCTGCTGATCTCGACCTTGATGTCCGGGTACTTCGGCAGCCACGGCAGCAGCCTGGGCCAGAGCAGTGTCCGCACGGCATGCTCCGTGGCCGTGATGCGGATGGTGCCGGCCGGCTTGCCACGCAGCTCGCCGAGCACCGCCAGCTCGGCCTCGATGTCCGCCAAGCGTGGGCCCACCGTTCGGTAGAGCCGTTCTCCCGCCTCGGTGGGCGATACGCTGCGGGTGGTCCGGTTCAGCAGCTTCAGGTCGAGCCGGCGCTCCAGCGCGCGCACGGTCTGGCTCAGGGCCGACTGGGTCACGCCCATCTGCGCAGCCGCTTGGGTGAAGCTGCCCAAACGCACGACGGCGGCGAAGGCAGCCAGATCATCGAACCGTGCCATTGATTAGCTTTGCTTATAACTTCATGTCGGTCCAGCAGTCTAGTCATGTAGTCTTCCGCTGCCTAGAGTTCTCACCATGGAACCAAGACAAGGAATCATCAGTATGAAAACCCGTCCACTCGGCCGCAGCGGCCTCACCGTCTCAGCGCTAGGACTGGGCTGCATGGGCCTGAGCTACGGCTACGGCCCCGGCGTGGACCGGGCGGCGGGCGTGCAGCTCATCCGCCAGGCGGTCGAGCGCGGCGTCACCTTCTTCGACACTGCCGAGGCCTACGGCGCGCTGAACGAGGAAATGGTCGGCGAGGCCCTGGCCCCTGTGCGCGACCAGGTGGTGATCGCCACCAAGTTCGGCTTCAAGGACGGCGACGTGAACCGCGGTCTGGACAGCCGACCCGAGCGCATCCGCGCGGTGGTCGAGACGTCACTGCGCCGCCTGCGCACCGACCGCATCGACCTGCTCTACCAGCACCGCGTGGACCCGAGCGTGCCGATGGAAGACGTGGCCGGCGCGGTGAAAGACCTGATCGCCCAGGGCAAGGTGCGCCACTTCGGGCTGTCCGAAGCGGGGGTCGAGTCGATCCGCCGCGCGCATGCGGTGCAGCCCGTCACCGCGCTGCAAAGCGAATACTCCTTGTGGTGGCGCGAGCCCGAGCAGGCGGTCCTGCCGGTGCTGGAGGAACTGGGCATCGGCTTCGTGCCCTTCAGCCCGCTGGGCAAGGGCTTCCTGACCGGCGCGATCAGTGCCGCGACCGAGTTCGCGAAGGAAGACTTCCGCAACGTCGTGCCGCGCTTCTCGCCCGAGGCGCGACAGGCGAACCAAGCCCTGATCGACGCATTGACCGTCATCGCCCAGACCAAGGGCATCACCTTGGCGCAGGTGGCACTCGCGTGGCTGCTGGCGCGCCAGCCGTGGATCGTGCCGATTCCGGGCACGACCAAACCGCACCGCCTGGAAGAGAACCTGGCTGCCGCCGACGTCGAACTCGATGCTGCGGACCTGCAGCGCATCGCCCAGGCCCTGGCCGGCATCACGATCGAAGGCGCGCGCTACCCCGCTGCACTGGCCGGCCGCGTCGGCCGCTGACCACCCTGAGGACCCATCGCGTCAAAAGCTACGCCGCCCACTGGCCGATTGGGCGTGATTGAGGTCGGCCCCGAGGTCACACGCTTCCAGGCCGGCGACCGCGTCGGCGTGGGCTGCCTGGTCGATTCATGCCGCCACTGCAGGGTCTGCGGCAAGGGCTGGGAGCAGTACTGCGAAAACGGCGCCACCTACACCTACAACCACGACGATCCAGTCGATGGCACACGCACCTACGGTGGCTACAGCGAGAAGGTCGTCGTGGCCGAGCACTTTGTGCTGAAGGTACCCGATGCACTCGACCTGGCCGGCGCCGCGCCACTGCTGTGCGCCGGCATCACCACCTACTCGCCGCTGCGCCACTGGAATGTGCAGCCCGGCAGCCAGGTCGCCATCGTCGGACTGGGGGGCCTGGGCCACCTGGGCCTGAAGCTGGCCAAGGCCATGGGCGCGGAGGTCACGCTGTTCAGCCGCAAGGCGCTGGTCGGCTCGCTGACCGGCGGCATCGCCGAGACGCAGGAGATGCTGGACTTCTGCGTGCGGCACGGCATCCATTCCGACGTCGAGGTCATCCGCATCCAGGACATCAACGAAGCCTTCGAGCGGCTGCTCAAGGCCGATGTGACGGCATGCGCGCGAAGAAGCTGGCCGTGCGTGCTGGTGCGCCGCGACCTGAATGAACTGCCGGCGCGCGAATACCAAGAGACGCTCAGGTGGCAAGAGGGTTCGCGGGAGCTGCAAATTCACCGTCAAGGTTGGGCGGCGACCCGATGGTCGGACGGCTCACAGGCCACCCCAGGCATGACGCCGTGGCGACCGGTGTCCAAAAACCCAAGGCCGCGCCGGCCCAGGCCAAGCTGGTGCCGATGAGGGCGTAGGACAGGGGCAGCACGCAGGGCGAGAGGGTCGAGAGCCCCCCCGCCAGCAGACCGAACCCATAGGAGGCGAGGCCAAAGTCCATGCTCAGTGGACCGTCTTCTTCACCAACTCTTCGATACCGGCCTTGGTGGTGTCACCGACCGAGCGGCCAATCTCCTTGTCACCCTTGTAGGCGATCAGCGTGCTTTGCATGCCGACCTTGTAGTGCTTGAGCAGCGGCTTGTCGGCATCGAAGTCGATGACCAGGGTGGTCACATCCTTGTAGGTGGGCTGTCCCATCAGCCCGTCGATGATGGATTTTTGCGCCTTGCAGGTCGGGCACCAGCCAGAGCTCTCCCGCTCCGACCAACAAGTTGACAGTGACTTCCTAGCCTCTCACCACCGGACCTTCGCCCAGCGCCCAGCAAACGTCCCACTGCGGTCTGGATCAAGGGCAGACTCCTGTCTGCCAAGCGGGCTGCTCGCAGCCAGGCCTTTGCGGCCAGGGCCCTCGCAAGGGGGGCCCGACAGTTCGGCATCACGATGCGCTCCTTCACCAGCCGTTGACGCTGCCGACGTAAAGCCAGATGGACTCGATGGTCTCCGGCTTGACGATCCCGCCCCACGCCGGCATCTGTCGCTTGCCGTTCGTCACCGAATTCAGGAAGCGATCCTTCTCGTCCCTGGGAAAGGTGCGTAAATCGAAGTAGGCGCTGCTGGTGGCGACCAGGTTGATGCCATGGCAGCGGGCGCAGGTGCTGGTGTACGCGCGCCGACCGGCTTCAGCGCTGGGCATCGGTACCGAGACCGGTGCCGATGCCGAAGGCTCTGCCGGCATGACGCCCTGGGCCTGAACATGAAAGGCTGCCGCCAAGGCGGCAGCCAGGATGGCGAACCGTTTCATCGGGGCAGTGCAAAGGTCCACAGCGAGCTGCCAGCAGGAACATTGGCCAGCTCCGGATCTCCTGCCAGGGCACCGTACACCGTGGCCGCGCCACTGGTGACGGTGATGTACTGGCGGCCATCCTTCTCCCAGGTGATCGGCAGGCCGGTGATGCCCGAGCCAGTCTGGAAACTCCACAATTCGCGGCCGTTCGTGGCATCGAACGCCTTGAACTCGCCCGTCTGGGTGCCGGTGAACACCAGGCCCGGCGCCGTCGTCAGCACACCGGCCCAGTTCGGCGACTTCAGCAGCACCTCCCACGCCTTCTTGCCGCTCGCCGGATCCCAGGCCACCAGCGCACCGCGGTTGCCGTCAGCGGGTCCGACAAAGCCGGCCAGTTCCAGACCCAGCCACCAGTTCGGGCCACCCGGTCGGTCCTGCTTGGTGTAGCGCACTTTCATGCCGAGATCGACGGTGTTGAAGAAGGCCAGCTTGCGCTTCGGGTCGAAGCTCATCGGCATCCAGTTCTTGCCGCCGTAGGCGCTCGGCCAGACTTCCACGGCTTCCGCCATTTCCGGATTCTTCCGGATGGTCTCGGTCATCGCGGTGGCGATGGGGCGGCCGGTCTTCATGTCGATGCCGGTGGCCCAGTTGACCTTGCGCGCGAACTGATCGGCCTTCAGCAGCTTGCCCGTGGTGCGGTCGAGCACGTAGAAGAAACCATTGCGGTTGGCCTGCATGAGCACCTTGGTCGACTGGCCTCCGATCGGCAGGTCGGCCATGACCAGTTCGTTCACCCCGTCGTAGTCGAACGGATCGGCCGGCGAGAACTGGTAGTGCCAGGCGACCTCGCCCGTGGAGGGGCGCAGGGCCAGTACCGAGTTGGTGTAGAGGGCATCGCCGCCGCGCATGGCCGCGTTCCAGGGCGCGCCATTGCCCACGCCCCAGTAGACCAGGTCCAGATCCGGATCGTAGGTGCCCGTGAGCCAGGTGGGGCCGCCGCCGGTTTCCGCTGCGCCGGGCTTCCAGGTGTCGGCCCCCTTCTCGCCCGCGGTGGCGGTGGTCCAGCGGTGCCACTTGCGGGCACCGGTCTTGAGATCCCAGCCATCCAGGAAGCCGCGGGTGCCGTACTCGCCACCCGAGATGCCGGTGATCAGCGTGTCACCAGCGATCAGCGGGGCATGGGTCATGCTGTAACCCTGCTTGTAGTCGGCAGCCTTGATCTTCCAGAGCTGCTTGCCATCGGCCATGTTCACCGCGACGACATGGGCGTCCAGCGTCGTGCGGTAGAGCACGCCGTCCAGCGCCGCCATGCCACGCGACTGGATGCCACAGCACAGGTAGCCATTGATGTCGGCGGGCAGCTCGATCGGCGTCTTCCACTTCTGTCGGCCGGTGACCGGGTCCAGCGCGATGGTGTGCGAGTGCGTCGCGATGTACATCACGCCGTTGATCAGCAGCGGCTGAGTGGAAGCGTTGGCGGAGCTGTCCAGGCTCAGATTCCACGCTGGCGCCAGCTTGGAGACATTGGCCGGCGTCACCTGCGACAGCGCGCTGTGTCGCTGCTGCCCCCAGCCCATGCCGTAGGTGGTCACGTCGTTCGGGGTCGCCGCGTCATTGCGCAGGTCCGCGAGCGTCTGGGCGCTGACGGACGCTGCCAGCAGTGCCATGGCCAGTGCCACGGCACTGGCGGAGGTGGTCTTGAAGGTCATGGGCTTGTCTCCTTGGTGTCAGGAAGGTGCCAGACATTACGTGCGTCTGGGGCCAGGGCACCAATCCGTGCCTACCCTAGGTCTGAAGTTGTTCCGTTTCGCGACGACTGCCACCCGTCTGCCCGTGTGTTCAGACCGACCATTCCGGCCAGGCAGGCGCCGCGAACGACTCGGCCGGGTAGTCCACCAGCCAGCGCACCTGAGGGGCCAGCTGCTTGCGCCTGGGGTAGACCGCGTAGATGCCCAGCGCGACCGAGCGGTAGCAGGGCAGCACCTCAACCAGTTCCCCGGACGCCAGGTGCGCGCCGACCAGGAAGAACGACGGCCGAAGGATCAGGCCCTGGTGCTGAAGCGCCGCCACGCAGGCCGTGTCCCCGCTGACCGGGTCACGGCGAGCCGCCGGCTGACCAGAGACGAACTGGGCAGGTGGGCGATGCGCACCGCCAGATCGACCAGGCGATCGCCCAGCGTCACGTCGAGCACCAGGCGCGGATGCCGGGCCATGAAAGCGGGCCACAAGGGCGCGAACTGCATGAGCCCGAAGGACACCGGCGCGCTGACCCGCAATTCGCCAAGGACCTCGCCTGCGTGTGCTGTGTCAGCTCGGACAGCAGGTCCTTGCAGCGCTCGTGGAACAGCGCGCCCTCGCTGGTCGGGGAGAGACGCCGTGTGGTGCGCTGCAGCAGCCGCACGCCCAGCCGTTTCTGCAGTTCCGACACCACCCGCGACACCGCGGATTTGGACCTCTGGAGGGCGTACGCCCCGCCGACAATAGGACCGGACCCATCAGAGGTGCTCGGGTGATCCAGTCACTTCAGAGGCGAGATCGCCGTCGGCAGGAACATGTCGGACCGCATGTTCGTGGTCAGCCAGGCAGGCCCGCCCTTCGGGGGCCACACACCCAGCCGGACGGCCTCGGCACGTGCGGCCGACCGGTCGTTGAGGCTGGCCGCCGGCCAGATGTGCGTGAAGCGCGGTGTGCCGTCGAGCGCGTACATCGCCACCAGACAGGGCGAGACCGCCGAACGGGCAGGCATGGCCGCTTCCCACGCCTCGATGGTGGGCTGCAGGCCGCCGATCTTGTACTCGTAGGTGCGGATCTCGTAGATCGGCCCGAAAGCGCCCGGCTCGATCGGCGCCATCCACGGGAAGCCCCGGTAGCTGGCCATGTCCAGCGCCGTCAGGTACTCGCTGCAGCCGAAGGGATTGGCACTGAACAGGCCACGCTGGCGTTCCTGGTCGAGCGCGGTCTGGTCGTCGAAGCGGCGCAGCACGGCGATCTGGTTGAGCGCCCCCACGTCCGAGAACCAGCAGCCCATCAGCATGCCAACGGCCTCCGGCGCGTGGACATAGGCATCGATGGCGGCGACCGCGGCGTTCAGGGTGCCCAGCCGGATGGTGAGGGTGGCGAGTTCGTAGTGCATGGGTCAGTGGTCTTTCATGGAGAGATCGGGGAGATCGGGCAGGCACACGCCGGCCGCGTGGTGCCCGGCGATGAATCCGAAGGTCATGGCCGGGCCGAGCGTGATGCCGCCGCTGGGATAGCGCCCGCCCATGACGCTGGCCATGTCGTTGCCGGTGGCGTAGAGGCCGGGGATCGGCGCGCCACGGCCATCGAGCACGCAGGCGCTGGCGTCGGTGCGCAGCCCGGCGAAGGTGCCGAGACTGCCGGGCACGGTGCGCACGGCATAGAACGGTCCGTGTTCGATGGGCGCCACGCAGGGGTTCGGCTGCTGCGCGGCGTCGCCCTGGAGGCGGTTGTACGGAGTCGATCCACGGCCGAAGGCGGGATCGCGGCCGTGGCGGGCCTCGACGTTGAAGGCCTCGACCGCGGCCCGCAGCCCATCCGCATCGATGCCGCAGGCGATGGCTAGCGCGGCCAGGTCCCGCCCGCGCTGCAGGTAGCCCGAACGCAGCGACGGCCCCAGCGGCATCGGCGCTGGCTTGGCGTGGCCGAGTCCGTAGCGGCGGATGAAGCGGTGGTCGCACACCAGCCACGCCTGGACCGGCTCCCCTGGCGCGACCGCGGAAAACAGCGCAGCCATGAAGTCGTGGTACGGCCCCGCCTCGTTGACGAAGCGCCGCCCGGCCCGCGTCACCGCGATCAGACCCGGCTTGCCGCGCTCGATCAGGTGCGGGAAGTGCCCCGTGCTGCCATCGGACCGCGGCACCAGCGACACCGGCGCCCAGGCACCCGCGTGCGGCAGGTCGGTGCGCACGTGCGCACCGACGGATTCACCCAGGCGCAGGCCATCACCGGTGTTCTCGGGCGGTGCGGCAGACCAGTGTTCTCGACCAGTGGGGGCGTGCGGGAACAGATCCCGCCTCCGTTCGCGATCGTGCGGAAAGCCGCCGCAGGCCAGCACGACCCCCCGCTCGGCGCGGACCTCGGTCTCGCGCCCCTGCACGGACCCCACCACGGCGCCGACCACCCGCCCACCCTCTTCGAGCAGGCGCAGCACGGGAGAGCACACCCGCAGGTCCACCCGCCGGTCCAGCGCCGATTTCGCCAGCCGCGCCACCAGCGCGTTGCCGGCGACGAGGTGCATGCCGCGGCGGTACAGCACCAGGTCCAGGAGATGCCGCGTGACACGCCGGGTGGCGTGGACCAGCGACGGCCAGGCCTGCATGGCATGGAGGAAGTGCCGCAGGTCCGCCCCGGCCGCGATGCCCATGCCCCACAGCGAGACCAGATCCAGCGGCCGCCGCAGGTCTGCCAGATGCGGACCCAGTTGCCGTGCGTCGAACGGCGCGGCGCACACCGATCGACCACCCAGGGCAGCGCCGGGCGTGTCGCCATGGAAATCGGGCATGCCGTTGCCGTCGATGAACTGCAGCGCCGTGCGGTCGCGGAAAAATTCGACCATGCGCGGACCGTGGTGCAGGAAGGCGTCGATGCGGTCCGGGTCGTACTGGTCGCCCAGTTCGTGGCGCAGGTAGCGGCGCGGCGCGTCGATGTCTTCGCGGATGCCCGCTTCCACGGCCAGCGGATTGCGCGGGATCCACATCCAGCCGCCGGACCAGGCAGTCGTGCCACCGTAGACCGGGGCCTTTTCGACCACGACCACGCGCAGGCCCAGCTCGGCCGCCGTCACCGCCGCCGACAGCCCGCCTGCGCCGGAGCCGACCACCAGCAGGTCGCAGTGCGTTGCCGGGGCTGGAGAGGTCACGCCAGCGGCCCCTCGGCAACGAGGAATTCGACCATCAGCTCGCACACCGCGGCGAACATGCCCCCACCGACCTGCGTGCGGCAGCCGAGGTCGCGCGCGGCCTGCACCAGCGGCGTGACGGCGGGTGCGGTGATGACGTCGCCGACGAACATGTCCACAGCGAGGCGCTGCACCTGCACCGGCCATGGATCGTCCGCCCGCATGCCGCACCATGAAGCGTTGACCACCACGTCGAAGCCGCTCGGGTCATCGCTGCCGACACGGGCACGGGCTCCGAGCCGACCGACCAGCGCGTCGCGCCGGGACACGTCGGCGTCGTGCACGGCCAGCTCGGCCGCACCGGCTTCGAGCATCGCCTGTCCGATGGCGCAGCCCGCACCACCGGCACCGACCAGCAGCACGCGGGCGCCGTCCAGCACGCAGCCCTCGCGCTGGATCGCCCGCACGAAGCCGATGCCGTCGCACATGTCCCCGTGCCAGGAGCCGTCCACGTTGCGGCGCAGCGTGTTGACGGCGCCAAGAAAGCGCGCGCGCTCGGTGACGGTGCCGCACAGGTCGAACGCGGCGAACTTGTGCGGCACGGTGATGATCAACCCGTCCACATTGCGCGCCCGACCCATGCCGCGCACATAGTCGGCCAGATCGCCGGGAGCGACATGGGCCGGCACGACCACGGCATTGCGGCCGAGGGCCTGCAGGCTGGCGGTGACGCCGGCGGGGGATTTCACCTGGGCGATCGGGTCGCCGACGATGGCAATGACGCGTGTGGCGCCGCTGAGAGGAAACGGAGCGTTCATGGGGCGGTGTGCGGAGCAAGTCGGGCCGCGGCATGGCGCGCGGCGAGGTAGGCGAAGGTGAGGCCCGGACCGAGCGTGATGCCAGGCCCCGGGTAGGTGCCGCCCATGACGGATTGCATGTCGTTGCCGACGGCGTACAGCCCGGGCATCGGCTGGCCCTGGCCGTCGAGCACGCGGGCGTCCGCGTCGGTCTGCAGGCCAGTGGCGGCGCCGATGTCGCCAGGGTAGAGCCGCACGGCGTAGAACGGCGCGGTCTCGATCGGACCGAGGTTGGGATTGGGCGCGCACACGGGATCGCCGAGATGGCGCTGGTAGGCGGTGCGGCCACGGCCGAAATCGGGGTCTTCTCCGGTGCGGGCGTGGTCGTTCAGGCGGGCCACGGTGCGGACCAGTCCGGCGGCGTCGATGCCCAGGCGGCCGGCCAGTTCGCCGAGCGTGCGGCCGGTGACCAGATAGCCATCATTGAGAAAGGGCTGCAGGCCACGGCTTCCCGCGCCCGGACGCACCATGCCCAGACCATAGGCCTGCAGCGCCCGCGCATCGGCGATCAGGTAGGCAGGGATGCTCGGACTGCGCAGGTCGGACTGGAACATCGCACGGCCGAAACGGTGGTAGGAGGTGGATTCGTTGACAAAGCGCTCGCCCGCCTGGTTGACCACGACCGTGCCCGGCTTGGCGCGGTCCAGCACGAAGTGCGGGAACACCGCCCGGCTGCCATCGGCCCGCTGGCGCACCGAGACCGGTGCCCAGAACGCGCTGTCCAGATGGCCCTGCCCCAGCCGGGCACCCGCGGCCAGGGCCAGCGACAGCGCTTCCCCCGTGTGGCCTGGCGCGCCGGGAGTGTGGGTTTCGCCGGCCGGCAGCAGGCGGGCGCGCAGTTGCGGATGCCGGTTGAACCCGCCAGAGGCCAGCACCACCCCGGAGCGGGCCAGCACGCGACGGGTCTGTCCCGCGTGGGTCACCTCGACGCCGATGACGACCCCGCCGTCGATGACGAACCGCTCGACCCGCGCCTGCGTCCAGATCGGCACACCGCGCTCCACCAGCGAGGCCAGCAGCCGTCCCACCAGCGCGTTGCCCATGACCAGCCGGGTGCCGCGCGGATGGCGCAGGCGGTCGACGGCGTGTCGGGCGATCAGGCCCAGGCCGTGGCGCAGCGACGGGAGCGAGCGCTTCATCGCCAGCAGGTGCTGGATGTCGGTGCGGTCCACCATCATCCCGCCGAGCACGGTGAACTCCGGGATCGGCGGGCGCACCAGCGCAAAGTGGCGCCCGAGCTGGCGACCGTCGAAGGGCAACGGCTCCAGCGCCCGGCCCGCCAGCGTGGCACCTTCGACGTCGGACTCGTAATCGGGATGGCGCGCATAGGCCCGCAGCCGCACCTGCGACTGTGCTTCCAGCAACGCCAGCGCCTGCGGACCGTGGCGCAGGAAGGCGTCGCGCAGCGCCGGGTGGCCATGGGGACCGACGACGTGGTTCAGATAGGCGGCAGCCTGGGCAGGGCTGTCCTGCGCACCCACCTCCGCGGCGTGGGCGGAGTTCGGCACCCAGACGGTACCCGCCGAAAATGCTGTCGTGCCGCCAACGTATTCCGTGCTCTCCAGCAGCAGCACCCGCAGGCCCTGGAGGGCACCGAACAGGGCGCAGGCCATGCCTGCCCCCCCGGCGCCGATCACGACAAGGTCGGGGTCATCAGTCTGTGCAGCCAGTGTGGATGTCATTGCAGCAATCAAAGTGGAATTCAATTCCATTTTTCGAGTGACGCAATGATACGGTCAAAATCGACACAGTGGAATTCAATTCCACCATCGATCGATCAAGGGTCCAGACCCAGGATCTGCTGCGTGGCGGCAATGGCCTGCCGTGCCCACGCGGTGTAGCCGATCACCGGTGCCCGGGTCTGGCTGGGCACTTCGATGCTGACCATCAGGTCCGACGGCAGCGCCGCAAACAGACCGCGCAGGTCGATTCCGCCTTCGCCCGGCAGCAGGCGCTCGCAGCGGGCGTCATGGACCAGCCCGGCCACGCTGTCCGGCCCGGGCACGGCGCCGTCGCAGATCTGGGCGTAGCGCAGCCACGGACGCGGCAGCGCCGCGACATCGGCCAGCGTGCTGGCCGAGCGACCGAAGTGGAGCGCGTCCACCAGCACGCCTCCGCCAGGGTGGGCCGCCGCGGCGACGATGCGGTGGGCGCTGCGCACATCGGGCACGGCGGTCCAGGGCATGCATTCCAGCTCGGCCGTCAGCCCGAAGGACTGCGCGGCCTCGCAGAAAGCGGCGAAGGACGCGGTCAGACGGGCCTCGTCCGGATCGTCGCCAGCCACGAGCACATGGCGCGCCTGCAACCGGGCGCCCACGTCCAGAAAGGGCAGGAAATCGGCCACGCGGAAGTCCGTGTCCAGCCGCACGACTTCCAGATCCAGGATCCGCACCCCCGTGCCGGCCATGCGGGCCAGCGTCTCGCGCAGCATCGCCGGATCGTCCATCAGCGGGTAGCTCGGCCCGCCCGGCGCGGCCGGCAGCAGGCGGATGCCCGCGGCGGCGCAGCCGGTGTCGGCCGCCAGCTGCACCATCCGGGGCGGCGAATGCGAGATCGCCATCAGTTGCGCCAGCGAGTAGCGGGGATGCAGTGGCGGGGTGGACATCGGCAGCGGCTCCGTCAGGGTCGTGGATCGGGTCGGGCATGGGCCCGGTCGAACAGTGGCGAGGCCGAGCTGACGGCGGCAATGTCGGCAGCGGCGGCGATCAGGTCGGGTGCAAGCGTGTGCAGACGGGCCTCGCCCAGGCGCACCGTCGGGCCGGAGATGGCCAGCACACCCACCGCATCGCGCCCGTTGGGCCGGATGGCGGCAGAGATGGCGCTCAGGCCGCGGGCGTAGGTTTCGATGCCGGTGCCGTAGCCGCGCTGGCGTGCCAGCGCCACCTGTTCCAGCACCGCCTGCACCGAGCCGGGCGCGTTCGGGCCGTACTCGGCCGCCGAGGCAATGCCCTGGCGGCTGACCAGTGCGATGGCGTCGTCCTCGTCCAGCGTGGACAGCCAGGCGAAGCCGGACGAGGTGCAGGACAGCCGGGCATCGATGCCCATGTCCGGGTCGTAGCGCAGCCCCGAGCGGGCGCCCTGCGACAGCCCGACCCAGGTGATGTGGTCCACATCGACCACCGCCAGCCGCACCAGCTCGCCGCAGGACTCGGCCAGCCGGTCGAGCACGGGCTGGCAGATGTCCACCACGCCGGCCGTCTTCAGGAAATTCAGGCCCAGCGACACCAGCCGGGTCGTGAGCATGTAGGTGCCGCGCTCGCGCGACTGGCGCACGTAGCCGTGTTCGCACAGCTCCGTGAGCAGGCGGTGCGCGCCGCTGCGCGGCATGTCGAGTTCGTCGGCCAGCGTCGCCAGCGGGACGCCGTTCACGTCGTTCGCCAACCGTTCGAGGATTGCCAGGGTTCGTGCCATCACGCTGGACATGCAGGGTCTCCTTCAGGAAGGCTGCGAGCTTACCGGCTTGGTCCAACGGAATACATTGGAACGTTTGCCAATTGTTGAATTGTATTCCAGAATTCAGCACCTTCACCGCTGCCCAGCGCCCTGCGCGCGACCTCCCCCATGCAATTCGACCTGCAAGACGAACAGAAGATGCTGATCGAGACGGTGCGCCGTTTCGTCCGGGAAGAACTCAAGCCGCTGGAAAATGCGCTGGAACAGGAAGGCCAGCTCGACGAAGCGAGGGCCCGCGCGGTGCATGAGAAAGCCAAGGCGCTGGGTCTGTACGCGCTGAACATGCCCGAGGCGCTGGGCGGCGGCGGGCTATCGAACCTGGACCGCATCCTGTGCGAGGAACAGTTCGGCCACACCAGCGATTACCTGATCCGCCGTGCGTTCGGCAACGTCTACGAGCCGCTGCTGCATTGCCAGGGCGCGCAGGTCGAACGCTGGCTGAAGCCGACCGTGGCCGGCGAGCGCACCTGCGCCATCGCCATCACCGAGCCGGGCGCCGGCTCCGACGCCGCCGGCATCCGCACCCACGCCAGGACAACCGACACGGGCTGGGTGCTCAACGGCAGCAAGCACTTCATCAGCGACGGCCTGTGGAGCGACTTCTTCCTGGTCTCGGCCAAGACCGGCGAGAAGGAAATCTCGATGTTCATGGTGGACAAGGGACTGCCTGGTTTCACGGTCGGCAAGGACCAGCAGATGATGGGTCTGCGCGGCACGCCGCACGTCGAACTCTTCTTCGACAACGTGCCGCTGGAGCCGCTCGCGCTGCTGGGCCAGGCAGGCCAGGGCTTCAAGCTGGCCATGGGCGCGCTCAACGTGGTGCGGCTGGCGCAGGTCGGCGCCCGCGCAGTCGGCAAGGCCAGCCATGTCTGCGAGCTGCTGGTGGACTACGCCCGCGAGCGCCAGCAGTTCGGCACCCGCATCGGCGACTTCCAGATGGTCCAGCAGCAGATCGCCGACAGCGTCATCGAGATCAATGCGGCGCGCTGGATGGTCTACCACGCGGCGTGGATGCTCGACCAGGGCTTCGACGCCCGCGAGCAGATCGCGATGGTCAAGGTCCACGCCGCCGAAATGCTCGGCCGTGTGGTGGACCGCGCGGTGCAGGTGTTCGGCGGCATGGGCTTCTGCAAGGAACTGCCGATCGAACGCTACTACCGCGATGCCCGCATCTACCGGATCTTCGACGGCACCTCGGAGATCCACCGCGGGGTGATCGCCAAGAGCGTGCTGAAGAAGGGCGCGGCGCTGTTCGATGTCCACCGCTGAGGGCGCCATGCAGAAGAACAAATTCGTTTCCGCCGACGCGGCTGCGGCACTCATCCGCGACGGCGACACCGTGGCGCTGATGGGTGGCGGTGGCGGGTTGATGGAAGCCACGACGCTGTTCCAGGCGGTCGAGCGGCGCTTCCTCGCCACCCGGGCACCGCGCCACCTCACCGTGGTCCACGCGCTGGGCATCGGCGACAAGGCCACCCGCGGCATGAACTGCTTCGCCCACGCAGGGCTGGTGAAGCGCGTGATCGGCGGGCACTGGGTCTGGTCGCCACGCATGCAGCAGCTGGCGCTGGACAACCAGATCGAGGCCTACATCCTGCCGGGCGGCGTGTCGTCGCAGTTGTTCCGAGCCATCGGGGCCGGCCAGCCGGGGCTGATCACGCACGTCGGCCTCGGCACCGTCTGCGACCCGCGGCACGGTGGCGGGCGCATGAACGGGGCGGCACAGGACGATCTGGCCGAGGTGATGACGCTGGATGGCCGCGAGTACCTGCGCTACAAGCCCTACCCTGTCCACATCGCGCTGGTGCGGGCGTCCGCGGCGGACGAGGACGGCAACATCAGCTTCGAGCACGAGGCGGCCAACCTCGACGCGCAGTCGATCGCGCTGGCCGCCCGCAACAGCGGCGGGCGCGTCATCGTGCAGGTCCGGGAGCGGCTGCCGCGTGGCGCGCTCAAGGCCCGCGAAGTGCGCATTCCGGCGGCGTGGGTCGACGCGATCGTGGTCGATCCGGACCAGCGCACCAGCTACGACCTCCCCTTCGATGCGACGCTGTCCGGCGAGCTGACCGGTGCAGCGCGCCTTGCTCCCGAGGCAGTGCACGACGATCCGTTCAACGAGCGGCAGGCGGTGGCGCGGCGGGCAGCCTGCGAGCTGGTGGCCGGTGCGGTGGTGAACTATGGCGTCGGCATTCCGGATGCAGTGGCCAAGCTGGTCGTGCGGCGCGGCGAACTCGACCGCATCTACCAGACCATCGAACACGGCACCTACGGCGGCAGCCTGCTCGACGGCGTGCTCTTCGGCTACGCGCGCAACGCCAGCGCGATGCTGGACGCGCCGACCCAGTTCGACTTCTACGGCGGCGGCGGGCTGGACATCGCCTTCCTCGGCTTCGGCGAGTTCGATGCCCAGGGCAACGTCAACGTCTCGCGCCTGGGCGGTCTGACGGTCGGGCCCGGCGGTTTCATCGACATCGCGCAGAACGCCCGCAAGGTCGTCTTCTGCGGCACCTTCGCGGCCAAGGGCGTGCGGCTCGCCACCGGCGACGGACAGATGCGCGTCGTGCAGCACGGCAGCGTGAAGAAGCTCGTGCGACAGGTCGAGCAGGTCACCTTCAGCGGCCCGCAGGCGCTGCGACGCGGCCAGACGGCGCTCTACCTGACCGAGCGCGCCAGCTTCCGGCTGACCGAAGGCGGCGTCGAGCTGTTCGAGATCGCCCCCGGCATCGACCTGCAGCACGATGTGCTGGACCAGATGGACTTCGTGCCGCGGCTGGCCGAGACGGTCCGGGTGATGCCGGCATCGCATTTCCAGTCGGAGGACGACCGGCTGGGGGCGTTGTCCACCCCCTCCTGACACCCCCTGCCCTGCCGGACCGAGCGGCCCGGCGGGCGCAGTGTCCGTCCAAGCACGCTGGCCATCAGCAGACCCTGCACGCCGCCAGCGCCGCGCCTTCCTCGAACACGAACTGCCGGAACGCGGCATTCACCCCGGTGAGCACGGTGTCGCGGCGCTGCACGAAGCACCAGTCGATCTGCTTGGGCATGCCCTTCACGTCGAGCACCACCATCAGTCCGGCACCCAGCTCGACCTGGAAAGCATGCGCCGACAGGAAACTGATGCCCATGCCGCACATCACCGCCTGCTTGATCGTCTCGTTGCCGGCCAGCTCCATGCCGAGCTTCACCTGAATCGACTGCGACTGCAGCAGGTGTTCCAGAAACTGCCGCGTGGCCGAGCCGCTCTCGCGGAAGATGAAGTGCTCGTCGCGCAGATCAGGCCAGTCCAGCCCGCGCCGATGTGCCAGCGGGTGGTCCGGGTGGGCGACGATGCAGTGCGGGTGGTGGGCAAAGCTGGCGGCCTCCAGGTCGGCCTCCGAGGGCGGGTACCCGGTGATGGCGATGTCCAGCCGGTGCTCCTGCAGCATCGCCAGCACCTCGCCGCGCTTGGCCACCGTGAGCTTGAGCCGGACTTCGGGGTGGCGGCGGTGGAACTCGCTGAGCAGGCGTGGCGCGAAGTAGTGCGCCGTGGACACCACCCCCAGGTGCAACAGACCACGGGCACCACGCTGGTCGGGCTGGCCGGAGGTGGCCTCGTAGGTCGCCATGGCCTCTCCGGCCGCGCGGGCCTGCGCCAGCAGCACGCGGGCGTGCTGCAGCAATTCCTGTCCGGCATCGGTCAGCCGCTGGCGTTGCGGGCGCTCGAACAGCACCGTGCCGAGGTCGGTTTCCAGCTGGCGCAGCTGCATCGACACGGCGGGCTGGCTCATGTCGAGCTGCTCGGCGGCGCGCGAGAAGCTGCCGCAGCTCGCGATGGTCTCGAAGATACGGAGGTGGCGCAGGTTGAGTGTCTTCATCGTGTGGGCTGGACATTGAGGACTTTCCCGCAGTCGAGGCCGCACCTCGGACCCGCGCAGCGGCAGGTGGCGACGCTCGGCAGGGCGAAGCACTGCAGCATAAGATATTCATGATGCCATCCATCAGATTGCATCAATTGCTCCTGAAGAGGTTGGCCTCTACGCTCACGTCCCATGAACACCACCACCTCCTTCCCGCGCTGGGACGACACCCGTGCTGCCACGCTCGATGCGCCGGGCCTGCTGCTGTACCGCTCGAACCTGCTGGGCTCCGACCTGCGCATCACCAACTATGGCGGCGGCAACACGTCGGCCAAGCTCTGGCAGACCGATCCGCTCACCGGCGCATCCGTCGAGGTGCTGTGGGTCAAGGGCTCGGGTGGCGATGTCGGCTCGATGAAGCTCGACGGTTTCTCCACCCTCTACATGGACAAGCTGCGCGCGCTCAAGGGCCTGTACCGCGGCCCGGCCCATGAAGACGAGATGGTCGGCTACCTGCCCCACTGCACCTTCAACCTCAACGGCCGCGCCGCCTCGATCGACACACCGCTGCACTCGTCCCTGCCTTATGCGCATGTGGACCACATGCACCCCGACGCGGTGATCGCGATCGCCGCGATGGCGAACTCCGAGGCGATCACGCGCCAGGTCTTCGAAGGCACGGTCGGCTGGATGCCGTGGCTGCGGCCGGGGTACGAACTGGGCCAGCAGCTCGCCGCCTACGACGCGGCCCATCCCGGCCTGCGCGGCATCGTGCTCGGCGGCCACGGGTTGTTCAGCTGGGGCGACACGGCCCGGTCCTGCTACGAGAACACGGTGGACCTGATCGAGCGTGCGCAAGGCTGGCTGGCGCAGGAGCGCGTGGCCCGCAACGCGCAGGTCTTCGGCGGTACCCGCTTCGAGACACTGGCCGCAGACGACCAGCAGGCGACCCTGGCCCGCGTGCTGCCGGTGCTGCGCGGCCTGTCCGCCGGAGGATCGCCCAAGCTGCTGCACCTGAACACGGCGCCGGAGGTGCTGGAGTTCGTCAACTCGGCCGATCTGGAGCCGCTGGCCGCGCTCGGCACCTCCTGCCCGGACCACTTCCTGCGCACCAAGATCCGCCCGCTGATCGTGCCGGAGGCCGTCTACCGCCTCGGCGGCGCCGCGCTCAGGACCGCGCTGCAAGACCTGCTCGCCGGCTACCGCACCGACTACAGCGCCTACTACGAGCGTTGCAAGCGCCCGACCAGCCCGGCCCTGCGCGACCCGAACCCGGTGGTGGTCCTGCTGCCGCGCATCGGCATGGTGACGATCGCCAAGGACAAGGCCACGGCGCGCATCGCCGGCGAGTTCTATGTCAACGCCATCAACGTGATGCGCGAAGCCAACGCGGTCGATCGGTACGTCGGCCTGCCCGAGCAGGAAGCCTTCGACATCGAATACTGGCTGCTCGAAGAGGCCAAGCTGCAGCGCATGCCCCGCCCCAAGCCGCTGGTCGGCAAGGTGGCGCTCGTCACGGGTGGCGCGGGCGGCATCGGCCAGGCGATCGCCAGGCGCATGCTGGCCGAAGGTGCCTGCGTGGTGCTGGCCGACATCGACCAGGAAGCGCTCGACTCGGTCGGCGCCGGGCTGGCCAAGGCCCACGGCCAGGACCCTGTGCGCGGCGTGCGCTGCGACGTGACGAGCGAGGCCAGCGTGATCGCCGCGTTCGACCGGGCGGCGGTCGAGTTCGGCGGCGTGGACATCCTCGTCAGCAACGCCGGCATCGCCTCGGCGGCGCCGATCGACGAGACGACGCTCGAACTGTGGAACCGCAACCAGGCGATCCTCGCCACCGGCTACTTCCTGGTGGCCCGCGAGGCCTTCAAGCAGATGAAGGCCCAGGGCACCGGCGGCAGCATGGTGATGATCGCCAGCAAGAACGGCATGGTCGCCAGCAACCAGGCCACCGCCTACTGCGCCGCCAAGGCCGCCGAGATCCAGCTCAGCCGCAGCTTCGCCCTCGAAGGCGCACCGCTCGGCATCCGCTCGAACGTCGTCAACCCGGACGCCGTGATCCGCGGCTCGAAGATCTGGACCGGCAAGTGGAGCGAGGAACGCGCCGCCGCCAACAAGATCGACGAGGGCGACCTCGAAGCCTTCTACCGCGACCGCTCGATGCTCAAGCGCAGCGTCTTCCCCGAAGACATCGCCGAGGCCACCTACTTCTTCGCCGCCGAACACCTCAGCGCCAAGAGCACCGGCAACATCCTGAACGTGGACGCGGGCAACCTCGCCGCGTTCACGCGTTGATTCACGCGCTGACCCCGGCAGCCTCCGGACAAGGAACCGCCATGAGCACCCTGATCGACCCCGGCGTGATCGCCGCGCACAACGCGCCGCTGCTGCGCCACCTGACCAACGACTACGCGCACCTGGGGGAACAACTTGCCCGGCGCGGCGTGGACATCGAGACCATCCGTGCCCAGGTCGCCGCCTTCGGCGTGGCGATCCCGAGCTGGGGTGTGGGCACCGGCGGCACGCGCTTCGCTCGCTTCCCCGGCCAGGGCGAGCCGCGCCACGTCTTCGACAAGCTGCAGGACTGCGGCGTGATCCAGCAGCTCGGCCGCGCCACGCCGACCGTCTCGCTGCACATCCCCTGGGACAAGTGCAGCGACTGGTCGGAGCTGCGCCAGGCGGCGGCCAGCCACGGTCTGGCGTTCGACGCGATGAACTCCAACACCTTCTCCGACCAGAAGGGCCAGGCGCACAGCTACAAGTTCGGCAGCCTCACGCACACCGACGCTGCCACCCGGGCGCAGGCCGTGGCGCACAACCTCGAGTGCATCGCCATCGGCCAGCAGCTCGGCTCCAAGGCGCTGACGGTGTGGGTCGGCGACGGCAGCAACTTCCCCGGCCAGCAGCATTTCCGCCGCGCCTTCGACCGCTACCTGGACAGCGCCCGCGAGATCTACGCCGCGCTGCCCGACGACTGGCGGATGATGCTGGAGCACAAGATCTGCGAGCCGGCGTTCTACAGCACGGTGATCCAGGACTGGGGCAGCAGCTACCTCGCGGCCAGCAGCCTCGGCCCGAAGGCGCAGTGCCTGGTGGACCTCGGCCACCACGCACCGAACGTCAACATCGAGCTGATCGTGGCGCGCCTGATCGCCGCGGGCAAGCTCGCCGGCTTCCACTTCAACGACAGCAAGTACGGCGATGACGATCTGGATGCCGGTTCGGTGTCGCCGTACCGGCTGTTCCTCGTGTTCAACGAACTCGTCGCTGCGGCGCACGAGGGCGTGGCGTTCGACCCGGCCTACATGCTCGACCAGAGCCACAACGTCACGGACCCGATCGAGAGCCTGATGACCAGCACCGCGCAGGTGCAGCGCAGCTACGCCCAGGCGCTGCTGGTGGACCGCGCCGCGCTCGACGTCGCGCAGGACACAAGCGACGCGCTGACGGCGACCCACCTGCTCAAGGCCGGCTTCCAGACCGACGTGACGCCGATCCTGCAGCGCGTGCGGCTGGACGCGGGCGGCGCGATCGACCCGGTCGGCGCCTACCGTGCCAGCGGCTACCGCCAGCGCATGGCCGAAGCCCGTCCGGCCGTCGCTGGCGGCTCGGGCGGCATCGTCTGACCCTGCAGTTCCCAGGTTTCACCCACCGCCGCGCCCGTGCGGCGTTCACCGCGAAAGAGGAGACAACATGACCCACCGTTTCAAGCTCATTGCCGCCGCCGCCCTGTCGGTCTGCCTGATCACGCCGGCGATGGCCGCCGACAAGATCGCCCTGGTCGTCAAGAGCCTGGGCAACGGCTTCTTCGACGCGGCCCACCAGGGTGCGCTCGAAGCCGCCAAGGAGCTCAAGGATGTCGAGATCATCTACACCGGCCCCGCCAAGGCCACCGCCGAAGGCCAGATCGAGATCATCAACTCGCTGATCGCGCAGAACGTCAAGGCCATCGTCATCTCGGCGAACGACCCGGACGCGCTGGTGCCGTCGCTGAAGAAGGCGATGTCGCGCGGCATCAAGGTCATCTCGTTCGACTCGGGCGTCAAGAAGGAAGGCCGCCTGATGCAGCTGAACCCGTCGAACAGCGCGCTGATCGGCGAGAAGCTGGTCAAGATGAGCGAGCAGGTGGCGGG